>NZ_VLKF01000001.1:4211035-4511824 GCF_007994135.1 Modestobacter roseus
GCCGGTCAGGTAGAGCGCGCCGGAGCCGACGAACCCGGCGACGGCGACGGCGAAGGCGGCCAGGCCGAGCGCGTCCTGGTGCCGCAGCACCGGGTGGTCGCGCCGCAGCTCCTGCGACCGCCGCCGGATCGCCGCGGTGATGATCTTCGTGCGAGCCCGGTCGTCGGCGTCCATGCCGGTGAGGTCGACCGGGATCTCCACGGGCAGCTCCGCGGCGGTGGGGACCACCGTGGGGACGGTCGTCCCGGTGCCGAAGAGCCCGATGTCGGGAGTCGTCGGCCGCGGCTGGTCGGCGTCGGGGACGTCGACCCCTGGGGCTGTGGTCATGCGGCTGCCTCACTCCTCCGGCTGATGGGTCGCGGCGGACCGTAACGGAGTGTGAGGGGAGAGTGGAGCCGTTCGGGTTGCGAGCGGGCCACGTCCGGGTTAAGAGTGCCCGCGGTTCACCCCGGAGCGTGACCCGCGGGGTCGGTGGTCAGGCCGCTGGGCGCCGGACCGGCAGCACCCGGCTGCGCGGGGTGCCCGTGCCGGTGTCGTCCTCGTCGGCGAGCAGGGCGGACGCCATGACGCGCAGCCCGTCCAGGTCGTGCACGTCGCCGGCCGCGGCCGGGACGGTGCGCACCGGCACCTCCGGGTGTGCGCTGGTGAACCGGTCGGCCAGCCGCTGCTCCCGGGCGGCCTGGGTCATCCGCTCGGCGTGCACCCGCAGTGCCCCGGCGGCCAGCGCGGCCTCCGGCCCGCCCGCCTCGGTGACCGCCTCGGCCGCGGCCGCCGCGCGGGTGGCCGAGAGCCCGGTGGTCGCCGGCGGGTGGGTGCGGTTGAGCACCAGCCCGGCCAGCGGCATCCCCTCGGTGGAGAGCCGGTCGACGAAGTAGGAGGCCTCGCGCAGCGCGTCCGGCTCCGGGGCGGCGACGACGACGAAGGCGGTGCCCGGCTGGCGCAGCAGCTCGTAGGTGGCGGTGGCCCGCTCCCGGAAACCGCCGAACATGGTGTCCAGCGCGGAGACGAACGCGGAGATGTCGTTGAGCAGCTGCCCACCGAGGATCTTGCTGATGATCCGGCTGAACAGGCTGAAGCCGGCGCCGAACAGTCGGACCCCGGCCCGCCCGCCGGCCCGCGCCGGCGCGGTGAGCAGCCGGATCATCGTGCCGTCGAGGAAGCGGCTCATCCGGTTCGGTGCGTCCAGGAAGTCCAGCGCCGATCGGGACGGCGGGGTGTCGACGATCACCAGGTCCCAGCGGTCGCTGGCGCGCAGCTGGCCCAGCTTCTCCATCGCCATGTACTCCTGCGTGCCGGCGAAGGAGGAGGACAGCGCCTGGTAGAAGGGGTTCTCGAAGATCACCTGCGCCCGCTCGGGCGTGGAGTGGGCGGACACGACGTCGTCGAACGTCCGCTTCATGTCCAGCATCATCGCGTTCAGCTCGCCCGCGGCGCCGGGCACCTCGACCCGGCGGGGCTCGTTGTCCAGCTCGACCAGGCCGAGCGACTGGGCCAGCCGCCGGGCCGGGTCGATCGTGAGGACGACGACCTGCCGGCCGGCCTCCGCCGCCGCCAGGGCCAGCGCCGCCGACGTCGTCGTCTTGCCCACGCCGCCGGAGCCGCAGCAGACCACGATCCGGGTGGCCGGGTCACCGACCAGGGCGGCCAGGTCCATCGCCGGGGCATGGTGTTGCGGGGTGTGGTGTTGCGGGGTGTGGTGCTGGGGGGTGCTCACGCGGCGGCCTCCGTGCTCAGGTGCCCCTCGAGGCGCTCGGCCAGCTCGAACAGGCAGCCGAGGTCGATCGGGCCGACCGACAGCGGCAGCTCGACGGTGGGCCGGCCCAGCGCCTCGACGTCGTCGCGCAGCGCGTCCTGCGCCGTCCAGCGGCGGGCGTGCTCCACCGCCTCGGCGACGAGCCCCTCGGCCAGCTGGTCACCGCCGGGCAGCTCCGCGGCGGACAGCGCCGAGGTGAGGTCCGCCGCGGTCAGCCCGCCGTCGGCCGCCCGGGCCAGCGCCGCGGCCGGCAACAGCGGCTCGCTGGCCATGTTGACGATCACCGAGCCGACCGGCAGGCCGGCCTCGCGCAGGTCCGCGATCGCGTCGGCGGTCTCCTGCACGGGCATGTCCTCCAGCAGCGTGACCAGGTGGACGGCGGTCTGCGGTGAGCGGAAGACGGCCATCACCCCGTCGCTCTGGGTCTTGATCGGGCCGGAGCGGGCGAGGCCGGCGACCTCGTTGGTGACGTTGAGGAACCGGGTGATCCGCCCGGTCGGCGGGGCGTCGACGACGACGGCGTCGTACACCGGCCGACCGTGCTCGCGGCGGGTGACCGCCTCCTTGATCTTCCCGGTCAGGAGCACGTCGCGCAGCCCGGGGGCGATCGCGGTGGCGAAGTCGATCGCGCCCATCTTGCGCAGCGCGTACCCGGCCCGCTTGAGGTTGTAGAACATGTCGAGGTACTCCAGGAACGCCGCCTCGACGTCGATGGCCAGCGCCTTCACCTCGCCCCCACCGCGGGCGACGGCGACCCGGCGCTCCTCGTAGGGCAGCGGCGGGGTGTCGAACAGCTGGGCGATGCCCTGCCGGCCCTCGGTCTCGATCAGCAGCACGTGGTGCCCGTCGGCGGCCAGGGCCAGGGCGAGCGCGGCGGCGACCGTCGTCTTCCCGGTGCCGCCCTTCCCGGTGACGACGTGGCAGCGCACGGAGCGGGGATCGGGCGTCACCGGCTCAGCGTACGAGTCGGCGGACCCCCCTGCCCCCCAGCGCTCGCAGGCCCGCACCGGGCCGCTGCACGGGGGCCGTTCCATCCTGTCGCGGTCGGGGCTGCGCTAGCGTCGCGGCATGAGCGAAGCCCGCCGTACCTGGGAGTACGCCACCATCCCGCTGCTGATCCACAACACGAAGGCGATCCTGGACTCGTGGGGCGTCGACGGCTGGGAGCTGGTCACCGTCCTCCAGGGCCCCGGCGGCGGCGACCAGCTGGTGGCCTACCTCAAGCGCCCGACGAGCTGAGGCCGGCATGACCGCCCCGCAGAGCTGGCACGCCCGGCTGCAGGAGCTCGGGGTCCGGCTGCCCCCGGTGGCCGCGCCCGTGGCCGCCTACGTCCCGGCCGTCCGCACCGGCCAGCTGGTCTTCACCTCCGGGCAGCTGCCCTTCGTCGACGGCGGGCTGCGTCGCACCGGCAAGGTGGGCGGGTCGGTCGACGTCGAGGACGCCGCGGCCGACGCCAAGGTCTGCGCCCTCAACGCGCTGGCCGCCGTCGACGACCTGGTCGGCCTGGACCAGGTGGCGCGGATCGTGCGGGTCGTGGGGTACGTCGCCAGCGCGGAGGGCTTCAGCGCCCAGCCGCGAGTGGTCAACGGCGCCAGCGAGTTCCTCGGCCGGGTCTTCGGCGACGCCGGGCAGCACGCCCGCAGCGCCGTCGGTGTCGCCGAGCTGCCGATGAACGCCCCCGTCGAGGTGGAACTCACCGTCGAGCTGCGATGACACTGCGATCCTCCGGATCGCCGCGCGGCCAGGTGCCGGTGCCGGTGGCGACGAGCGCGTCCCCGTGTCCCCGGCGGGGAGCCTCCGGCCCCCGCGCCGGGGCCACCGCCTCCTTCGTCGGCGTCCGTCCCGGTGGGTCCCGGTCCGATGACTGATGTGGTCCCGATCCGGCAGGCGGCGACCGTGTTGCTGGTGCGGGACGGTGCTGCCGGGCTGGAGGTGCACCTGCTGCGCCGGGTCCGGGGCATGCCCGCCGCCGGGGGGATGACCGCCTACCCCGGCGGCGGGGTCGACGAGCGCGACGGGGAGGTCGAGACCGCCTGGGTCGGGCCGCCGCCGGCCGAGTGGGCGGCCACCTGGGGCTGCGACGAGCGGCTGGCGCGGGAACTGGTGTGCGCCGCCGTCCGGGAGACCTTCGAGGAGGCCGGCGTGCTGCTCGCCGGCCCGCCCGGGGGCGCCGCCGTCGTCCCGGACGTCTCCGGTGCGGACTGGGAGGCCCAGCGACAGGCGCTGGTCGCCCGGGAGCTGTCCCTCGCCGAGCTGCTGGCCGCCCGCGGCCTGGCGGTGCGCGCCGACCTGCTGCGTCCCTTCGCGCACTGGATCACCCCGCCGGCCGAGCGCCGGCGGTACGACACCAAGTTCTTCCTCGCGCTGCTGCCCGCGGGCCAGGAGGCCCGGGACGTCTCCGGCGAGGCCGACGAGGCCGGCTGGGCCACCCCGGCCGCCGCGCTCGAGGCGTACGCCGCGGGCACCCGGCCGATGCTGCCGCCGACCGTGCACACCCTCGGCCAGCTGGGCGCCTTCCCCGACGCGGCGGCCGCGCTGGCCGGGTCCCCGCCGGAGCCGGTGGTGCCGATCAGCCCGCGGTTCGTGCGCACGCCCGGCGGCCTGGTCGCCGTGCTGCCCGACGGCACCCGCATCCCGATGGTGCGGCCGCCGCAGCAGCCTTGAACCCGGGGCGCCGAACGCGAGGGGCCCAGGACCGGGTCGGTCCTGGGCCCCTCGCGTTCAGTCCTGGCTCAGCGGGCGCGGCGGCGCAGCCGTTCCTCGTCCAGGACGACGACGGACTTGCCCTGCAGCTGGATCCAGCCGCGGTGCACGAAGTCGGCCAGCGCCTTGTTCACCGTCTCGCGGGAGGCGCCGACCAGCTGGGCCAGCTCCTCCTGGGTGAGGTCGTGCTTGACCCGCAGGCCCTCGTTCTCCCGGCTGCCGAAGCGGTCGGCCATCTGCAGCAGCGCCTTGGCCACCCGGCCGGGGACGTCGGTGAAGATCAGGTCGGCGACCGAGTCGTTGGTGCGGCGCAGCCGGCGGGCCAGCACGCGCAGCAGCTGCTCACCGATCTCCGGGTGCGCGGTGATCCACGGGCGCAGCATCGTGTTCGGCATCTTCGCCAGCCGCACGTCGGTGACCGCCGTCGCGGTGGCCGTGCGCGGGCCGGGGTCGAACACCGACAGCTCACCGAACTGGTCGGAGGGGCCCATGACGGCCAGCACGTTCTCGCGGCCGTCGGGCGCCCGGCGGGAGAGCTTGATCTTGCCGGACAGCACGACGTAGAGGCTGTCGCCCGACTCGCCCTCGTTGAAGACCACGCGGCCACGGGGCAGCGTCACCGTCTCCAGCGCGCTGGCCACCGGTTCGGCGGCCTCCTCCGACAGCCCCTGGAAGAGCCCGGACTGGGCAAGTACGTCGTCCACGTGCACCTCTCGCAACGTCCTCGCGGGAGCGATGGCGACCCGCGTTCCCGCAGAGTCTAGGCCCTGTGGCCAGCCTCACCCGTGCGGTCAGTCACCGACCTGCCCACTCAGAGTGGGGTCGAACCGTCGGTGCGCGCCCCGGTCGGGGTCAGTCGGGGTCGCGGTCCTCCTCGCCGTGGGTGCTGTCGAAGTCCAGCACCGCCGGCTGCGCAGGCGGCGTCATGTTCCGCGGACGGCGCCGGCGGCGGGCCCGCCAGCGGCTCATCGCCCGCCGGATGCCGGAGGAGGCCAGGGTGCCCACCTCACCCGGGGTCGCCGTGTCGAGGAAGGCCTCGACCTCGCGCGGCGAGGTCTGCCGGCGCAGCGGCTCCTCGACCCGCTCCATGACGAGCAGGAACGCGATCAGCAACGGCGGGAACAGGATGACGATGAGGGCGACCACGAGCACCTCCTCGGCGGCGTCTCCGGGCGGGGAGGCCCGGGCGGAGAGACGACGTCCGTCGTGCGGTCGGGGTGTGCGCCGGGCTGGCTGCCGGACGGTGCACCAGCAGCGAGTATGACGGTCGCTGCCTGTCGGTGCCGACGCCTACCCTCGGTCGCGTGTCCGAGCCCGTGACCCCGCCGGCCTACACCCGGCCCGCCGCACCCCGTCGTCCGGCGCGCGCCGCCCGGCTGGGCGTCCCGCCCTTCGACCCGGAGGAGAGCCCGCTGGCCCGCACCCGCCGGGCCCGGCGGACCAACCGGGAGCTGGCGCTGATCCACCCCGATGCGCACTGCGAGCTCGACTTCACCACCCCGCTGGAGCTGCTGGTCGCCACCGTCCTGTCCGCGCAGACGACGGACAAGACGGTGAACAAGGTGACGCCGACGCTGTTCGCCCGGTACCCGGACGCCGCCGCCTACGCCGGCGCCGACCGGGCCGAGCTGGAAGAGATCCTCAAGCCCACCGGGTTCTTCCGCGCCAAGGCCAACTCGGTGCTCGGCCTCGGCCAGGCGCTGGTCGAGCGCTTCGACGGCGAGGTGCCGGCCCGGCTGGAGGACCTGGTGACGCTGCCCGGCGTCGGGCGCAAGACCGCCAACGTGGTGCTCGGCAACGCCTTCGGGGTGCCCGGGCTGACCGTCGACACCCACTTCGGCCGGCTGGTGCGCCGGTTCGGGTGGACCGGGGAGGAGGACCCGGTCAAGGTCGAGACCGAGATCGCCGAGCTGATCCCGAAGAAGGAGTGGACGATCTTCTCCCACCGGGTGATCTTCCACGGCCGGCGCGTCTGCCACGCGAAGAAGCCGGCCTGTGGCGCGTGCGGGCTCGCCTCGTGGTGCCCGTCCTACGGGATCGGCCCGGTCGACCCGCAGGTCGCGGAGAAGCTGGTGAAGACGCCGGCCGCCTCGGACACCGAGTGACCGGCCGCCTCCTCGTCGTCCTCGCCGCGGCACTGCTGGTGACCGGCTGCACCGCCGACGACGACGCCGCACCGGAGCAGCCGGCCCCGGCCGCGGCCCCCGACGTGCGGACCGACCTGACGGCCTGTCCCGAGCAGCCCGACGAGCCGGCGCCGGACGGCGAGCTGACCGGGCTGTCCTTCTCGTGCTTCACCGGGGGCAGCCTGGACCTCGGCCGGGCCCAGGGGACGCCCACCGTGGTGAACCTCTGGGCCAGCTGGTGCCCGCCCTGCCGGGAGGAGCTGCCGGTGGTGCAGGAGCTGGCCGACGCGGCCGGTGACCGGCTGCGCGTGCTGAGCATCGACAGCCAGGACCGGGCCGCCGCCGGTGCCTCCTTCGCCGACGACGCCGGGGTCACCCTGCCCACCGCCTTCGACGAGGACGGCGAGGTGACCGCGGCGCTCGGGCTGCGCAGCCTCCCGCACACCCTCTTCCTCGCCGCCGACGGCTCGGTGGCCCACGTGCAGGTCGGCCAGGTCCCGTCCCTGGCCGAGTTCGAGCAGCTGGTGGCCGAGCACCTGGGCGTGCAGCTGTGACCGTCGCGCCCGAGGACCTGGCCGACCTCCCCGAGCACGTCCGGCGGCTCGTCGCGACGGCCGGCGAGCTGTCGCTGTGGCACCGGCACGACCCCCGCGCCGCCCGCTCGGCCACCGCCCGCCGCTCCGCGGTGCTGCTGCTCCTCGGGGAGGGGCCCGGCGGCCCGGACGTGCTGCTCATCGAGAAGTCCGCGCACCTGCGCCGGCACGCCGGCCAGCCGGCCTTCCCCGGCGGTGGCGCCGACCCGGGGGAGGAGTACCCGGTGGCCACCGCGCTGCGCGAGGCGCACGAGGAGGCGGGGGTCGACCCGGCCGGGGTGCGGGTGCTGACCACCCTGCCGGCGCTCTTCCTCGGGCCGTCGGACAACCTGGTCGTCCCGGTGGTCGGCTGGTGGGACGACCCGCGGGACGTCACGGTCGGCGACCCGTTCGAGGTGGCCCGGGTGGCCCGGGTCCCGCTGGCCGAGCTCGCCGATCCGGCCAACCGCTTCCGGGTGGGCCACCCCAGCGGCTACGTCGGCCCGGCGTTCGACGTCGCCGGGATGGTCGTCTGGGGGTTCACCGCCGCGCTGCTGGACGCCGTGCTCGAGGCCGCGGGGCTGGCCCGTCCCTGGGACGAAGGCGACGTCCGGCCGCTGCCGGTCCCGCCGCCGCCGGCCGGGGAGCTCGACGACCGCGCCGCGCCGACGGCGGCCGACGACGCCCGGCGCACAGCCGGTCCGCGTACCGTCCCGGGACCATGAGCGCAGCCCAGGCCCGCGCGCGAGCGCGGCGGAGCCCTCGCCCACCGGCACCGGTGCTGCTGGTGGTGCTCGCCCTGCTCGGCGTCGTGCTGGCCGGGTGCTCCAACCAGCAGCCGGTGCTGCCCGAGGCCACCCGCACCGCCGGCGGCGACGTCGGCACGGTGACGACCACGGCCGACGGCGTGCAGGAGATCACCCTGACCACCGGCGACGACTACGTGTTCACGCCGGACACCTTCACCGTCGAGCCGGGCACCGTGCGGGTGACCGTGCGCAACGTGGCGGACCAGCTGACGCACAACTTCCGCTTCACCCCGGACACCGGCCCCGTGCCGATCGAGCCGGCCATCCCGGTGCTCGGCCCCGGGGAGGAGGACACGATCGAGTTCGAGGTGACCGAGCCGGGGGAGTACCCCTTCGAGTGCAGCTTCCACATCGCGCTCGGGCAGGTCGGGACGATGACGGTGCGCGCTCCGTGAGCCTGGTCGACGTGGCGCTGATCGTCCTCGCGATGGTCTTCGCGCTCTCCGGCTTCCGGCAGGGCCTGATCGTGTCGGCCACCTCGTTCGTGGGCTTCTTCGGCGGCGCGGTCATCGGCGCCCAGCTGTCCGGGCCGATCGCCGACGAGCTGGCCGGGTCCTCGGTCACCCGGGTGTTCGTGGCGCTGGTCGTCGTCCTCGCCGGTGCGCTGCTCGGTCAGCTGCTGGCCGGGGTGGTGGGGCGCGCGGTGCGCACCCGGGTCACCTGGGAGCCGGCCAAGGTGCTCGACTCGGTCGCCGGGGCGGTGGTCTCCGCCGCGGCCGTGCTGCTGGTGGCCTGGATGGTCGCGATCCCGCTGGCCAGCTCCCCGTTCCCCGGGGTCGCCGCGCAGGTGCGCGAGTCGAGCCTGGTGCAGTCGGTCGACCGGGCGGTCCCCGAGCAGGTGCGCTCGCTCTACGAGTCGCTGCGCGACGCGATCGACCGGCAGGGGCTGCCCGACGTCCTGGACCCCCTCACGCCCACCCAGGCGCGGGACGTCCCGGCGCCGGACCAGGCGCTGCTGGCCAGCCCGGTCGTCACCCAGGTGCGGGGCTCGGTGGTGCAGATCCGGGGGATCGCCGGGTCGTGCGCCCGGCAGATCGACGGGTCGGGGTTCGTCTACGCCGACGAGCGGGTGATGACGAACGCACACGTGCTGGCCGGGGTCGACCGGCCCACCGTCAGCGCCGAGGGGCAGACCTACGACGCCACGCCGGTGTACGTCGACGAGGAGACCGACGTCGCGGTGCTGGCCGTCCCCGGGCTCCCGCAGGTGCCCCTGCGGTTCACGCCGACGCCCGCGGACACCGGCGACGACGCCATCGTCATGGGCTACCCGGGCGGTGGGGGCCTCTACGTCGGCCCGGCGCGGGTGCGCGACCGCGGCCCGATCAGCGGACCGGACTTCCGCGCGGTGCGCACCGTCGAGCGCGACGTCTACGCGCTCTACGGCCAGGTGCGCGCGGGCAACTCCGGCGGCCCGCTGCTGGCGCCCGACGGCACGGTGCTCGGCGTCGTCTTCGCCTCGGCGATCGACGACCCCGACACCGGCTACGCGCTCACCTACGACCAGGTCGAGACGGCAGCCGTCGAGGGCCAGCGCGCGGTCGCCGCGGTGGACACCGGCGCCTGCGAGTGAGCGCGGCGCGCCCGCTCAGGCGGTGGCCCAGTCGGCGATGGCCGCGGTGACCTCGTCCGGGGCCTCCTCGTGCGGGAAGTGCCCGACCCCGGGCAGCTCCAGCCAGCGGTGGGCGCCGGCCACGTAGCGGTCCGACCCGCGGGCGGTGGCCGGCAGGACGTGCGGGTCCTGGGCGCCGTGCACCTGCAGGGTCGGCGCGGTGACGGGCGCGGCCATCCGCCGGGCGAACCGCAGGCCGTCCGGCCGGAGCTGGGAGCGGCCGGCCCAGCGGTAGTACTCCATCGCCCCGTAGGCGGCCTGCGGGATCCGGGCGGCGGAACGGTAGCGCTCGACCGCCTCGGCGAAGTCCGCGGTGTGCACCCACGACGGCCCCGACCAGCGGCGCATCAGCTCGGCCACCGGGTCGTCGTCGGCGCGGGTGAGGCGCCGCTCGGGCAGCCGGGGCAGCTGGAAGCGCACGGCGTAGGCCATCGCGCGGCGCTGCTGGGCGTTCGACATGCCCGCGCGCAACAGGCGGGGGTGGGCCGCGGAGACGACCACGAGCCGGCGGACGGTCCGCGGGTGCAGGGCCGCCATCGTCCAGCCGACCAGCCCGCCCCAGTCCGAGCCGACGACCACGGCCTCGGTCTCCCCGAGCGAGCGGATGACCGCAGCGGCGTCGGCTGCCGCGGTGGGCAGGTCGTAGCCGCGGGGTGGCTTGTCGCTGGCCCCGTAGCCGCGCAGGTCCGGGGCGACCACCCGCAACCCGGCCGCGGCCAGCCCGGTGAGCTGGGACCGCCAGGCCCACCAGAACTCCGGGAAGCCGTGCAGCAGCAGGACCAGCGGTCCTTCCCCGGCCTCCGCGGCGTGCAGCCGGACGCCGTTGGCGGAGACGTCGCGGTGCGACCACGGGCCGGGCAGCAGGGCACTGGTGGCGTCGGGCAGCCCTTCGCCGGGCAGCGTCACCGGATCAGCGCAGGCGGGCGTGCGCGTCCTGCCGGACGACCTGGCCGTCGCGGACGGTGGGCAGGTCGTGCGTGCGCTGGCCGGGCGCCTCGCGCCGCATCACGTCGGGCAGGTCCTGCAGCGTCTCGATGGTGCGCTCGGGCTTCTTGATCTTCTTGACCAGTCGCCAGCCCACGAACCCGACGACCGCGGCCAGCAGCACCAGCAGGGCGAACACGATCAGGAAGGCCGCCCAGCGGGGGAGCCAGACCGCCAGCAGCTCGGCGAGGAAGAAGAAGAAGAAGAAGCCGGCGAAGGCGAGCATCGCGCCGGCGGCGGCGAACGCCCCGGCCCCGGCCCCGCCCCGCTTCACGGACGCCCCGATCTCGGCCTTGGCCAGCTCGATCTCCGAGCGGACCAGCGTGGAGACGTCGGTCATCGCGCTCTTGGCCAGCGTGCCGACCGAGGGCTCGGTGGCGCCGGCGGCGGTCGATCCCGTCAGCGGGGGCGTCGGCACACTCTGGGCCACGGGTGGCTCCTCACTCATCGGCGCCAGGCGGACTCCCGGCGCGTCGGACTGCCGTTGATCGTGCCGCATCCGCGCGCTCGTCGCCGTCCGGGGTCACCCGGGGGAGGGGGAGGCCCGTGCGGCCGGGCCGCGCGGGCGGCCGCCGGGGGACTGGGCAGCAGGGGGTGTGGAGCTCGTGCTCTGCTCGCCGGGGCGAGAAGAGCACGAGCTCCGGGAGTGCCCTCGTCAGTCGTCGGAGCCGCTGGAGGGCAGCTTCGAGCTGATCAGCTCCATCACCGAGGAGTCGGTCAGCGTGGTGACGTCGCCCAGCTCCCGGTTCTCGGCCACGTCGCGGAGCAGGCGGCGCATGATCTTGCCCGAACGGGTCTTGGGCAGCTCCTGCACGACCATGATCTGCCGCGGGCTGGCGATCGGCCCGATCTCCTTGCGCACGTGCAGCCGCAGCTCCTTGACCAGCTCCTCACCCCGGTCGACGGCGTCGCCGCGCAGGATGACGAACGCGACGATGCCCTGGCCGGTGGTCGGGTCGGTCGCGCCGACCACGGCCGCCTCGGCGACGGTCGGGTGGCTGACCAGCGCCGACTCCACCTCGGTGGTCGAGATCCGGTGCCCGGACACGTTCATCACGTCGTCGACCCGGCCGAGCAGCCAGATGTTGCCGTCGGCGTCCTTCTTGGCCCCGTCACCGGCGAAGTAGACGTTCTTGCCGAAGCGGGACCAGTAGGTGTCGACGTAGCGGTCGTCGTCGCCCCAGATGGTGCGCAGCATCGACGGCCACGGCTCGGTGAGCACCAGCAGCCCGGTGGAGTCGTCGGCGAGCTCGTTGCCCTCGTCGTCGACCACCTTGGCGGAGATGCCGGGGAACGGGTGCTGGGCCGATCCGGGCACCAGCTTCGTGACGCCCGGCAGCGGGGTGATCATGTGGCCGCCGGTCTCGGTCTGCCACCAGGTGTCCACGATCGGGCAGCGGCCGCCGCCGATGTTCTTGTGGTACCAGAGCCACGCCTCGGGGTTGATCGGCTCACCGACCGACCCGAGCAGCCGCAGCGAGGAGAGGTCGAACCCGGCCGGGACGTCGTCGCCCCACTTCATGAAGGTGCGGATGGTGGTCGGCGCCGTGTACAGGATGGTCACCCCGTACTCCTGCACGATCTCCCACCAGCGGCCGCGGTGCGGCGTCTCCGGGGTGCCCTCGTACATCACCGACGTCGCCCGGTTGGAGAGCGGTCCGTAGACGATGTAGCTGTGGCCGGTGACCCAGCCGACGTCGGCCGCGGTCCAGTAGACGTCGGTGTCCGGCTTGAGGTCGAACGTGGCCCAGTGGGTGTAGCTGACCTGGGTCAGGTAGCCGCCGGAGGTGTGCAGGATGCCCTTGGGCTTCGCCGTCGTGCCCGAGGTGTACATGATGTAGAGCGGGTGCTCGGCGTCGAACGCCTCGGCCGTGTGCTCGGTCGACTGCCGCTCGACCAGGTCGGACCACCAGACGTCGCGGCCCTCGGTCATCTCGACGTCCTGGCCGGTGCGGTTCACGACCAGCACGCTGCGGACCCCGTCCGTCTTGGTCAGCGCCTCGTCGACGTTGGGCTTGAGCCCGCTGGGGGCGCCGCGGCGGTAGCCGCCGTCGGCGGTGACGACGACCTTGGCGTCGGCGTCGGTGATCCGGCTGGCCAGCGCGTCGGGGGAGAAGCCGCCGAAGACGACCATGTGCACCGCGCCGATGCGGGCGCAGGCCAGCATGGTGAAGATCGTCTCCGGGATCATCGGCAGGTAGATGGCGACCCGGTCACCGGACTGCACGCCCAGCTCGATCAGCGCGTTGGCGGTCTTGCAGACCTCGTCCTTGAGCTGGGCGTAGGTGATCGTGCGGGTGTCGCCGGGCTCACCGATCCAGTGGTAGGCGACCTGGCTGCCGTGGCCGGCGTCGACGTGCCGGTCGACGCAGTTGGCCGCCACGTTCAGCTTCCCGCCGACGAACCACTTCGCGAACGGCGGGTTGCTCCAGTCCAGCGCTTGCTCCCACGGCTGGTCCCAGTCGAGCCGGCGGGCGGCGTCCTCCCAGAAGCCGACCCGGTCGGCCGCGGCCCGCTCGTAGGTGTCCGGCCCCGCGTTGGCGGCGGCGGCCAGCGCCTCCGGCGGCGGGAACCCGCCCTCGGGCAGCTGGCTGGACAGGCCCTGGGCGTCGTTCGTCTGGGTCTCGCTCATGCGCCACCTCCGGATCCGGGCGCCGCCCTCCCGGCGAGGCGGCGCTGTCTCTGCTGCACAACCTATGGCCCCGGTCACCTCCCCGTCAGGTGCCCCCGCACGTCGGGTGGGAACGGGGCCGGGCGAAACTGTCGGGGTGGATGCCGGCGCGATGCGGTTCGCCCTGCTGCCCGGTGCGGCGGGGCTGGGGCTGGTACCCCCGCCCTCGGCGGACGCCGTCCCCGCGACCGTGCTGGCCGACCCGGCCTGGACCGGCGAGGTGCTGACGGCGCGGGCGCCGCGGCAGGGCACCGGCGACCGGCGGGTGCTGGCCACGGTGTGGTGGTACTCGGCCTCCACCGTGCTGATCGGGCCGTTCCTGGCCGGGCTGGTCACCGGGGCGCCGGTGTCGGCCCGGCTCGCCGACACCACGCTGCACCTGCTCGCCGGGCGCACCCCGGTCGCGGCGACCGCCGGTGACCCGGCCGTCGGTGGTGCCCCGGCCGGTGACCTGCGCGCGTCCCTGGCGGCGGTGGTCGCCGCGGTGGCCGCGGCCGGTGGGCTGCGGGAGCGCCCGCTGTGGGCGATCGCCACCGACTCGATCGCCAACCGGCTGCTCACGCTCGGCCGGGCCACCGGCGACGTCGCCGCGGCGACCGCCCTGGCCGGCCCACTGGCTGCGGAGATCGGCGCGCCGCTCCCTGCGCCGCGCTTCGCCGACGTCGCCCGGCCCGGTGGAGGGGCGGTGCGGTTCACCCGGCGGGTCTCGTGCTGCCTGCTGTACCGGGTGCCGCACGAGGCCACCTGCACCGCGTGCCCGCGGCGCCCCCCGGCGCACCGCGAGGTGCTGCTGGAGGACGCCGCGAGCCGGTTCCCGCCCGACTGACCGTCAGCCGCAGATCGCGGTGTCGATCGTCTCCTCGAGCCGGACGGCCTGCTCCTCGGTGGTCGGCTCGCCGGTGACGACGACGACGGCCCCGCGCCCGTCGCTGGTCACGGCGTTGCGGGTGTGCGCCCCCGGGATGTCGCCGCCGTGGCCCCAGGCGACGCCGCCGCAGCTGAGCGTGTAGGTCTGCAGCCCCAGCCCGTACTCCTCCTGCCCGCGCAGCACGGTGCCGTCGGCGGGCACGGTGTCCTGCATCTCCGCGAGCAGGTCCGGGGTGAGCAGCTCGCCGTCCACCAGCGCCTGGTCGAACCGCAGCAGGTCGCGCGGGCTGGAGACCAGCGCCCCGGCCGCCCAGCCCATCGACACGTCCTGGTCGGTGACGTCGGTCAGCGGCGTCCCGGGGTCGACCGGGAGCGGGTTCTCGCGGTCGAGCGGGAAGTAGGTGTGCGGGTGCCGACCGCGGATCTCCTGCTCGCCCTCGCCCGGCCAGTAGGTGGCGCGCAGCCCCAGCGGCTCGATGATCCGGCGGGTGATCTCCTCGCCGACCGGCCGGCCGGTGACCTGCTGCACGACCAGTCCGGCCAGCGTGTAGTTGGTGTTGCTGTACTCGAAGTCGGTGCCGGGCGGGAACAGCGCCGGCCGGCTCAGCCCCAGGGCCAGGGCGTCGTGCGGCTCGTAGAAGCGGGTGAGACCGCTGGCCAGCCACTCCGGGACGAGGAGCTCGTCGTAGTCGGGGATCCCGCTGGTGTGCTGCAGCAGCTGGCGGACGGTGATCTGCCGCCCGTCGATGCCCTCGCCGCGGACCAGGCCGGGGAGGTACGTCTCGACCGGCTCGTCCAGGCCGACGCGCCCCTCGCCGACCAGCTGCAGGACGACGGTGGCGGTGAACGTCTTGGTGTTGCTGGCGATCCGCACCTGCCCGTCCCGCGGCACCGGGGCACCGGTGGCGAGGTCACCGACCCCGGCGGTCAGGTCCCGGACCCGGCCGTGGACGTCGCTGACCGCGGCCAGCGCCCCGGGGTAGCCGTCGTCGCGGACCAGGGCGTCGAGCTCCTGCTGCAGCGCGGTGACCGGGGAGTGCGGGGCCGGGGTCGGGGTGTGCTCGGGTGGGCCGGCGGTGGCGGACGGCGCGAGCAGGCCGGCGGCGAGCAGACCGCTGAGCGCGGTCCCGGCGACGGCGACGACGCCGACGCGGTGGGCGGTGGACGGGCGGGCGGTTCCGGTCACGAGGGCTCCTCGAGGGGTGGCTGGAGGGGTGGCTGACGGACACCACCGACCCTCGCCGTCCCGGCCGGCCGGTTCGATCCCGCTGGCACGACAGCCGGGGTACCCCTGGCACCACCTCAGGCCGTGCACCTCATGCGCTGGACGCCTCGCCCGGGTCGGCGCGGTGCAGGTCGGTGACCCGGGGGAACGGCGCCAGCGAGAAGACCGCCTCGACCGGCACCTGGAAGAACTCCGCGATGCGCAGCGCGATCGCCAGGCTGGGGCTGTACTCGCCCCGCTCCAGGTAGCCGACGGTCTGGTAGTGCACCCCCAGGGCGTCGGCCAGCTCCCGCCGGGTGACCCCCTGCTCGGCGCGCAGCAGCGCGATCCGGTTGTGGACGCCCTCGGTCACCTGACCCACTGCAGCGCCGCCTCCCGCGCGGCCTGCACCTGCGAGCCGGACTGCCGCCGGGCCATCCGGCGCAGCACCCGCGGCGCGACGAGACAGCCTGCCACCGCCCACGCGACGAGCACGAGCAGGCCCAGGCCGGGCCGCCACACGTCGCCGAGCTCGCCCGCCGCGGCTGCCTCCGGCAGGAACGCCCAGCGCAGCACGTGCCCGATCCAGTAGACGGGGAAGACCTGCGCGACCGCCTGCACCCACCCCCAGACGGCCTGGATCGGCACGACGATCCCGGAGATGCCCAGCAGGGTGAGCACCGGCAGCATGCCCCAGGTGCCCACCTTCTGGACGCTGGGCACGATCGAGCCGAGCACCATGCCCCAGGGCAGGACGGCGAACAGACCGACGGCGATCAGCCCGACGGTGACCGCCCAACCCGTCGCGCCCCGCTGCATGAGGTCGTCGAACAGGAGCAGGCTGGGCACCAGCACCACCAGCAGGGTGGGCACCAGGGTGAGCGACTGCAGGGTGAGCTGCCCGGTCACGTACCCCGGCATGCCGTGCGGCAGGGCCTTGTGCCGCAGCAGGGTCCCGTCCTCCCGCTCCATCGCGAGGGAGTACGCCGGGCCGATGACCACGCCGAAGGCGAGCAGCCCACCGAGGATGCTGGGCAGCGCGAACGAGGGGTAGAGCAGCCCGGTGTCGCCCACCTCGTTGTCCCGGTTCGCCCACAGCACGGCCAGCGTCACCACCCCGATGAACAGGTAGAAGCCCTGGTCCTGGGGGCTGCGCAGGCTCTGGACGAACTCGGTCCAGCCGCGGCGCGCGCCGAGGCCGATCGCGTGCCGGGTGGCGTTCACCGGGTCACCTCCACCAGCTCGGGGGAACGCGGGGTCGACTCCGACCGGTGCACCATCGCCAGGTAGGTGTCCTCCAGGTCGGCGCGGCGCACCTCCAGGTCGCTGATGTCGTCGTGCTGCGCGAGCAGCTCCCGGACGAAGGGCACCGGCTCGTCGGTGGCGTGCACGAAGACCTCGCCGGCGCAGGTCCACCGCACCTCGGCGCGGCCGGCGACCTGACGGGCCAGGGCGTCCGGGCTGCCGTCGGCGACGATCCGGCCCTCGTTGAGGATGAGGATCCGGTCGGCCAGCCGCTCCGCCTCGCCCAGGTCGTGGGTGGTGAGCAGGATGCTGGTGCCCTCCAGGTCCGACAGCCGGTGCACCAGGTCGTGGAAGTCCCGTCGCGCCTCCGGGTCGAACCCGGCCGTCGGCTCGTCCAGGAACAGCAGCTCCGGCCGGCCGATGACGCCCACGGCGACGTCGAGCCGACGGCGCTGCCCACCGGAGAGGGTGGCGATCTTGCGGTCGGCGCCGTCGGTCAGGCCGACGGTGGTGAGCAGCCAGTCGACCTCGTAGGGGCGGGGGTGGTCCGGCGTCGCGTAGGGCGCGTAGTAGCCGCCCAGGTAGGACAGCAGCCGGCGCGGTGTCCAGCGCGGGTGGTCCCGCCAGGACTGGAGCACCACCCCGATCCGGGCCCGCCAGGCGTCGTCGCCGGTGGCCGGATCGCCACCCAGCACCCGGACGGTGCCGGCCGAGGGGAGCCGGAAGCCCTCCAGGATCTCGATCGTGGTGGTCTTGCCGGCGCCGTTGGGGCCGAGCAGGCAGACCACCTCGCCGCGGTGGACGTCGAGGTCGACGCCGGTGAGGACCGCGCGCGGCCCGTAGCTCATCTGCAGGTCACGCACCTGGACGACGGGTTCGTCGGTGATCGGGGACGAGGGCATCGGACACCACTCCCGGAGGGCATCAGCTGGGTGGCGGCGATAGTAGGAGTGCTACATCCGCCGCACAAGTGTTATCCGCGCAGCACCCGGAACCGGAGAGAGGTCCGCGCCGTCAGCTCATCGACGCGCAGCTTCTCCAGCTGCTGCGGTGGCGCGCCGTCGAACAGCCGCCGGCCCCGGCCGAGCAGCACCGGCATCACGTCGACCCACAGCTCGTCGACCAGGCCGGCGGCGAGCAGCTGCTGGTTGAGGTCGGCGCCACCGATCACGGTCACCGCCCTGTCGCCGGCCAGCACGGCCGCGCAGGCGACGGCCGCCTCGACCCCCTCGGTCACGAAGGTGAAGAGGAGCCGGTCGTTGCGCTTGGGCTGCTTCGCCGGCGGGGTGTGGGTCAGCACCACGATCGGCACCTGGAACTCGTAGCCGTCGGCGTACCCGTCGGGGTCCTCGGCGCCGTCGAAGGTCCGCCGCCCCATCAGCGCCGCGCCCGTGACCTCGCGGGCCTCGGCCATGTACGGCCCCTCCAGCTCGGCGAAGTCGGAGTACAGCATCCCGTAGTCGCCGTGCTCGTCGGCGACGAAGCCGTCCAGCGAGATGGTCATGCCGGCGATCACCGTGGCCATGGGTCCTCCTGCGGTCCGCGCCCCGGCGGGGCGTCCGCAGCAGGGACCGGCCGGCACGGCCGGACTCATCGGTGCGGTCGGGTCAGCGCTCCGCGCCGAGCCCCACGACGTCGCCGACCACCCAGACCGCCGGCGGGCGGATGCCCTCGTCGGCGATCGCCTGGCCCAGGCCGGCCAGGGTGGTGCGCACCGTGCGCTGACCGGGGGTCGCCCCGTCGGAGACCACGGCGACCGGCGTCTGCGGGTCGCGCCCGTGTTCGACCAGGGCCGCGGCGATCCGTGCCGCGGTGTCCACGCCCATCAGGACGACGACGGTGCCGCGCAACCGGCCCAGCGCGGCCCAGTCGACCAGCGACGCCGGGTGCCCGGGCGGCACGTGCCCGGAGACGACGACGAACTCGTGGGTCATGCCGCGGTGGGTGACCGGCACCCCGGCGAGCCCCGGGACGGCGATGGCGCTGGTGACGCCCGGCACGACCTCGACCGGCACCCCGGCGGCCGCGCAGGCCTCGAGCTCCTCCCAGCCGCGGCCGAAGACGAACGGGTCGCCGCCCTTGAGCCGCACCACCCGCTTGCCGGCCAGCGCCCGGGAGACCAGGAACTCGTTGATCTGCTCCTGCGCCATCGACCGCCCGCGCGGCAGCTTGGAGGCGTCGATCACCTCGACCTCGGCCGGCAGCGAGGCGAGCAGCCCCTGCGGGGCCAGGTGGTCGGCGACGACGACGTCCGCCGTCGCCACCGCGTGCCGGCCGCGGACGGTGACCAGCCCCGGGTCGCCGGGGCCGCCCCCGACGAGCACGACGCTGCCCCCGGACCCCTCGGCGGGGCGGGCAGCGCGGTCGGAGATCGAGCCGTCGGTGATCCCGGCCAGCACCGCGTCCCGCACCCCGATGGCCCGCTGCGGGTCGCCGCCGCCGTGCACGCCGACGACGAGGTCGCCCTGCCGGCCGACCGCGGGGGTCCAGGCGCTGGACGCCGACCGGTCGTCGGCGCGGGCGCAGAACACCCGGGCCTGCTCCGCCTCCTCGGCGATCGCGGCGTTGACGTCGCGGTCGTCGGTGGCGGCGACGGCGTACCAGGCGCCGGCCAGGTCGCCACGCACGTACCGGCGGGGGTGCCAGGTCACCGAGCCGGGGGCGACCAGGGCCTCCAGCGCCGGGGTGACCTCGGGGCTGACCACGGTGACCAGGGCGCGGGCATCGAGCAGCCCGGCCACCCGGCGGTGGGCCACCTGGCCGCCGCCGACCACCACGACACGGCGTCCGGCCAGGCGCAGCCCGACCGGGTAGACGGCGGCCGGGGCGGGGTCAGTCGCGGTCATCGGCTCTCTTCTGCCAGGGCGTGCAGGGCGGGGAGGTCGGCGCTGACCCCGCCCAGGATCGCAGCCAGCGCCGTCGCGAAGGCACCCGAGGTCCCCGGATCGCGCACCGCGACCCGCAGGTGGTCGCCGGTCAGGCCCGGGAAGGTGTCCCCGCGGCGCACCGCCCAGCCCTCCGCGCGAAGCCGTCCGCGCACCCGCGCGCCGCCGGGCACGTGCAGCAGCACGAACGCCGACGCCGGGTCGCCGACGACGGTGACGCCGGCCGGCAGCGCGTCGATCAGGGCGCGCCGGTGCACGGCCAGCTGCCGGGCGACCGCGTCGGCCTCGGCCCGGGCGCGGTCGGTGCTGCACGCGACCAGCGCGGCCAGCGCCGGGGTGGAGACCGGCCAGTGCGGCTGCTGCGCGGCGAGTGCTGCGACCAGGTCGGCGGGGCCCAGGGCGTAGCCGACCCGCAGCCCGGCGAGCCCCCAGGTCTTGGTCAGGCTGCGCACCACCAGCACGCCGGGCAGGTCGGCGCGGTGCGCCAGGGACGCCGGCTCGCCGGGCACCGAGTCGGCGAACGCCTCGTCGACCACCAGCACCCGCCCCGGCCGGGCCAGCGCGGCGACCGTGTCCGCGGGGTGCAGCACCGACGTCGGGTTGGTCGGGTTGCCGAGCACCACCAGGTCGGCGTCGTCCGGCACGGCGGCGGGGTCCAGCCGGTAGGCGGGGGCGGTCAGCAGCAGCCGCTCGACCGGGTGGCCCGCGGCCCGCAGCGCCGCCTCCGGCTCGGTGAACGAGGGGTGCACGACGACGGCCCGCCGCGGGGTGAGCGCCCGGGCGAGCAGGGTGAAGGTCTCGGCGGCGCCCGCGGTGAGGAGCACCTGCGCGGGGTCGCGGCCGTGCGCGGCGGCGACGGCGACCCGGGCGGGGCGGGGGTCGGGGTAGCCGGCGCTGGCGTCCAGCGCCTCGTGCAGCACCGCGCGCAGCCAGGCCGGCGGGGCGTCGGCGCGCACGTTCACCGCCAGGTCGACCAGCCCCGGGCCGACCTCGGCGTCCCCGTGATGACGCAGATCGACGTCCTCCGCCACCGCCACCGTCACCCGGCCGCGCACCGTCTTGCCGACGACGAGCCGCCCCCCGCCGAGCAGCGCGGCGGCCTCGGCGACCGACCCGGTGCCGACGGCGGCGGCGACCCGAGCCGAGGACGCCGGCACGGGGACCGCCGCCAGCACCGGCGCCGGGTGCCCGGTCAGCGGCCAGCCCCGCAGTGCGGCGGCCTCCCGCAGACCGGGCTCCGCGGCGCGGGCGTCCAGCGTGGCCAGCTCGACCGGGCCGGCGTCCGGCGGGAGCACCGCGTCGACGGCGGCCAGCACCTCCTCGGCGCTCACCCCGGTGGACGCGCCGACGCCGACGGTGATCACGTGCGCACGCCGGGGGAGTCGGGCAGCGCGGCGAGCAGCGCGTCGGCGTCCCGGGGGAGGGCGCCGTCGGGCAGCAGGCCGAGCGCGCGCAGCCGGGCGCCCACGGTCAGCGCCCAGGGCCGGTCCAGCCGGGCCCGGGCCAGCAGCGCGTCGTCGCCGAGCACGGTCTCCGGCGTCCCCTGCACCACCCGGCCGTCGACGACGACGGCGACCTCGTCGGCCCACCGCAGCGCCAGGTCGACGTCGTGGGTGCTCATCACCACCGTCGAGTCGGCCTCCTGCAGCCGGGCCAGCGCGGCGAGCGCCTCCCCGACCGCGGTGGGGTCGAGGCCGGCGGTCGGCTCGTCGAGCAGCAGCACGCACGGGCGCATCGCGACCGCACCGGCCATCGCCACCCGCTTGCGCTCGCCGTAGGAGAGCTGGTGGGTGGGGCGCTCGGCCAGGTGGGTGACGGCGAGCAGCGCCAGCGCCTCGGCGACCCGGGCACGCACCTCGTCCTCGGTCAGGCCGAGGTTGACCGGCCCGAAGGAGACGTCCTGCGCGACCGAGGCGCTGAACAGCTGGTCGTCGGGGTCCTGCAGCACGAGCTGCACCTCCTGGCGGTGGGCACGAAGGCCCGCCCGGGTGTGCCGCAGCTCGGCGCCGTCCAGGGTGACCCGGCCGCGGGCGGGCGCCAGCGCGCCGGACAGGCAGCGCAGCAGCGTCGTCTTCCCCGAGCCGTTGGCGCCCAGCACCGCCAGCCGGCGGCCGGCCGGGACGGTGAGCGAGGCGCCGTCGAGCACCGGCCGGCGGCGGTCGTAGCCGGCGGTCAGCCCGCTCGCGGCGAGCGTCAGGTGACTCATGCCAGCACCCCGACGGTGACGAGCGCGGCCAGCCCGGCCACCGTGAGCGCTTCGAACCGGCGGGAACTCGGCAGCGTCTCGGGCAGCACCCGCAGCCCGGTCTCCATGCCCCGGCCGGCCAGCCCGTCCTGCAGCCGCCGCGCCCGGTCCCACGACCGGGTGAGCACCGCGGCGGCGAGCACCCCGCTGGAGCGGTAGGACCGGCGGACGGTGGAGTGCCCCATCCGGGCGGTCTGCGCCTCCCGGATGGTGGTCAGGCTGGTCAGCAGCACGAACAGCAGGCGGTAGGTGACCGAGGCGACCTCGATGACCGCGTCGGGCACCCGCAGCCGCTGCAGCGCGGGCAGCAGGTCCGACATCGGCGTGGTCGTCGCCAGCAGCAGCACCGCAGCGCTGCCGGCCAGCGCGTGCCCGACCAGCTCCCCGGCCCGCGTGGCCGCGTCCGGGGCCCAGCCGATGCCGTCGCCGACCTGCACCACCGCGGTCAGCGCGCCGATGGTGATGAACGCCAGCGGCAGGCGGATGGCCCGGCCGAAGGTGAGCGCGGGCACCCGGGCCGGGCCGAGCGCCAGGACGACGGCGGTCAGCGCGACCAGCACGCTGCCCGGCCACGCCGGCAGCACCAGGGCGCCGACCACCAGCCCGCCGGACAGCAGCAGCTTGTCGGCCGGGGAGCGCCGTCGCCAGGCGCTGGCCCAGGCGGCGTCGTCGATCGCGAGCCCGGTCACGGGCCCGGGGTGGGGCTCTCCGCCGCCGCCCGTTGCGCCGTCCGCCGGCCGCGCAGCCGGCCGATCGCGTAGCCGAGCACGCCGCCGCCCAGCGCGGCCTGCAGCGCGAAGAGGCCCGACTCGATCTCCGAGGAGCCGGGGGAGAAGACCGACTCGAACCACGGCTCGTAGCCCGGGTCGGACTCCTGCACCAGCTCGGTGGCCTGGCTGTCGGTGCCGGCGTACTCGCTGTCCCGGTCCAGCAGCAGCGGGGTGGCGAACAGCGCGATCACGGCCAGCACGAGCAGCGCGGTGACCAGGTGCCGCCTCATCGCAGCTCCTCCCGCTCCGCCGTCCCGGTTCCCGCGCCGGATCCCGGCCGGTTCTCGGCGCCGGATGCCGGCCGGGTTTCGGCGCCGGATGCCGGGCGGGGTTCGGCGCCGAAACCCGGTTCGGGCGCGGGGCGGAGGACGCCGAGGCGCTCCAGCTCGGGGCGGGCGTTGACCGTCAGCACCCGGAACAGCAGGACGCCGAGCAGCCCCTCGCCGACCGCCAGCGGCACCTGGGTGACCGCGAAGACGCCGAGGTACTTCAGCGCCGCGCCGACCAGGCCGCTCTCGGCGTCCGGGAAGGCCAGCGCCAGCTGCAGCGACGTCGTCACGTAGGTGGCCAGGTCGGCCAGCGCCATCGCCGCGAACACCCCGGGCAGCAGCCCGCCACCGACGCGGCGCACCAGCCGGTAGGCCCCGTAGCCCACCCACGGCCCGACCACCGCCATCGAGAAGGCGTTGGCGCCCAGCGTGGTCAGCCCGCCGTGGGCGAGCAGCAGCGCCTGGAACAGCAGCACCACCGTGCCGAGCAGCGCCATCACCGGCGGCCGGAACAGGACGGCGCCGAGCCCGGTGCCCGTGGGGTGGCTGGAGCTGCCGTTGAACGAGGGCAGCTTGATCGCGCTCAGCACGAAGGTGAACGCGCCGGCCGCGCCCAGCAGCAGCGTCGACTCGGGGTGCTCGCGCACCTCCTTGACCACGCACCGGGCGCCGTGGACGACGAACGGGGCGGCGGCGACGGTCCAGCCGATGGCGTGCGCCGGCGGGAGGAACCCCTCAGCGATGTGCATGGTGCGCCCTCTCGGGGAGCCGCGCGGCGGCGGCGACGAAGCGGGAGGCCATCCCAGGGGAACCGGCCCAGTTCAGGTGCAGGTACGAGGCGTGCACGCCGTCGCTGACGAAGCCCTCGGGGCCGTCGGCGTTCCACTGCCATGCCGGTGACGCTGCCGGCGTCGCCCCGGCGGCCGGGCCGGCGGTGGTGCGGTGGAACTCGTGCCCGCGCACCCGGGTGCCGGCCGGGGCGAGCACGCTGTCGGTGAGCGCGACCGCGGCCCGGTAGCCGAGCGTGAGCCGCGGGTGCATCGCCGTCGTCGTGGGCAGCACGCCGCACATCGGCTCGCCGTCCAGCTCCTGCGACAGGTACAGCAGCCCGGCGCACTCGGCGGCGATCGGTGCACCGGACCGGGCGAGCTCGGCGATCGCCGTCCGCAGCCCGACGTTGGCGCTGAGCGCGCTGGCGTGCACCTCGGGGAAGCCCCCGCCGACGACCAGCGCGCGGGTGCCCTCCGGGAGGGCGTCGTCCCGCAGCGGGTCGACGGTCACCACCTCGGCGCCGGCCGCGGCGAGCAGCTCGGCGGTCTCGGCGTAGCCGAAGGTGAACGCCGGCCCACCGGCGACGGCGACCACCGGCCGGCCCTCGACCCGGGTGACCTCGGCGGCCGGGTCCCAGGCCTCCCCGGACAGGTCGGGTGCGGTGCGGGCCAGCCGGAGGACGGCGTCCAGGTCGACGCTGGACTCCACGACCGCGCCCAGCGCGCGCACCGTGCGCACCGCCTCGGCCGACCGCTCGGCCGCCGGCACCAGCCCGAGGTGGCGGGAGGGGGTGTGCAAGTCCTCGATCCGGCGCACCGCGCCGAGCACCGGTACCCCGGCGGCGCCGAGCGCCTCGCGGAGGATCGCCTCGTGCCGGTCGCTGCCGACCCGGTTGAGGACGACGCCGCCGATGCGCACCGTCGGGTCGAAGGTGGCGAACCCGTGCACCAGCGCGGCCACGCTGCGGGCCTGTGAGGCGGCGTCCACGACGAGCACCACGGGGGCCTGCAGGTGCGCGGCGACCTGCGCGGTCGAGCCGTAGCCGGGCTCGACGCTGGCGTGCGCGGCGCCGTCGAACAGCCCCATCACGCCCTCGACGACCGCGACGTCGGCGCCCCGGGCCCCGTGCAGGAACAGCGGGGTGATCCGGTCGTCGCCGACCAGCCACTTGTCCAGGTTGCGGCCCGGGCGGCCGGCGGCGAGGCCGTGGTAGCCGGGGTCGATGTAGTCGGGGCCGACCTTGTGCGGGCTCACGGTGAGCCCGCGGGCGGTCAGCGCGGCGACCAGGCCGGTGGTGATCGACGTCTTGCCGGCGTTCGACGACGGCGCGGCCACCACGATCCGCGGGATGCGGGTGCTCACCACTCGATCCCCCGTTGGCCCTTCTGGCCGGCGTCCATCGGGTGCTTGACCTTGGTCATCTGCACGACCAGGTCGGCGGCCTCGACCAACGCCGGCGGGGCGTCGCGGCCGGTGATGACGACGTGCTGGCTGCCCGGTCGGTGCGTCAGGGTCTCGACGACGTCGTCGACGTCGACCCAGCCCCACTTCAGCGGGTAGGTGAACTCGTCGAGCACGTAGAACCGGTGCGCCTCGACGGCCAGGTCACGCTTGATCTGCGCCCAGCCCTCGGCGGCGTCGGCGGCGTGGTCGGTCTCGTCGCCGTGCTTGCGCGACCACGACCAGCCCGAGCCCATCTTGTGCCAGACCACCGGGCCGCCCTCACCGGTGGTCTCGTGCACCCGGCCGAGCGCGGTCAGCGCGTTCTCCTCGCCGACCTTCCACTTGGCGCTCTTGACGAACTGGTAGACCGCGATCGACCAGCCCTGGTTCCACGCCCGCATCGCCATCCCGAAGGCGGCGGTGGACTTGCCCTTCATCTCCCCGGTGTGCACGGCGAGCAGCGGCCGGTTGCGGCGCTGCCGGGTGGTCAGCCCGTCGACCGGGACGGCGGTCACCTGTCCCTGCGGCACTGGTCCTCCTCGCTGGCGCTCGTCGGAACACTGCCGGGCACTGTGCTCATCGGTGAGCTCGCGAGCTCGCTCACTAGGCAGCCCTGCTCTCGCGGACGACGCCGGCGAGCTGGTCGGCGCCGAGCTCCTCCAGCCGCAGCGTCTGCGCGCCCAGCTGGAGGCCCAGGGCGGCGGCCAGCCCGAGCCGCACCGGCCCGGACTCGCAGTCGACGACGACGCTCGCGACGTCCGCGGTCGCCAGCAGCCCGGCGGCCCGGCGGGCGTCGCCGAGGTGGTCGCCGCCGCGAGCACCGGTGGCCCGGCCGTCGGTGACGAGGACGAGCAACGGCCGGCGCCGCGGATCGCGCACCCGCTCCAGCCGCAGCGTCTCGTGCGCCCGCAGCAGCCCCGCGGCCAGCGGGGTGCGGCCACCGGTGGGCAGGCTGGTCAGCCGGGCGGCCGCCGCCTCGACCGACCAGGTGGGCGGCAGGGTCAGCTCGGCGTCGCCGCCGCGGAAGGTGATCAGGCCGACCTTGTCCCGGCGCTGGTAGGCGTCCATCAGCAGGGAGAGGACGGCGCCCTTCACCGCGGCCATCCGCGAGCGGGCGCCCATCGAGCCGCTGGCGTCGACGACGAAGAGGACCAGGTTGCCCTCGCGCCCCTCGAGCGTGGCCTGGCGCAGGTCGGCGCGCTCGACCCGCAGGCCGGTGCCGGTGCGGCCGCGAGCGTGCTGGTGCGGCGCCGCGGCGAGCACGGTGTCGACCAGGTGCAGCCGGGTCACGCTGCCCTCGGGCCGGCGGGAGCCGACCACCCGGCCGCGCTCGCTGCGCGCCCGGGACCGCCGGCCGGCCGCGCCCGCGCCGGTGCCGGGCACCTCCAGCCGCTGCACCCGGAACGGCGCATCGGGGGTGACGGCCGCCTTCTCCGGTGCCGGGGCGGCGTCGGTGTGCCCACCGCCCTCACCCCGCGGCGCCGTCGTCGGCTCGCCGTCCCCGGGGTTCGGCGCCGAACCCCGGCCGGGTTCCGGCGCCGAATCCCGGCCGGGTTCCGGCGCGGAATCCTGGCCGGGTTCCGGCGCCGGATCCTGGCCGGTGGAGTCCGGGCCGCCGGACGGCGGTGGGGGAGGGCCGCCACCGTCGCCGTCGGGGCCGCCGTCGGTCGGGTCGGTGCCCTCGGGCGGGGTCGGGTCGTCGTCCGGTGCCGTGTCGGGCCGGGAGTCCTCGAGTGCCTGCTCCAGCGTGTCCTCGTCCAGCCCAGGGGCGTCGAAGGGGTTGCGCCGCCGGCGGTGCGGGAGGGCGAGCCGGGCGGCGACCCGGACGTCGTCCTCGGTGACGTCGGTGCGCCCCGCCCAGGCGGCGTGCGCGATCGCGGCGCGGGCGGTGACCAGGTCGGCGCGCAGCCCGTCGACGTCGAAGGCGGCGCAGACGCTGGTCACCTGGCGCAGCGCGGCGTCGCTCAGCACCACCTGCGGCAGCAGGGCGCGGGCCGCGGCGATCTGGCCGGCCAGCTCCCGCTCGGAGGAGGCCCAGGCGGCGGCGAAGCCGGCCGGGTCGGCGTCGTAGCCGAACCGGCGGCGGACCACCTCGGCGCGCAGGTCGGCGTCCCGCGGGGCGGCGACCTCGACGGTGAGGCCGAACCGGTCCAGCAGCTGGGGGCGGAGCTCGCCCTCCTCCGGGTTCATGGTGCCGACCAGCAGGAACCGCGCCGCGTGCTGCACCGAGACGCCCTCGCGCTCGACGTAGGCCCGGCCCAGTGCCGCGGCGTCGAGCAGCAGGTCGACCAGGTGGTCGTGCAGCAGGTTGACCTCGTCCACGTACAGGACGCCGCGGTGCGCCCCGGCCAGCAGCCCGGGCTCGAAGGACTTCACGCCCTCGGTGAGTGCACGCTCCAGGTCCAACGACCCGACCAGCCGGTCCTCCGAGGCGCCGACCGGCAGCTCGACGAGCTTCGCGGGCCGGGTCACCGACGGGGAGGCGGGGTCGTGCGGGCCGTCCGGGCACTCCGGGTCGGGGGCGGCGGGGTCGCAGGCGAAGCGGCAGCCGGCGACGACGTCGACCGGCGGCAGGACGGCGGCCAGGGCGCGCACCGTCGTCGACTTCGCCGTGCCCTTCTCGCCGCGCACCAGCACCCCGCCGACGGCGGGGGAGACGGCGTTGAGCAGCAGCGCCAGTCGCATGTCGTCCATGCCGACGACGGCGCCGAAGGGATAGGTCATGAGCAGACCACGGGTCCTCTCCCCGGGTGTCCACGCCCGGAGGTGGCAGGAGGCGACGGCGGGAGTTCCTGACTCACCGGCTCGGGAGCCGGCTCACAGTGGCGGGACCGCGCCGGAGTCGCACCGGGCTTCCTCCACTGCCGTCGCAGTTGGAGCGCCATTCGACCACGGGCACCCGGGCTGGGGACAGGGGCGTGTCTCTTGACGAAGTGGAAAGTGATGCGCCACTCTTTCCGTCATGGAAAGCAACGGGATCGGTCGGGACGACGCCGTCGCCCAGCTGGCCGCACTGCAGGCCGACCGGGATGCGCTGGCCGACCGGGCCATGCAGCCCTGGTGGTACGACGCCCTGCTCGGTGGGTGCGTCTTCGTGCTGCTGGGCGCCCAGGCGCTCGACCACCCGGTGGCCACGGTCGCCGGCGTACTGCTCGGGTGCGCCGGTCTGGGCTGGCTGGTGTCGACCTACCAGCGCCTCACCGGCACCTGGGTCAACGGTTTCCGCGCGGGTCGCACGCGCAAGGCGATCGCCGTCTGGCTGGTGGTCTACGTGCTCGTCGTCGTCCCCGCGTTCGTGCTGCACCTCGGGTACGACCAGCACTGGGCGATGGCCGTCGCGGGCGCCGTGCTGGGCGTGTCGATCGCGCTGGTCAGCCGCTGGTGGAGCGGCATCTACATCGCCGAGCTGCGCGGGGAGCGGTGACCGCCGTCGAGCCGCGGTTCGACGCGGTCGTCCACGCCCCGCCCCGGCTGCAGGTCTGCGGGTTGCTCGCCGCCGTCGACACGATGGAGTTCGCCGCCGTCCGGGACGCCGTCGGGGTCAGCGACTCGGTGCTCTCCAAGCACGTCAAGCAGTTGGAGGAGGCCGGGTACGTGACCGTGAAGAAGGCGACCGTCGCCTCCCGGCAGCGCACCAGCCTCGCGCTGACCAGGGCCGGCCGGGCAGCCTTCGACGCGCACGTCGCCGAGCTGCGCCGCATCGCCGGCCTCTGAGGCGCTGAGCCGCGCCTGCGGCAGAGTGCACGGCGTGCAGCGGGGACGAGGGCGGTTGCTGGCCGACTGGGCCGTCGTCCTCGTCGCGGCGGTGCTGCTGGCGCTGGTCATGGACCGGCTCTCGGTGCCCTCCCCGGCGTTGTTCGGCGGGCTGGCCGCGGGGCTGGGCCGGGCGCTGGTCGGCCGCACCCGGCTGGCGCTGCCCCGCCCGGCGTTGACCGGCGCGCAGGCGCTGATCGGGGTCTCGGCCGGGGCGCTGGTGCAGCCGGAGACCCTCCGTGTCGTCGCCGACCACTGGCTGCCGGTGCTCGGCATCACCGTGGCGACCCTGCTGGTCAGCCTGGCGGCCGGGCAGCTGATGCGCCTGCAGCGGGGCATCAGCTCGGTCACCGGCGCCTTCGCCATGATCGCCGGCGGCGCCTCCGGGATCACCGCGATGGCCCGCGACCTCGGCGCCGACGCCCAGCTGGTCGGTGTGCTGCAGTACCTGCGCGTGGTGGTGATCGTGGTGGCGATGCCGGTCGTGGCGACGACGGTCTACGGCGCGGACGCCACGGGTGCGCCGGCGCCGGCCGACGACGGCCCGGGCTGGGCCGCGGGGCTGCTGTTCACCGCGGTCTGCGTGGCGGTGGGGCTGGTGCTGGGCCGGGTGGCGCGCATCCCGGTCGGTGCGCTGCTCGGGCCGCTGCTGGTGGCCGCGGCGCTCGACCTCACCGGCGTCGCGCAGGGCGCCGACGTGCCCGGGCCGGTGGAGTCGGCCGCGTTCCTGGCGATCGGGCTGCAGGTCGGCATCGGACTCACCCGGCAGAGCCTGCGGGTGGTCGGCCGGGCGCTGCCGCTGGCGGTCGCGCTGATCGTCGGCGTCATCGGAGCCTGCGCCGGGCTCGGGCTGCTGCTGTCGGCGACGGCCGGGGTCAGCCGGCTGGAGGGCTACCTGGCCACCACCCCCGGTGGGCTGTACGCGGTGCTGGCCACCGCGAGCGGCAGCGGGGCGGACGCGACGTTCGTGCTCGCCGTCCAGGTGCTGCGCTTGTTCGTCATGCTCTTCACCGCACCCCTGCTGGCCCGCTGGCTCCGCCGGGGGCGGTCACCGGCGTGACGACCCGGCCGTGACCCTGGATCGTCATGTGTCAGGCGGCCCTGGTGTGGCATCCCCCGGGCATGGCAGCCGAGGAACTGCGCTCTGATCCCGATGGCCGGGCGGCCCCCGCCTGGCTGGTCCGCGCCGCCGATGTCGGCGGGCGGCTGCTCGTGCTCGCGGTGCTGGTCTGGCTGGTCGCCGCGCTGGCCGTGGAGCTCACCCTGGTGCTCGTCGCCGCGCTGACCGCGTTGCTGCTGGCCGGGGTGGCCGCGCCGGCGGTGCGCTGGGCGAGCGGCAAGGGGGTGCCGCGCTGGGTGTCGGCCGGGGCGGCGGTGCTGCTGCTCCTGCTGGTGGTGGCGGGCATCGCGCTCGGCCTGGCCGCCCGCATCTCGGCCCAGCTGCCGCAGCTCCGCGACGCCCTGGACCGGGTGTCCACCCAGCTGTCGGAGCGCTTCGGCGTCTCGATGCCCTCCCTCGGCGACCTGGCGGGGAGCGGCGGGCAGGGCGGCTCCGGTGTGGGGCAGCTGGTCGGGCCGGCCCAGACGCTGCTGGAGGCCGTGCTGGGCGTCTTCCTGGCGCTGGCCCTGGCCTTCCTGTTCCTGACCAGCGGGCCGGGCATGTGGCAGTGGCTGCTGGGCAAGTTCGGCGGCCGGCTGCGGGAGGACGTCGACGCCGGTGGCCGGGCGGCGTGGGGCACGGTCGGCGCCTACGTGCGGGGGCTGACCGTGGTGGCCCTGTTCGACGCGGTCGGCATCGGGGTCGGCCTGCTGCTGCTCGGCGTCCCGCTCGCGCTCAGCCTCGCGGTGCTGCAGTTCGTCGCCTCCTACATCCCCACCATCGGGGCCTTCGTCGCCGGCGGGCTGGCGGTCCTGGTGGCCTACGGCGCGTCGGGGCCGGGCACCGCCGCGCTCGTGCTGGCGCTGGTCGTGGTCGTCCAGCAGATCGGCAACGACGTGATCGAGCCCTACGTGATGAAGAGCCGCCTGCCGATCAACGCCGCGGTGGTGCTCATCGCCGTGACGGCGGGCGGGCTGCTGTGGGGCATCGCGGGCGCGCTGCTGTTCGTGCCGCTGGTGGCGGCGGCCTCGGCCGCCGGCCACGAGGTCTGGGCGCGGCACGGATCACGTCCGGTCGCCGGCGGCTGAACGCCGGTACCGCGGGACGAACCGCCCGTCCGTGCCTACCCTGGTCGGGGCCGCCACCCGGCGGGGCACTGGCACCGAGCGAGGAGGACCGCGCTGTCCGAGGACGACACGACCGCGACCGGCGCCCCCGAGGACGAGGGCGCCGTGCTGCTGTTCGTGGGCGGGCCGCTCGACGGCCGGGTGGAGGTCCGCGAGGCCCGGCACGGTGACCCCCTGCCCACCGTCACGCACGTACACCTGCACGGCGGGCCGAAGGTCGTGCACCGGTACGACCTGCAGAGCCTGACCGCCGGCGCCGGCGTCTACCACCTGCGGCCCCGCGTGCCCGCCCACGAGAGCGAGCCCTCGGCCGACTGACCGTCAGCGCCGGCGGCGGACCTCGGCGACGACCCGGTCGAACCGCGCCCGGTCCAGGGTGGCCCCCTCGCGGCGGACGTCGTCGGCGGACAGGCGCAGCACCCGGTCGACCCGCACCTCGCTGGGCCGGCCGCGCCGGTCCCAGGCGCCGGTGCCGATGTCGACCCAGTACCGGCCGTGCCGCGCCTCGTCGGCGGCGTCCCGGTCGTGGTCCCGGCTGGTGAGCATCAGGCCCAGCAGCGCGTCGCCGTCCCGCCCGACCACCAGCACCGGGCGGTCCTTGCCGCGGCCGTCGGCCTCCTCGAAGGGCACCCACGCCCAGACGATCTCCCCCGGGTCGGGGCGGCCGTCGTCCCGTGGGCGGTAGTCCAGCTCCAGCGGGCCCCCGTGGTCGGTGACCGCCCGCGTCGCCGCCGGGCGGCCGGGCCGGGGGCCTGCCGTCCGCGTCGTCGTCCGCACCGCCGTCGTCAGCCGGCCCAGCAGTCCGCGCCATCCGCTCGCCATGCCCGGACGGTAGGCGACCAGCCACGCGGCGTGCCCCTCGGGGACACGCCGGACTCGGATCGAAACCTCGCGTCGGTCGTTCCACCCGAACGACAACGGTGTGATCCTCGCGACGAACGGTGCCTGTTCGACTGCAGAGTGGTCACATCGACGGTTGGGACGACCAACGGTGGGCCACTACAGGACGACGGCGGCGATTCCGCCGCCAGTGGGGGAGAGGGGCATGTGATGACCACAGCCCAGCCGGCGCAGCCGGTGACCGTCGCCGGGTCCGCCACGGTCCGGGCCAGCGCCCTGGCTGCCTGGCAACTGGTCGAGGACGCGCGCTACCGCCCCGAACGCCGGGCGCGCGCCGACCGGATGCGGCTGCTCGCCCAGCGCGCGGTGGCCGCCCGCAGAGCCGAGCGGGAGGAGCTCGCCGGCTGAGCTACAGCTCCTGGGCCAGCTCGGCGCGGATCGTCGCGTCGTCGGGGAGCGGGGTCTCCAGCCGGCAGTGCTCCCGCAGCACCTCGCCGAACGGCGTCATGGTGGACCGGTCGACGTGCGTGCTCGGGTCCCACAACCCCGAACGCATGACCGCCTTGCCGCACTGGAAGTAGGCGCGGGTCACCTCGATCACCAGCACCGACCTCGGCGCCCGGCCGAACTCGGTGAGGTCGACGCCGAGGTCGTCGGGGCCGGCGAGCGACGTCGTCCCGAACACCTTGAGCGTCTCCTCGGCGCCGGGCACGAAGAACAGCAGCGCGGCGCGGGGGTTCTCGGCCAGCCGGCGGAGGCTGTCCACGCGGTTGTTCCCGGTGCGGTCGGGCAGCGCGAGGTGCTGCTCGTCGAGCACGCGCACGAAGCCCGGGTCGCCGCCGCGCGGGCTGGTCTCCGGCCAGCCGTCGGCCCCGGCCGTGGAGAGCGTGGCGAAGGGGGAGAGCCCGATGAACGCCGCGCAGTGCCGGTCGATCCGGTCGATCTCCTTGTCCAGCACCAGCTGGCTGGGCGGGCGGTAGCCGGCGAGCACCTCCTGGTCGGAGCGGGCGGTGCCGGCGAGGCTGCTGTCCACGCCCCGACGGTAGCTTGGCGCCTCGTGCCCGAGGTGTGGAGTGCCCCCGTCCGCTTCGCCGAGTGCGACCCGCAGGGCGTGGTCTTCAACGGCCACTACCTGACCTGGGCCGACGAGGCGGTCGCCGCCTGGTGGCGGTCCGTCGGGCTCCCGTTCGCCGAGACCGGCGTCGAGCAGCTGGTGAAGGCCGCGCAGCTGGAGTGGCGCAGCCCGGCCCGGCACGGGGACACGGTGAGCGTCGACGCCGAGCTGGAGCGGCTGGGCCGCACCAGCCTCACCGTCGCGCTCACCGTCCGGGTGCGGGAGCGGGTGAGCTGCCGGGTGCGGATGACCTACGTCGCGGTCGCCGACGGCGTCGCCGTCCCGTGGCCGGACCAGGTGCGGGCACTGCTCGACCGGTGAGTTCTGCGACGTCGTGGCCTCCCGGCCGGGGAGACCACGAGACCGCAGACGTCAGCCGCCGAGGCCCGCGGGGAGCACCGGGAGGCCGGCCGGGGCGCCGTCCTCGATCAGCCGCCACAGCGCGTCGGTGTCGGCGTGCTCGGCGACCAGGTCGCCCAGCGCGTCCAACCGGGCCTCCCGGACCGCGGCGAAGTCGGTGTCCGGCGCGGCGGTGAAGCGGCGGCCGGCGATCGCGGCGACCTCGGTCAGGAACGCCCGGCGGAAGCCGTCGTTCTCCAGCGCGCCGTGCCACGTCGTCCCGAACACCGACCCGGCCCGGGCACCGTCGAGGAACGGTTCCGCAGAGCCGTCGACCGTCACCTGGCCGTGGTGGATCTCGTAGCCGCGCACCGGCTGGCCGAGGGCGGCGCCGACCGGGCGGGCCAGGGTCTTCTCCCGCGCGAACCGCACCTGGGTGGGCAGCAGGCCGAGCCCGGGGACGACGCCGGCGCGCGACTCGACGTCGTCGGTGATCGTGCGGGCGAGCATCTGGTGGCCACCGCAGATGCCGAGCACCGCCCCGCCCGCGGCGGCCCGGCGGGCGACGGCGTCGGCCAGCCCGGTCTCCCGCAGCCAGCCCAGGTCGGCCACGGTCGCGCGGGAGCCGGGCAGCACGACCAGGTCGGCGTCGGCGAGCTCCTCCGGGCGGGTGGCCCAGCGCACCAGCACGCCCGGCTCGGCGGCGAGGGCGTCGAGGTCGGTGAAGTTCGACAGCCGCGGCAGCCGGGCCACCGAGACCCGCAGCACGTCCTCCCCGTGGGGTGGCCCGGCCGGTTCGCGGGGAGCGTCGACGCCGAGGGAGTCCTCGACGTCCAGGTGCAGGCCGGTCTGCCAGGGGAGCACGCCCAGCGTCGGCCGGCCGGTCAGCGCCTGCAGCCGGTCGAGCCCGGGGGCGAGCAGCCGGGCGTCGCCGCGGAACTTGTTCACCAGGAAGCCCGCGACGAGCGCCTGGTCGCCCGGCGGCATCAGCGCGACGGTGCCGTAGAGGGCGGCGAACACCCCGCCGCGGTCGATGTCGCCGACCACGACCACCGGCAGCTGCGCCGCGGTGGCCAGGCCCATGTTGGCGATGTCGTCGGCGCGCAGGTTGATCTCGGTGGGGGAGCCGGCGCCCTCGCAGACCACGACGTCGAACCGGGAGCGCAGGTCGGCCAGGCACTCCAGGGCCTGCTCCAGGAGGGCGGCCTTCATCGGCCGGTAGCTCAGCGCGGTCACGTCGGCGACGGGCCTGCCGAGGACGACGACCTGGCTGGCGTTCTCCCCGCCGGGCTTGAGCAGCACCGGGTTCATCGCCGACTCGGGCTCGACCCGGGCCGCGGCGGCCTGCATGACCTGCGCCCGGCCGATCTCCGCGCCGTCGGCGGTGACCATCGAGTTGTTGCTCATGTTCTGCGCCTTGAAGGGCGCGACCGAGACCCCCTGGCGGACCAGCCAGCGGCAGATGCCGGCGGTCACCACGGACTTGCCGGCGTCGGAGGTGGTGCCGGCGACGAGGAGCGCTCCGTGCGCGCGGCTGCGCGGGGTGGTCACGCGGCGGTCGGGGTGGCGCCCCACCCGGCCTTCTCCTGGCCGGACAGCTCGGCGATCGCCTCCATCACCTGGTCGGTGACCGCACGGCGGGCCTTCCCCTTCCCGGCCAGGCCGCGGTGCTCGGGGAAGGTCAGCGGCTCGCCGAAGGTGACCCGGATCCGGTGCGGCCGCGGCCAGCGCGCGTCGATCGGTTGCACCCGGTCGGTGCCGTGCACGGCGACCGGCACCACCGGGCAGTCGGCGGTGAGCGCCAGCCAGGCGACGCCGGTCTTGCCCCGCGCCAGCCGGCCGTCCCGGGACCGGGTGCCCTCGGGGTAGATGCCGAACGCCTCGCCGGCGCGGAGCACGCCCATCGCGGTGTCCAGCGCGGCCTGGGCCGCCCGGGAGGAGGTCCGCTCCACCGGGAGCGCGCCCAGCGCGGTGAACAGCGTCCGGGTCAGCCAGCCCCCGAGGCCCGAGCCCTGCCAGTACTCGGCCTTGGCCAGGTAGCCGACCTTGCGCGGGGCCATCAGCGGGATGGCGATGCTGTCGATGAAGGAGAGGTGGTTGCTGGCCAGGATGACCGGGCCGGTGGCCGGCACGTTCTCCCGGCCGAGCACGGTGGGCCGGAAGGCCAGCAGGAACAGCGGCCGCAGCACGAACCGGGCGAGCAGGTAGAACACGCGCCGGCCTCCCCTCGTTCGTCCCGCACCCGGACCGGGACTCCGGTGCCGGGGGTCCCGGCATCTTCTCCGACGGGCACCGGCGCAGGACGAGCGGGGGCGGCCCCCCGGTCAGATCCTGCGGCCGGGCGGGCAGGCGTCGTGCAGGATGTCGCGGACGTCGGCCGGCAGGGGCTGCCGCCCGCTGGCCGAGTCGATGATCGACACCGCGACGTCGCGCACCTTCCGGTGGGTGTGGCTGGAGATGTGCGCGAGCAGGTCGAACGCCACCTGGTCACCGCAGCCCATCAGCAGCATCAGGATGCCCTTGGCCTGCTCGATCGCCGCCCGGCTGGCCATCGCGGTGCGGAGCTGCTCGACCTCGGTCTCTAGCCGGTGCACCGGGTCCGTGGACGCGGCGGCCGCTGGGTGGGCGGGTCCGCCGGAGAGGTGCACGACCAGCCCGGCGAGGACGACGACCCTGCCGTTCCGGTCGGCCTCGGGTTCGCACACCAGGAGGGCGCGGCGCGGGTGCCCGTCCGGGTGGACCAGCCGGTGCTCCCGGGTGAAGGGCGTGCCGGTTGTGCCGGCGACGCCGAGCGCCTCCCGGACGGCCGCTCGGTCGTCCTGGTGGACGTGCGCCAGGAGCAGCTGGGCCGACGGCTGGACGGCGGCCGGGTCCAGCCCCTGGAGGGCGAACAGCTCCGGCGACCACCACCACTGGCCGGTGACCAGGTCGCCGTTGAACCGCCCGGTCAGCCGGCGCGGGGACGGCTCGGGCGCGGGGGCGGGCTGCTGACCGGCCGGGCGCGCGGCGACGGCCGGGTGCGGGACGACGGTGTCAGCAGTCCGGGTGCTGGCCATGGTGGAGGGCATCGCATCGACCGATCTCGACAGCGCGACCGGGGTTCTGCCGGTGGGGCTCTCCACGCGCCGTGTTCTCGACGGAGAGGGCCCATCGCCCTGTGCGGGCGACCGCTCCTGGACGCTATCGACCAGCACCGTGCCGCGCTCGGCGGGATCGGGGCGTGGCCACCACTGCCCCGGCGGCGTCGTCACCCGGCGTGCCGGTCCGGGCACGCCGAGGGCGTGGTCTCAGACGACGGTGCGTGGCGCAGGCGTCCGGCCGAGGTCGGAACGGAGCTCCGCGGCGAGTCCGGCCAGCACGTCGACGGCGGTGCGCAGATCCTCGGCGGGCCGCGTGAAGGGCAGCCGGAGGTGGTCGTCGAAGGCGTGCCCGGTGCCGAAGACCCGCCCCTCGGCGAGCAGCACCCCGCGCGGCGCGGCGGCGGCGGCGAGGGCGGCGGAGCTGAGCCCCGGGGGCAGCGCGCACCAGACCGAGAGCCCGCCGGCCGGTGGGTGCACCCGCCACTCCGGCAGCCGGTCGGCGAGGGCGGTCAGCAGCGCGGCGCGCTGGGCGATCAGCTGTGCCCGGCGTTCGGCGAGCACCGCGTCCAGGTCGCGCACGAGCACGGTCGCGGCCAGCTGGTCGAGCAGGCCGACGGAGAGCTGGCGGCGGCCGAACACCGTGGCCAGCCGGGCGGCCAGGGCGGCGTCGGTGCGCAGCCAGCCGATCCGCAGCCCACCCCAGACCGCCTTGGCCAGCCCGCCGATGGTGACCGTGGCGGCGTCCGGCAGGCCGGCGGCGTACGGCGGCAGCGGGCCGTCGTCCAGGTACAGCTCGGCGCAGACCTCGTCGACGACGGTGACCACGCCCTGCTGCCACAGGGTGGCGGCCAGCCGGCGCCGCCCGGCCGCCGACATCCGCGCCCCCGTCGGGTTGGTGAAGTCCGGCATCAGGTAGGCCAGCCGGGGACCGCTCTGCCGGACCGCCAGGTGTGCGGCCTCGACCAGGGCGTCCGGGTGCGCCGGGTCGACCGCGACCGGCACCAGCCGGGCGCCGGCGCCCTCGACGACGCGCAGCGCGCCGGGGTAGCTGGGGTGCTCGACGAGCACCCGGTCGCCGGGCTCCAGCACCGCCTCGGCGACGACGGCGGCGGCGTCGCCCACCCCGGCGGTGACCACGACCTGGTCCGGGTCGGTGGGCAGCCCGCGGGCGGTGAACCGGTCCGCGATCGCCGCCCGCAGCTCGGGCAGCCCGCCGGGGGCGTAGCCGTGCCCGGTGGTGAGCGCGGGCAGTCGCTCCAGGGCCGTCCGGTAGGCGGGCTCGAGCTGGGAGGTCGCCGCGGGCGCGGCGTGGGCGAGGTCGATGTGGCCGGGTGCGTCGGTGGGCAGCCAGTCGCGGGCGGGCGCGCCACCGGGGGGCTCCAGGACCGTGCCCGAGCCGTGCCGGGTCCGGGCCCAGCCCTCCTCGCGCAGCACCCGGTAGGCGGAGGCGACGGTCACCCGGCTGGTGGCCAGCGCGGTGGCCAGGTCGCGCTCGGCGGGCAGGCGTGACCCGGCCGGGAGCCGGCCGGCGTCGACCAGTTCGCGGATGCGCCGGGCCAGCCCGGCATAGCGGGGTGCAGGGAGGGCGGTGACCGCACCGATCAGGGTGGCCAGCTCCTGCGCGGGAGTGGACTGCTCGACGACGGCCGGTGGCATGGGGCCACCATGCCGGATTGGACCGCTCTGCGCCAGGATGGGCAGTGCCACTGTTCGGGCATGAGCCCCTCTGGTGGACTGATCGTCCTCGTCGTCCTGTTCCTGGCGCTGGGTGTGCTGGCCGGGCACACCCTGCGGGTCACCCTGCGCGGCGGGCTGGGCCCCGCCGACCCGCCGGCCAGCCACCCGCGCGTCGACCCGGCCGGCTTCCCGGTGCTGCCGGAGCCGCGGGGCGCGCTGCCCCGGCACCCGGCCCAGCCGCGTCAGCCGCGCGGTCCCCGGCGGACTCGGCCGGGCAGGGCCCGGCTGGCCGCGGCCAGGATCGCCGCCGTCGTCCACACCGCCCGGGAGAGCCGGGCCGCCCGGCGGATGTCGGCCCGGGTCGGGGGCTGACCGTCGCCGAGGGGAGGCCGCTCCTCGACCCGGCTGCCGTAGACGTTCCGCCCGCCCAGGCGCAGGTCCAGGGCGCCGGCCAGCGCCGCCTCGCACCGGCCGGCGTTCGGGCTGGGGTGGGCCGCACCGTCGCGCCGCCAGGCCCGCCACGCACCGGCGGCCGACCCGCCCGCGGCCGGGGCCGCGGCGACCGTGAGCGCGGCGGTCAGCCGGGCCGGCACCCAGTTCAGGACGTCGTCCAGCCGGGCCGACGCCCAGCCGAAGCGCGCGTACCGGGCCGACCGGTAGCCGACCATCGCGTCCAGGGTGTTGGCCGCGCGGTAGCCGAGCAGCCCGGGCAACCCGGCCACCGCGCCCCAGAACAGCGGGGCGACGGCGGCGTCGGAGGTGTTCTCCGCGACCGACTCCACGGTGGCCCGCACCAGCTCGGGCTCGCCCAGCGCGCTCGGGTCCCGGCCGGCCAGGGTGGGCAGGTGCCCGCGGGCCGCGGCCAGGTCGCCGGCCTCGAGGTGCTGCGCCATCGTGGCGGCGGCCCGGTCCAGCGAGGTGCCGCCGAGCACCGCCCAGGTGGCCAGCGCGGTGACCGCCGTCCGAGCGGACGGGGAGCCGGCGGTCACCCGGGCCAGGGCGGCGCCCAGCGCCGTCGCCGTCCCGACGCAGACCGCGGTGTAGGCGGCCCCGGTGGCGCGGTCGTCCCGCCAGATGCGGCGCTCCAGCGCGCCGGCCGCCCGGCCGAAGCCGGCGACCGGGTGGCCGCGGCGCGGGTCGGCGAGCAGCAGGTCGGCGATCGAACCCAGCGCGAGCCCGACGGCGGTGGCGCGGCTGGCGGACATCGCGGCCACTGTAGGGAACGCGGCGCCCCCTTAGGATCGACGGTCATGCGCCTGCCCGGCCGTTACGACGGCGTCGCCCGGCCGATCGTCACCTACGGCAGCAACCCCGTGCTGCACCGACCCTGCGTCCCGGTCACCGTGTTCGACCGGGCGCTGCGGCACCTGGTGCTGGACATGTTCGCCAGCATGCAGGCCGCCGACGGCGTGGGCCTGGCGGCCAACCAGATCGGGGTCGACGCGCGGGTCTTCGTCATCGACTGCCCGGACGCGCACGGTGAGGACGTCGCCGGCTACGTGGTCAACCCGGAGCTGACCGTCCTGCCGCCGGGCGACGACGAGCCGGCGACGGAGACCACCGAGGAGGGCTGCCTGTCGGTGCCCGGCCCCTACGCCGAGCTGCCGCGCGCCTTCCGGGCGCGGGTCGACGGCGTCGACGTGCACGGCCAGCCCACCTCGATCGAGGCGACCGGGATGGCCGCGCGCTGCCTGCAGCACGAGGTCGACCACCTCAACGGCACGGTCTACGTCGACCTGCTGCCCGAGGAGCTGCGCGAGCGGCTGCTGGCCGAGGCCGCCGGCCCGGAGGGCGAGCTCCCGGCGTGACCGTGACCGTCGTCGGGGTCGGCGCGGACGGCTGGGAGGGGCTCTCCCCGGCGGCGCAGCGGGCCGTCGCGGCCGCCCAGGTGCTGCGCGGCAGCGCCCGGCAGCTCGACCTCGTGCCGCCGTCGGTCGCCGCCGAGCGGGTGCCCTGGCCCTCGCCGATGGCGCCGGCGCTCGCCGCGCTGATCGCCGACCACCCCGGCCGGCGGGTCGTGGTGCTGGCCAGCGGCGACCCGATGCTCTCCGGCGTCGGCACCTCGCTGGTGCGGCTGTTCGGCGCGGACGCCGTCGAGGTGGTGCCGCACCCGTCGTCGGTGACGCTGGCCTGCGCCCGGCTGGGCTGGGCGCTGGAGGAGACCACCGTCGTCTCCGTCGTCGGCCGGCCGGTGTCGCTCGTCCTCCCGCACGCCACGCCGGGCCGGCGGCTGCTGGTGCTCGGCTCGGACACCCGGACGCCGGCCGACGTCGCCGCGCTGCTGGCCGGAGCCGGGTACGGCGGCAGCCGGCTCACCGCGCTGGCCCAGCTCGGCGGCCCGGCCGAGCGCCGGTTCACCGGCACGGCCGCCGGATGGTCGCACCCGGAGACCGACCCGCTGGTGCTCACCGCGGTCGAGGTGGGCGCCGACCCGGGCACCGTGCCGCTGCCCACCGTGCCGGGCCTGCCCGACGAGGCCTACGCCTCCGACGGGCAGCTGACCAAGCGCGACGTCCGGGCGGTGACGCTCGCCCGGCTCGCCCCGCTGCCCGGCCAGCTGCTCTGGGACGTCGGGGCGGGAGCCGGCTCGATCGGCATCGAGTGGATGCGTGTGCACCCCACGTGCCGGGCGGTCGCCGTGGAGGCCGACCCGGTGCGCGCGGCCCGGATCGCGGAGAACGCGGAGCGGCTCGGCGTCCCCGACCTGCGGGTCGTGCACGGCCCGGCACCCGACGCGCTGGTCGACCTGCCCGGTCCGGACGCCGTCTTCGTCGGTGGCGGGGCGACCACCCCGCTGCTGCTGGATGCGGTCTGGGCGGCGCTGCCCCCCGGCGGCCGGCTGGTGGTGAACGCGGTGACGGTGCAGAGCGAGGCGGTGCTCGCCGAGTGGCACGGCCGCGTCGGCGGCTCGCTGACCCGGCTCTCGGTGGCGCACGCTCAGCCGGTCGGCGGCTTCACCGGCTGGAAGTCCGCCATGCCCGTGACGATCTGGAGCGTGACCCGATGACCCCCCTCCCGGCTTTCGGCGCCGAACCCCGGCCGGGTTTCCGCGCCGAAACCCGGCCGGGTTTCCGCGCCGAAACCCGGTGTGGGGGAGCCGCATGACCATCCACTTCATCGGGGCGGGGCCCGGTGCCGCGGACCTGGTCACCGTGCGGGCGGCGCGGATCATCGCGGCGAGCCCGGTCTGCCTGTACGCCGGTGCCCTCGTGCCCCGCGAGCTGCTGGCCACCGCGCCGGCCGGTGCCCGGCTGGTGGACACCGCCGACCTGGACCTCGACCAGATCACCGCCGAACTGGTCGCCGCGCACGAGGCCGGGCTGGACGTCGCCCGGCTGCACTCCGGCGACCCGTCGGTCTACAGCGCGATGGCCGAGCAGATGCGCCGGCTGGACGCGGCGGGGGTGCCCTACGACGTCGTCCCGGGCGTGCCGGCGTTCGCGGCCGCGTCGGCCAGCCTGAAGCGGGAGCTCACGGTGCCGGGGGTGGCGCAGACCGTCGTGCTGACCCGGACGTCGGCCCGCTCGACGCCGATGCCGCCGGGGGAGGAGCTGGCCGCCTACGCCGCCACCGGGGCGACGCTGGTGCTGCACCTGGCCGTGCAGCGCATGGACGCCCTCGCCCCGGAGCTGGCCGCGCACTACGGCGGCGACTGCCCGGTCGCGGTGGTCGCCAAGGCCAGCCGGGACGACGAGCTGGTGCTGCGCGGCACGCTCGCCGACATCGCCCAGCAGGTCACCGACGCCGGGGTGCGGCGCACCGCCGTCGTCATCGTCGGCCGGGTGCTGACCGCCGGGGAGTTCCCGGACAGCCACCTCTACTCGACGACCCGATGCCGTTAGCCGCGCCCCACGATCACCCCGGCCCGGTCGATGACCACGACGTCGACCTCGACCGGGGCGCCGCGCAGCACGCCCTCCGCCGTCCGGCGGGCGCCGGCGGCGACCAGGTCGCCCAGGGGCAGCCCGGCGGCCTGGCACTGCCGCAGCGCGTCCAGTGCGGTGTTGGCGCTCCGCACGCCCTCGACCAGTGCGGCGTCCGCGCCGGCCTCGGCGACCAGCTGCGCCAGGGCGGTGAAGGAGACCTGGGAGCGGGCCGAGTGCAGGTCCAGGTGTCCCTCGGCCAGCTTGGCGAGCTTGCCGATGCCACCGGCGACGGTCAGCCGCGGCACCGGGTGGCGGCGCAGGTACTTCAGCACCGCGCCGGCGAAGTCACCCATGTCCAGCAGGGCGTCCTCGGGCAGCCCGTACAGCTCCTGCGCGACCCGCTCGCTCGTCGAGCCGGTGCAGCCGGCCACGTGCTCCCGGCCGGCCGCACGGGCGACGTCGATGCCGCGGCGGATCGAGTCGATCCACGACGAGCAGGAGTACGGGACGACGACGCCGGTCGTGCCGAGCACCGACAGGCCGCCGAGGATGCCCAGCCGCGGGTTCCAGGTCTTGCGCGCCAGCTCGGCGCCGTTCTCGATCGACACCTCGACGACGACGTCGCCGGTGCCGCCGTGCGCGGCAGCCACCGCGGCCACGTGCTCGCGGATGAACTGGCGTGGCATCGGGTTGATCGCCGGCTCGCCGACCGCCAGCGGCAGGCCCGGCTTGGTCACCGTGCCCACGCCGTCCCCGGCGCGGAACAGCACCCCGCTGCCCGGCTCGCCCCGGGTCACGCGCGCGGACACCAGCGCGCCGTGGGTGACGTCGGGGTCGTCGCCGGCGTCCTTGACGACGGCGGCCCAGGCGGCGTCGGGTTCGAGCTGCTCGCGAGCCAGGGCGAAGGCGGGGTGCCGGTCGTTCGGCAGGTCGATCGACACCGGGTCGGGGAACTCGCCGGTGAGCAGCGCGGTGTAGGCGGCGGTGGTGGCCGCGGTCGCGCAGGCGCCCGTCGTCCAGCCGTGCCGCAGCCCGCTGGCACCGTCCCTGCTCACAGGCACATGGTGCACCGGTGAGCGATCAGGTCCTGGTGCTGGGCGGCACCGGCGAGGCGCGGCGGCTCGCGGCGGCGCTGCTCGCGGACGGCGTCGACGTGCTCTCCTCGCTGGCCGGCCGGGTCGCCGACCCGGTGCTGCCGGAGGGTCCGGTGCGGATCGGCGGGTTCGGCGGCGCCGACGGGCTGGCGGCGTGGCTGGCCGAGCACGCGCCCCGCGCCGTCGTCGACGCCACCCACCCGTTCGCGGCGCGGATCACCGCGCACGCAGCGCAGGCGGCGGCGGTGCACGGCACCCCGCTGCTGCGGCTGCAGCGCCCGGGCTGGACGGCGCAGCCCGGGGACTCCTGGCGACGTGTCGACTCGCTGGCCGCCGCCGCGGAGGCGGTGACCGGCTACCGCAGCGTCTTCCTGACCACCGGCCGGCAGGGGATCGGGGCGTTCGCGGCGCTGCCCGGCCGGGTGCTGGTGCGCTCGGTCGACCCGCCGGACGAGCCGCTGCCGGCCGGGGCGACGCTGCTGCTGGACCGCGGGCCGTTCAGCGTCGCCGACGAGCTGGCGCTGATGGGCGAGCACGCGGTCGACGTGGTGGTCACCAAGGACTCCGGCGGGCACCTCACCGAGGCGAAGCTGACCGCCGCCCGGGAGCTCGGCATCCCGGTGGTGCTGGTCCGCCGGCCGCCGCTGCCGGCCGGCGTCGAGACGGTGGCGACCGTCGAGGAGGCGCTGGACTGGCTGCGGCTCAGGCCGCCGGCTGCCGGCGGAAGGCCCAGGCGGTGAGCCAGACGACGCCGACCGTGACCACCAGGGCGCCGGGCACGTGCGCGGCCATGTTGCCGTCGGAGCCGACGGCCGCCTGCACGAACGTCGCGACGAAGACGGCGGCCGCCAGGACGGCCGGCCACCGGGCACCGCCGGCACGAACGTGCAGCACGGTGGCGATCAGCAGGAGCCCGGTGGCGATGTGCAGGGCGATGGCCCCGGCGCCGTGCAGGGCCGGGTCCTGGGGCTCGGTGAGCAGCTGGCCGGCGGTGACCGACTGCCAGAGCAGGGCGAGCACGGAGAGCGCGGCCGTCGCCTGGACGGCGCGGACGATGCCGGTGGGCCCGGTGCGGGTCGGCACGGGCTGGGTTCGGGTCATGGCGCGTACCTCCGACGGACGGGCAGGTCGTTGAGCGCTCACTCAAGCAGTCGCGCGGTCCGCCGGGAAGGGGGTCCGCGCCTGGTCCTGTTCGACCTCGACGGCACGCTGGTCGACTCCACGCCCGGCATCTGGGCCTCGATCCGGTTCGCCGCGGCCGAGCTGCGGCTGCCCGAGCCGACGGAGACCCAGCTCCGGTCGATGGTGGGGCCGCCGCTGTGGGAGGGGTTCGCGGGCGCCTTCGGGCTCACCGGGGACGACGTCGACCGGGCGGTCGCCGCCTACCGGGCGCACTACACGGCCGGCGCGATCCTGGACGCCCTCGTCTACCCGGGCATCCCCGAGCTGCTGACCGCACTGGCCGACGGCGGGGCGCGGCTGGCGGTGGCCACCAGCAAGCCCGAGCCGTTCGCGGCGCGGATCCTGTCGCACGTGGGGTTGTCGCCCCGGTTCGCGAGCGTGCACGGCGCGACGCTGGACGGGCGGGTGCGGCACAAGGAACAGGTGGTCGCCGCGGCGCTCGCCGCCCACCCGGACGGCGAGCGGCCGGTGCTGGTGGGCGACCGGTCGCACGACGTGCTCGGGGCTCGGGTGCACGGGCTGCCCTGCGTCGGTGCCGGCTGGGGGCCGGCACCGCCGGGGGAGCTGGCCGCCGCCGGCGCGGCCGCGATCGCGGACACCCCGGCCGAGGTCCCGGCGGCCCTGGCCGGCCTCTGACCCGTCCGCAGCGGTCACCGATGAGTTCGGCGGTCCGGCGCGGTCTCCCTCGCGACACCGACCGATCCGACCGGAAGGACCCCGTGCGCGACTCCACGCTCACCACCGATGACCTGTGGGCCGCCGTCCACGCCGAACGCGCTGCCCTGGCGGACGACCTGGCCGACCTGACCGCGGAGCAGTGGGCCCGGCCGTCGCTGTGCGGGCGCTGGACCGTCGAGGAGGTGCTCGCCCACCTGACCGCCGCGGCCAGCACCGGGCGCGGTCGTTGGCTGGCCAGCATGCTGGCCGCGCGCTTCGACACCGACGTGCACAACGACCGGCGCCTGGCCGAGCAGCGGGGCGCCGACCCCGCCGCCACCCTGGCCCGGTTCCGGGCGGTCGTGCCCAGCACGACCGCGCCCACCGGGCACACCGCCGCGTGGCTCGGCGAGGTGGTCGTGCACGCCCAGGACGTTCGCCGCCCGCTCGGGCTGCCCGGTGCGCCGCCGGTGCCGGTGGTCACCGCGGTGGCGCGGTTCTACGCCGCCCGCGACTTCGCCGTGAACAGCCGGACCGCGGCCCGGGGGCTGCGCTTGGAGGCCACTGACGGTCCGTTCACCGCCGGCGACGGACCACTGGTCAGAGGCACCACGCTGGCGCTGACCATGGCGATGGCCGGTCGCGCGACCTTCTGCGACGACCTGACCGGGCCGGGCGTGCCCGACTTGCGTGAACGGTGCGCTCCCGGCTGAGCGGACCGTGGGTCTGCGGCGCGGGCGACCTGGTGCCGGAAGCGGTCGCGCGTAGTGGGCTGGCTCCACGGCAGGTCAGCGAGCACCGCCGGGTTCCGTTTCGGGGCTGCTGGGCCTCGGTGGCCGTGAGCTGGTCGACGTGTGATCGGGCTCAGCGGGTCGGAGCTGGGTGGAGCCGTCTCACTTGCTCGAGGTGAGCAGGCTGAATGCGGCCCGGCCGATGCCCTGGAGCACGTCGTGGCTGACGCCGGCGCTGCCGAGGACCTCCATGCCGCGGGTGACCGCTACGTAGTAGGTGGCGAGCGCCCTCGCATCCAGGTCCGTGGCGACGTGCCCGGACGCCTGCGCCTGCTGGATGCAGGTGGCGTACTCGTCTTCGAGTCGCCGGTAAGCCTGCAGCGCGGCCTCGGCGATCTCTGGGTCGTGGTCGGCGAGCTCGACGGTGGCTTTGGTGAACAGCGAGTCCAGCGGGCCTTCGGAGCTGAAGGTGACGGCGAGCGCGTCCAGGTGCGCCCCGATCAGCTCCAGTGGGGAGGCGTCGCGTGCGGCCAGTTGCTCGGTGAGCCGCTGCACATGGGCGGAGGCGCTCGCGGCGAGTGCGCGCAGGAAGAGTTCCCGCTTGCCGCCGAAGGTGTTGTAGATGCTCTGCTTCCCGAGCCCCGTCGCGCGGCTGAGGTCCTCCATCGTGGTGCCGCCGTAGCCGCCGGCTGCGAATGCGCGGGCGGCCAGTTCGATGACGTCGTCCTCTTCGAACTTCCGAGGTCGGGGCATGACGCGAGCCTAGGACGGGCCTCTTGCGTCGGGCTCGGGTGCTGGACGGGACGGGTGCGGACGAAGCCCTGGTGGGAGCGGGATCGTCCGCACCACCAGCAGCTCCGTGCGCTGCTCCACCCCGGGGACCACCTGTGTCCGCCCGCACTGTGCGATCGCTCGGTCGGGCGCCGCGGAACCTGCGGTCGAGGGTGCCGGCGCACCCGCTCGAACCACAGGGCCTGAGTGGTGTCGGAGTCAGTTCTCGTCGGCACCCGGGAGTGCGCCGGCGACCTGTTCCGCGACGTCGTAGCACTCCGCCTGGTAGTCGAGGATGCGGACACCGCCGAGGACGGCGCCCACGGCTGCGAGGAAGTCCTCGTCGGCGAAGTGCGCGTCGATGGCGGCCTGGTCGCGCCACGCCTCGGTGAGGTGGATGGTGTTCGGGTCGGTGAGGTCCTGGGCGAACACGTAGTAGGTGCAGCCGTCCTGCTGGGCGGTGGTGGTCAGGTGAGGGATGACCGCGTCGATGAAGGTCTGCCGGTCCTCGGGGTGGACGGTGTAGTACGCGCTGATGACCTTGCCGGTCGGCTCGTGCTTGGTGTGGGCGATCATCGTCTGCCTGCGTCCTCGGTGTTGTGCGGACTGGCCGCGATCGCGGTCGTGGTGCCACCGTACGACATTCTTGTCGAATGAGTCAAAAACTTGCCGTGTAGCTCAGTCGACGTGCCGTACGGGCTGACCTGCCTGCTCTTTCACGGAGTCCGCGGTCGAGTCGACGAGTCCCAGCTCAGGACGCGCCGCTGGTGAGCCGTCCCGTCGGGGCGGGTTCTCGGGGCGCGCAGAGGTCGCCGTGGGGTCGTCCCGGCTCGACAGCAACGCGCCGCGTTGGGTATCGGGCCGCCCGTCAGCCGGCGGTCGTGGGTCGCCAGACCGTTCACCCGCGCATCGAGAGATGCAAGGTCCGCGCCAGGGGCTGCTCAGGTCACCACTGCGTGCAGCAGCGCCTCACCGGCAGCACCCAGCGGGAAGACCACCAGCAGCCAGGCCAGGGCGGTGCCGATGCCTCGCCCAGGTGTTCGAGCCGTGCGTGCCGCCGGTGCAGTGGCTCCCAGGGCCACCGCGAGCAGAGCCCCGATGGTGCAGAACACGACGGCGTCACCGGTGTAGTGCAGGTAGACCCCGTATCCGATGGCGCCTTCGGCGAGGAAGACCCCACCCAGCAGTGCCGCACTCAGTCCTGCCCAGCGCAGCGACTCCATGTGACGCCAGCACCAGCCCGCCGCGCCGAACACCGGTCCGCCGATCACGCCGGTGGCCGCCCACAGCACGACCGTGGCGGGGTTGACGCCGAAGTCGCGCACCAGGGAGAGGAGGTAGTAGCCGCCGACCTCGCCGAAGCAGACGAGGACCCCAGCTGCGGCAGCGACCTGCGGCCGCTTGATCAGGGCACCGACGGCGAACGCGGGGGCGACCCAGGGGGCGACGGCGTTGGCGAGCCCGGCGAAGGGCGAGGGCAGCACCGTCTGCAGGAGGGACGTCGCCGCTCCCCACAGCAGGCCGACCAGCACGGCCACGCCGAGCGCCGCCGCGGTACCCAGCCCAGGTCGCCGCTCCGGATCTCCGGCGAGGGGGAGACCGGCACCGCCGTCCCGGTCGAGCGCGGTGTGCGAGGCGCCGGGTGGTGGAGTCGCAGCAGGACTGGGGGTGCTCACCGGCAGACCCTGGCAGCCGACGGGCCGCGGGTCATCAGGCCACGCACGGACATCGGCGAGCGTGCCTCATCCCCGGGTCTGACCCCGCACCCGGTCGATCTGGCCGCAGCAGGTGGACGCCGACCTGCTCGGTGTCAGGCGGAGTCGACGGGTCGATCGTGCGCGCCTGTCGGGTGCTCCGGCCACGGCGCCCAGTCGAACCTCCCCGGCTCGCCGTGAGCGCTGGCCTCAGCGGGGGTCAGGTAGGCCGTGCTGCTGCTCCCTGCCCGCCAGGTGTGGAGTTCTCGGGGGCCTGGCCCGGCGGTCAACTCCTCCCCGAACCGTCCGCCGGCCACGTCGCCGACGAACTCCACGAGGCTCTCGATCGCGTCGTCGACCTGCTCGTCGCACGCGTCGCAGCCGCATGCCGGGAACGAGGCCCGGGCCCAGCGGCCGGCGCGGAGGTGGACGCCCGGGAAGTCGGTCCGGACGACGACCAGATCGGCCCCGGCACCCGTAGCCGGGCTCAGTCGAACGGCAGACAACTCGCCGCGGCCGGCCACGGGCTCGTCGCTGACCATGACGTCGAACCGGCGCCGCAGACCGGCCACCAGGTCGTCGGCCGCGCCGAGCAGTGGCAGGAACCGCTGCGGGTCGCTGACCCGGCTGTACGCCTCGGCCGGCGGCTCCTCGTCGCCCCAGCGCCCGCCCACGACGCGATGGTAGGGCTCCACCGTCGGGACTCCGCCCGAGAAGGCGCCAGCTGCTGCGCCGGGCGGCGGATCAGTCGACGCCGATGTGGTGGCGGAAGCGGTCCCGCTTCGTGTGCAGGCCCCACAGCAGGTCGGCGAGCACGGCCGGGTCCTTGTCCGGGCTGCCCGGCTCGATCTTGCCCGGGATGACCAGCTGCGAGACCTGGATGCCCTCCTCGCCGAGCGCCTCGTGCAGCAGCTGCGCGTAGGCGGCCTGACCGGCGAACGCGACCGACGTCCCGGTGACGTTGCGGCCGGGGGTGACCGCGGAACCGCCGTTGACGAACAGGATCGTGCCGCGGTCCTCACCCAGGAAGCGCATGCCGGGCAGCACCTGGTGCACCGCGGCGACCGGGCCGTAGATCGAGAACTCGACCGGGCCGACCAGGTCGGCTGGGGTGGTCTCCAGCACCGGCCGCATGAAGTCCTTCTGCGGCAGCGGGCTGTACTGCAGCACCTCGATCGGGCCGAGGGCCTCCGTCGCCTGCTCCAGCGCGACCGCCAGCGAGGCCGGGTCCCGGACGTCGGCCGCGAAGCCACGCGCCTGCACGCCCTCGGCCGCCAGCTCCTCGGCCAGCGCGTCGAGCTTCGCCTGGGAGCGGGAGAGCAGCGCCACGGCGAAGCCCTCCGCGCCGAACCTGCGGGCCACTGCCGCGCCGAGCCCGCGGCCGGCACCGATGATCGCGATCGTCGTCATGCCGGGTGCAAGTCGGCGGGGCGTCGATCTGTTTCGCCCGGCAGGATCCCGGCATGACCAGCCGCATCGCCGTCCTCGCCCTCGACGCCGGCGATCCCCGCGTCGTCGCCGACTTCTGGGGTGCCGTGCTGGGCTGGTCGGTGCTCGAGGAGGACGACGACGTGATCAGCATCGGCGACGGCGCGGGTGGGCAGATCGACGTCTGCCGTGTGCCGGGCGCCAAGACGGTCAAGAACCGGCTGCATCTGGACCTGCGCGCTGACGGGTCGAGCACCGCCGAGGAGCTGGACCGGTTGCTGGCGCTCGGCGCCCGGCGGGTGGACGTCGGCCAGGCCGACGACGTGAGCTGGACCGTGCTGGCCGACCCGGAGGGCAACGAGTTCTGCCTGCTCTCGCGCACGGTGCAGGAGGCGGAGGAGTGACCGGTGCCCCGGCGGGCTAGACACCACCGGTGACGAGCCCCCCGCTGACCGATGCGCTGCAGGCGCTGCGTGACGAGGTCGCCGCCGCGCCGCTCGGGCTGGCCACCCCGGGCCGTGACGCCGCCGCTCGCACCGCCGCCGAGGTCGTGCACCAGGTCGACGACTACCTGCTGCCCCGGCTGCGCGACCTGGACGCCCCGCTGCTGGCCGTCGTCGGCGGCTCCACCGGCGCCGGGAAGTCGACCCTGGTCAACAGCCTGCTGCGGGCGCACGTCACCGCCCCCGGCGTGCTGCGCCCGACCACGCGCGCGCCCGTGCTCGTCTGCGCTCCCGAGGACCGGGCGGCCTTCGCCGGTGACCGGGTGCTGCCCGGCCTGGCCCGCACCACCGGCGGCGTGGCCGGGCCAGGTGGGCTGCAGCTGGTGACGCACGAGGGTCTGCCCGCCGGCCTGGCGCTGGTCGACGCCCCCGACGTCGACTCGGTGGTGGAGGCCAACCGCGACCTCGCCGGCCAGCTGCTCGCCGCCGCCGACCTGTGGGTCTTCGTGACGACGGCGGCCCGCTACGCCGACGCCGTCCCCTGGGACCTGCTGCGGACGGCGCAGGAGCGGGGCACCGCGCTGGCGGTCGTGCTGGACCGGGTGCCCACCGAGGCCGTGGCGGAGGTGGCCGGCGACCTCGCCGGCATGCTCGCGCGCGGCGGGCTGGGCGCGGCCCGGCTGTTCGTGGTGGAGGAGCGGCCGCTGACCGACGGGTTCCTGCCCGAGGACCAGGTCGGCCCGCTGCGCGCCTGGTTGCACGGGCTCGCCGCCGACGCAGAGCAGCGCGCCGCCGTCGTCCGGCAGACCCTCGCCGGGGCGCTGGCCAGCCTGGACGAGCGGGTCGCCGACGTCGAGGCCGGGGTGGTCGAGCAGGCCACCGCCGCCGAGGCGCTGGAGACCGCCGCCGACGCCAGCTACGCCCGCGCCCGCGCCGCGGTCGACGAGGGGGTGGGCAACGGCAGCCTGCTGCGCGGGGAGGTGCTCTCCCGCTGGCAGGAGTTCGTCGGCACGGGGGAGTGGATGCGCTCCCTGCAGGGCTCGGTGGGCCGGGTGCGCGACCGGCTCACCGCCTCGCTGACCGGCCGGCCCACCCCCGCCGACTCGCTGCAGGGCGCCCTGGAGTCGGGGGTCGAGCTGCTGCTGCGCGCGGAGGCCGACGCCGCGGCCGAGCGCACGGTCACCAGCTGGCGGACGCTGCCCGGCGGTCCGGCGCTGCTCGCCGGCCGGGCGGCCGAGCTGGAGGGCGTCTCCCCGGGCTTCACCGGCGCGGCCGCCGATGCCGTCCGCGACTGGCAGGGCGCGGTGCTCGAGCTGGTGCGCGCCGAGGGGGCCGGCAAGCGGTCGCGCGCCCGCCTGCTGTCCTGGGGCGTCAACGGCGCCGGTGCGGTGGTGATGGTCGCGGTGTTCGCCTCGACCGCGGGCCTGTCCGGCGCCGAGGTCGCCATCGCCGGCGGCACCACGGCGCTGGGGCAGCGGGTGCTGGAGGCGGTGTTCGGCGACGCCGCCGTCCGGGAGCTCGCCGCCCGGGCCCGCGCCGACCTCGATGCCCGCGCCGACGCGCTGCTCCGTGACGAGCAGGCTCGCTTCGCCGAGCTGCTCGCCGGCGCCGCGCCCGCGCCGGGTGCGGCCGGGCGGCTGCACACCGCCGTCGCCGCCCTGGCGGCTGCCCGGTGAGGCGCCGGGAGACCCCGCTCGCCGACCGGCTCGGTGCGCTGCGCGAGGCGGTCGAGGTCGCCGAGGGGCGGCTGGAGGTGCCCGAGGTCGGCGCCGCGCGGGCACTGCTGGCCAAGGCCGGCGCGCGGGAGGCGCTCGGCGACGCCACCGTCGTCGCGCTCGCCGGCGCGACCGGCAGCGGCAAGTCGACGCTGTTCAACGCGCTCACCGGCGCCGAGGTGAGCACCCCGGGCGTGCGCCGGCCGACCACCGGCATCGCGCACGCCAGCGTCTGGGGCGCCGAGGGCGCCGACCGGCTGCTGGACTGGCTGGAGGTGCCCCGCCGGCACCGGGTCGACGGCGGTGACCCGGCGCTGGACGGCCTGGTGCTCCTCGACCTCCCCGACCACGACAGCGTGCGGGTCGAGCACCGGCTGGAGGTCGACCGGCTGGTGCAGCTGGTCGACGTGCTGGTCTGGGTGCTCGACCCGCAGAAGTACGCCGACGCCGCCGTCCACTCCCGCTACCTGGCGCCGCTGGCCGGGCACGCCGGGGTGCTCGTCGTCGTCCTCAACCAGGTCGACCGGCTCGACGACGCCGCCGCCCGCGCCTGCCTCGCCGACCTGCGCGGCCTGCTGGACGCCGAGGGGCTCACCGGCACGCCGCTGCTGGCCACCGCCGCACGCACCGGGTACGGCCTGCCGGAGGTGCGCGCGGAGCTCGCCCGCCGGGTCGGTGCCCGCCGCGCCGCCACCGACCGGCTGGCCGCCGACGCCCGCGGTGCCGCCGCGGCGCTCGCCGCGCACTGCGCGCCGGACGCCGGCCCCGACCGCAGCCGTGACCGGGACGAGCGGGACGGGCTGGTCGGGGCGCTCGCCGACGCGGCCGGGGTGCCCGCGGTGACCACGGCCGTGGAGCTGTCCGCCCGCCGCCGCGGCGCGGAGCACACCGGCTGGCCGGTGCTGCGCTGGACGTCGAAGCTGCGCGCCGACCCGCTGCGCCGGCTGCACCTGGGCTCCGAGGCCGCCCGCAGCTCGCTCCCGCCGGCCGGCGCCGTGCAGCAGGCGGCGCTGGGCGCGGCGCTGCGCCGGGCCCGCGACGAGGCCGGCGCCGGGCTGCCGCAGGCGTGGCGCGACGAGCTGCGCCGCACCGCGGAGCTGTCCCAGGAGCGGCTGGCCGACCGGCTGGACCGCGCGGTGGCCGGTACCGACTTCGGCCCGCAGCGGACGCCGCTGTGGCAACGCGCCGTCGGCGGGCTGCAGTGGGTGCTGGCGTTGGTGGCCCTCGCCGGGGCGCTGTGGCTGCTCGGCCTGGTCGGACTGGGTCTGCTGCAGCTGGACGACGTCGTGCCGCTGCCCCGGGTGGAGGGCATCCCGCTGCCGACCCTGCTGCTGGTCGGTGGGCTGCTGTCGGGGTTGCTGCTCGCGCTGGTGGCCCGGCCGCTGGTGCGCGCCGGGGCGCGGCGACGCGGCCGGCTGGCCCGGCGGCGGCTGCTGGACCGGGTGGCCGAGGTCGCCGACGACGAGGTGCTCGGACCGCTGGGGGAGGCGCGCGCCGACCACGACCGGTTCTGCGCCGCCGTCGGCCGCGCCGGCGCCGGCTGAGCAGCACTCCCAGCTTTCGGCGCCGAAACCCGGACAGCTTTCGGCGCCGAAACCCGGAGGGGGTCAGTTCGTCGGGGGCAGCCGGGACGGCGGGTGCTCGGCCAGGCAGAAGAGGTTGCCCTCCGGGTCGGCGAGCGTCGTCCACTGGGCCCAGGGCAGCTCGTCGAGCACGTCCCACCGGTGGGTGGCGCCCAGGGTCACTGCCCGGGCGACCTCCTCCTCGCGGCACCCCCAGGGCACGGTGAGGTCCAGGTGCTGGGTCTGCCGCTCCGGGCGGGGGCCGGTGCGCCGCCGGAAGAACATGCCGAAGCCGTCGGGCTCCCGGGCGGACACGAAGACGAGGCCGCCCTGCTCACCGACCACTGTGCCACCGAGCAGGTCGGCCCAGAACGACGCCAGTGCCCGTGGTGAGGCCGCCTCGACGTTCACCGAACCCAGGCTGATCGAGGTCCCGGCAGGCACAGACCCGAAGCTACGTTCGTGCGTCTGGGGGGACAACCGTCATCTGTCGTGGACCGGCTGCAGCTGCCCGTCCGGTGCCGGTGCGCTGCCTGCGGCGGAGCGGCGGCGGTGCAGGGTGAGGCCGGCCACGGCAGTGAGCGCCAGGACGATGACCACCGCGCCGTAGACCTCGGCGGTCGTCTCCAGGCCCACGGAGTTTGCGGCGACCCCGGCCGCGATCGCCGGCAGGCTGAACGCCAGGTAGCTGACGGTGAAGACCGCGGAGATGAGCGCCGCGCGCTGGCCCGGGTCGACGCCGGCGGTCACCGTGGCCATCGCACCGAGGAAGGCACCGCCGAAGCCGAACCCGGAGACCACCGCGGCCACGAAGAACAGCGCCAGCGACCCGGTCCACAGCGCGGTGATCGTGCCGGCGACGCCGGTGGCGAAGACGAGCGCGCCCACGGTCATCCCCCGGGCGGGGGCGAGCGACCGCATGGTCAGGGACCCGATCACCCCGGTGCCGTTGAGCGCCAGGATCGGCAGCGCGCCGGTGACGTGGTCGGTGACCCCGAAGACGGTGGCGGCCAGCGAGGGGCTGAGGGATGCGTAGAGCCCGCCGAGCGACCAGGTGGCGATGAGGCAGGGGAGCACCAGCAGGAACGCCCGCCGCTGCGACGGGGGCACGTGCACGCTCGGCACCAGCGACGCCGCCAGCCCCGGCCGCCGGGGGGAGGTCTCGGGCAGGAACACCACCCAGGCGGCGGCGGCCAGACACAGCACGGTGAGCACCCCGAACACCCAGTCGGTGGGGGAGGGGACGAACTGCACGGCCAGGCCCGCGCCCACCGCGCCGAGGGAGAGGCCCAGCCCCGGCCCCGCGGAGTTGACCAGCGGGCCCAGCGGCCGGTCCGCGCGCTGGGTGTCCAGCAGCGCCGCGCCGAACGCGGCGGTCAGCGCGCCGGTGGCGAACCCCTGCACGACCCGGGCGACCAGCAGCCACCCGACGCCGTCGGCGGCCCAGAACAGCACCATCGACGCCGCCTCGACCAGCAGCGCCACCGCCAGCACCGGCCGCCGCCCGACGTGGTCGGACAGCCCGCCGACGACGAGCAGGGAGAGCAGCAGCGCGAAGGCGTAGACACCGAAGACGACGGTGAGCGTGCCCGAGCCGAAGCCGAACTCCTCCGCGTACACCCGGTACAGCGGTGAGGGGACGCCCGAGGCCGCCAGCATGAGGATCAGCAGGACGGCGACCGACCAGAAGGCGGCCGGGCGGGCGAGCGTTCCTCGGGGCACGAACCGGTGCAAGGCCCGACCAGCCGGTCCTGTTCCCGGGGTCACCCGGTCAGCACGCCGATCTCGGTGCACCCGCCCACGGAGGACCCGCACCCGGTCAGCACCGTCCCGAGCGTCAGCAGCAGGACGGCGCGCACGACTCAGCCCGGGTAGCGGCGGCTGGTGAACACCCGGCCGGACGGCGTCACCCGGGTCTGGGTCGAGCCGATCAGCAGCAGGCAGCGCATGTCGACCGTCTCCGGGTCCAGGTCGGCCAGGGTCGTCACCCGCACCGACTCCTCCGCACCCCCGACGTCCCGGCCGACGACTACCACGGTGTCGGGGTCGCGGACGTCCAGCAGCGCCTTCTGGGCCTCGGCCAGCTGGTGCGGCCGGGCCTTGGAGCGCGGGTTGTAGAGGGCCAGCACCAGGTCGGCCGACGCGGCCGCGCGCAGCCGGTCGAGCACGACGTCCCAGGGCTTGAGGACGTCGGAGAGGCTGATCACCGCGAAGTCGTGCCCGAGCGGGGCGCCCACCCTCGACGCGACCGCCTGTGCCGCGGTGAGCCCGGGCAGCACCCGCACCTCGACGTCCGGGAAGCTCTCCGCCGCCACCTCCAGCACCGCCGCGGCCATCGCGAAAACCCCGGGGTCGCCGCTGGAGACCACCGCCACGCGGCGGCCGTCCCGGGCCAGCTGCAGGGCCGCGGCGGCGCGCTCGACCTCGACCCGGTTGTCGCTGGGGTGCTTCACCTGCCGCGGGTTGGCCGGCACGCGGTCCAGGTAGGGGCCGTAGCCGACCAGGTCGTCGGCCTCGGCCAGCGCCTCGGCGACCTCCGGCGTCGTCCAGGCGCGCTTGCCCGGGCCGAGCCCGACGACGGCGACCTCACCCGCCGTGCCAGGTTTCGGCGCCGAAACCTGGCCGGGTTCCGGCGCCGAAACCGGGGAGAGGAGGCTGGGCAGCAGGGCGAGGGAGAAGTACGGCACCGTCTCGGGGTCGACGTCGGCCAGCGGGGCGACCCGTTGCCGGTCGGTGGTGGCCCGCTCCACGTAGTACGCCCGGTCGAGCACCCCGGCGGCGTCGAACGCCTCCCGGACGTTGCCGAACGTGCGGCCGAGCTTCAGCACCGCCGCGGAGTCGGTGGTGGCCAGCCACTCGGCGAGCTCGTCGGCGGGCAGCGTGCCGGGCAGCACGGTGAGCACCTCGTCGCGCTCGACCAGCGGCCGGCCGAGCACCGCGGCGGCACCGCTGACGCTGGTCACGCCCGGCACCACCTCGGTCGGGTAGCGGTGCGCGAGCCGCTTGTGCATGTGCATGTAGGAGCCGTAGAAGAACGGATCGCCCTCGGCCAGCACGACGACGTCCCGGCCGGCGTCCAGGTGCGCGGCCAGCCGCGCGGCGGCGGCCTCGTAGAACTCGTCGATCGCGCCCTGGTAGCCGCCGGGGTGGTCGGTGGTCTCGGTGGTGACCGGGTAGACCAGCAGCTCCTCGACCTGCCCGGGGCGCAGGTAGGGCGCGGCCAGCCCGCGGGCCACCGACCGGCCGTGCTGCGCGGCGTGGAACGCGACGACGTCCGCGGCGCCGATCAGCCGGGCCGCCTTGACCGTCACCAGCTCCGGGTCGCCGGGCCCCAGCCCGACCCCGTACAGCCGCCCGTTCATGCCGTGCCCCCGAGGGCAGAAGTGGCCATGTCCGCCCTCATTCGACCGTGCTCGCGATCGCGTTGACCGCCGCCGCCGTGATGGCGCTGCCGCCACGCCGGCCGCGGACGACCAGGAAGTCCAGGTCCGAGGCGGCCAGCGCCTCCTTCGACTCGACCGCGCCGATGAAGCCCACCGGGATGCCGATCACCGCGGCCGGCCGCGGGGCGCCGGCGGCGACCATCTCCAGCAGGTGGAACAGCGCGGTGGGCGCGTTGCCGATCGCGACGACGGCGCCGTCGAGCCGCTCGCCCCACAGCTCGAGGGCCGCGGCGGTGCGCGTGGTGCCGAGGTCGGCCGCGAGGGCCGGGGTGCGCGGGTCGTTGAGCGTGCAGACGACGTCGTTGTCCTTCGGCAGCCGCCGGCGGGTGACGCCGGAGGCGACCATCTGCGCGTCGCAGAGCACCGGGGCGCCGGCGTGGAGCGCCTCCCGCGCCCGCCCGACGACGTCGTCGGACCAGGCCACGTCGGCCACCAGGTCGACCTGACCGCAGGCGTGGATCATCCGCACCGCCACCTGGGCGACGTCGGCGGGCAGCCCGGAGAGGTCGGCCTCGGCGCGGATCGTGGCGAAGGACTGCCGGTAGATCTCGGCGCCGTCGTGCTCGTAGGAGTACATCAGTCCTTCTCGATCAGGTATCCGGTCGGCGTCGCGACCACGTCGACCACGCGGCCGGTCGGCCGGCCGCAGCGGCGGGCGCAGCCGGCCCAGTGCTGGCGGGAGCCGTCGGCCGGCAGCGTGCCGGCGGCCACGGCGGCGGTGGCGTCGGCCCGCACGTCGGCCAGCGACTTCGCGCAGCCCGGCCGCCCGGCGCAGGCGGTGACCAGTCGCCACGGGCTGGCCGGCTCGGTCACCAGGCCGGCGGCGGTGAGCGCCTCGACGGCGGGGGCGGCGTCGGCGAGGTCGGGGACGACGACGGTGCGCCAGGGGGTCACCTCGAGCTCGGGGCCGAGGTCGGCGAGCAGCTCGGCCTGCCCGGCGGAGAGCCGGCCCAGTGGTACGACGACGGCGAGCGCCGTGCGGCCGTCGTCCTGGGCCAGTTCGCCGGCCGGTCCGGTCACCGGGGCGGACACCCGCTCGCGGCCGGGGGCGTCGGGTCGCCGGCCGGTGAGCCGTTCGGCCACCCGCGCCCAGCCGTCGGTCAGCTCGGTCAGCCGCCAGGCGGTGCCGCCCTGGGCCGCGCGCTCGGCGAGGAAGGCCGCGCCGGCGGCGAGGGCCAGGGCGACGGCGTCACCGGGCCGGGCCCGGACGCCGGAGTCGGTGCCGCCGAGCAGCAGGGCGACGACGTCGGGGGCGAGGGCGAGCAGGGTGACGTCGGCGCCGAGGCCGGCGACGTCACCGCGGCCGTCGTCGAAGGCGACCAGGAACCGGCCGGGCAGCTCGGCGAGCGCCGGGTCGGCGAGCAGTGCGGCGTCGAAGGCGCGCACCCAGGGCCGGACGTCGAGGTGGCCGCCCCACCGGCCGGAGAGGCTGCTGGCCAGCACATTCCGCACCCGCTCGTGGGTGTCGCTGGGCAGCAGGCCCACCGCGGCCAGTCGCTCGCCCAGTTCGGTCTCGGCGCCGGCGGGCAGGCCGCGCAGCTGGAGGTTCCCCCGGCTGGTCAGCTCCAGGTGGCCGTCGCCGAGGTCGCGGGCGGCAGCGGCGAGCGTGCGCAGCTGACCCGCGCTCAGCGCACCGCCGGGGATGCGCACCCGGGCCAGCGCGCCGTCGGCGGCGGCGTGGGTCTGCAGCGCGCCGGGGCAGGCGTCGGACCGGTCCCGCGGCGGGGGGAGGGGGGTCTGCACGGAGGACATGGCGGAGCCGAGGCTACTTCCCCGGCCGGAGGGCCCTGCCGGACAGTCGGGGGCCCGTCCGGCAGGGCGGCTGGTCACCGCAGTGCGCGACCGTCCATCTCCATCCAGACCCGGCGGCGGTCGGCGCGGGTGCGCACCTGGGCCATGGCGGCCACCCGGCGCTGCTGCTCCGGGGTGGCCCGGTGCTCGACGACGGCGAGCTCCGCGTCGCGCATGGCCCGCTCGGCGGCGACCTCCGCCGGGGTGGTGGGGAGCCCCTGGTCGGTGTCGTCGTCCTCGTCGGTGTCCGGCCGGTCGGCGCGGTAGGGCGAGTCCGCGGGCAGGTTGCCGCTGACCCGGCCGTAGGCGCCCAGGGTGAGCAGCACCAGGCCGGCGCAGATGGAGAAGATGACGTTGGCCATGGAGAAGGCCAGGAAGTTCCAGTCGGTCTCCAGCACCGCGAGGTTGGCCAGCGCGGAGACCAGGAACAGCGTCCCCACCGCGATCATCACGGTGGAGGCGGTGCGGTGGCTGTGCAGCGCCGCGGCGACCAGCACCGCCGCGGTGACCAGCGAGATGGTCGAGAGCAGACCGTTGGACGACAGGCCGAGGATGCGCTCGCCGTCGGTGGAGAAGTAGGCCAGCCCGTCGAGCAGTCCGAGGACACCGAACGTCGCGATCACCAGCGCGACGACGACGGCGCCGATCCGGTGCACGGCGGGCACGACCCGGGCGGCACCCGTGGCCGGGGGCTCGGCTCCGGGGTGGTCCCCGGTCTGCGGGGCGGACGGGCGGTGGCGGAGGGAGAGGGCCATGCGTGACTCCGTGAGGTGCAGGGCGTCGGACCGGGCCGGGTCGGCCTCGGCGAGGGGTTCATACCCAGGCGATCGCGGACGATCCGGTCGTGCGCGTTCTTTTTAGTTTCCGCGCGTTCTTTTTAGTTTCGTTGCGTGATGAACCCAGTGCGCAGCGTGGTGGGGAAGGGGTGGCCAGGTGTCGGCGTTGTGCCCGCCGGAGGGAGAACCATGACCGAGCCGTTCGACATCACCCAGCCGTCCGAGATCGACCTGCACTCCGAGTACCTGCGCGCGGACCTGTTCTTCGCCATGGGCCAGTCCACCGAGGCCGCCCGGGTGCTGCAGCCGGTGGTGGACGCCGAGCCGGGCAACCAGGCCGCGCTGGAGCTGCTCGCCCGCAGCTACTACGGCGCGGCCCAGCTGGCCCGCGCCGAGGACTGCCTCACCCGCCTGGTGGAGCTCGCGCCGGCCAACGGGTGGGCCCGCCGCGCGCTGGCCCGCACCCTGGAGCGGCAGAGCCGTGGCGCCGACGCCGCCGTCCACCACCGGGTGGCCGACGCGCTCGGCGCGGCCTGAGCCGACATCCGTCCCACGGGGGCGCACCCGGACCCGGGTGCGCCCCCGTGGGGTCGGTGGGGGTGGTCGTTCAGCGCGGGTCGGCCGTCGGCGGCGGGGTCGGGTTGGTGCCGTCGAGGCCGGTGGTGGCCGCGGTGCTGCCCCCCTGCGGGCGGGGCGTGATGCCCCGTTCGGCGACCGGCACGAGCGCCCCGTGGGCCAGCCGCTCCCGGTAGCCGAAGAGCTCCCGCTTCACCACCCGGCTCAGGATGTACAGCCCGATGATGTTCGGCAGCGACATCAGGAAGATCATGCTGTCGGAGAAGCCGATCACCGCGTCGAGGGTCGACGAGGCCCCGATGACGACGAAGACGCAGAAGATCAGCTTCCACACCCGGTCCACCACCATCGACTCGCCGAACAGGTAGGTCGACGCCTTCAGCCCGTAGTAGCTCCAGGCGAGCATGGTCGAGTAGGCGAACAGGATCACCGCCACCGCCAGGATGATGGGGAACCAGCCCGCCACCGTCTCGAAGGCGGCCGAGGTGGTCTCCACGCCGGCGGCGCTGGACTCGTCGGCCCAGGTGCCGGTGATGACGATGGCCAGCGCGGTCATGGTGCAGATGACGACGGTGTCGATGAACGGCTCCAGGACGGCCACGTGTCCCTCGGTCGCCGGCTCGTTGGTCTTCACCGCGGAGTGCGCGATCGCGGCCGACCCGAGACCGGCCTCGTTGCTGAACGCCGCCCGCCGGAAGCCCTGGATGAGCACGCCGACGACGCCGCCGAAGCCGGCCTCGGGGCTGAACGCCGTCCGGAGGATCTCCCAGAGCGCGCTCGGGATCTCCGTGGCGTTGGCGAAGAGCACGGAGAGGCAGGCGATCACGTAGAAGACGGCCATGAAGGGGACGAGCTTGTCGGTGACCCGGGCGATGCTCCGGATCCCGCCGATGATCACCGCGCCGACGAGGAGGGCGAGCACCACGCCGAAGACGGCGCCGGCGGCGCCGAACCCGAGCCAGCCGTCCGCGCCGCCGGTCACCGACTGGGCCTGGGCGAAGGCCTGGTTGGCCTGGAACATGTTCCCGCCGCCGACGGCGCCGCCCAGGGTGAAGACGCAGAACAGCACCGCGAGGACCTTGCCCAGCGTGCCCTTGCCCTTCTCCTTGAGGCCCTGGCTCAGGTAGTACATCGGCCCACCGGAGACCCGGCCGTCGTCGTAGACCCGGCGGTACTTGACGCCGAGGGTGCACTCGACTCCCTTGGTGCACATGCCGACCAGGCCCGCGACGATCATCCACAGCGTGGCACCGGGCCCGCCGAGGGAGATGGCCACCGCGACCCCGGCGATGTTGCCGAGGCCCACCGTGCCGGAGACGGCGGTCGCCAGCGCCTGGAAGTGGGTGACCTCGCCGGCGTCCTCGGGATCGTCGTACTTGCCCTTGATCAGCTGGATCGCGTGGCCGAAGGCCCGGAACTGGAAGCCCTTCAGGTAGATGGTGAAGAAGATCCCGGCGACGACCAGCCAGACGACGATCAGGGGTAGCTCGACGCCCTCGTCGATGAAGTCCAGCGGGACGGCGGCGAAGACGATCCCGGTGATGAAGTCCGAGATCGGCGCGAAGACGTCGTTGACCTGCTCGTCGAACGTGGCGGCCAGCACGTCCGGGGCAGGGACGTCGGGGGAGGCGAGCACGGTCATCACGGCACCACCAGGACGGGGACGGGGGAGAGCTGGATGAGGCTGCTCGGGGTCGAGCCGAACAGCAGCGTGCGGACCCGGCTCTGACCGACCCGGCCGACGATGATCCAGGCGGCGTCGTGCTCGCGGGCGAGGGCGACCAGGGTCTCGGCCGGGTGCCCGTGCCGCACGACGCCCTCGATGCTCAGGTCGCCCGTGGCGGACAGCCGGGCGATGGCCGGGTCCAGCACCCGTTCGCGGGCCGACTTCGCCTCGCGTTCCTTGTCGATCGTCCGGCGCTCGTTCTCCTCGGCCGTGGAGAACGAGTAGGGCGACCAGGGGACGACGCAGGCCAGCACCAGCCGCAGGTCGTGCCTTCGCGCCGCGTCGGCCGCGGCGTCCGCTGCCCGTCCGCTCGCCTCGCTCCCGTCGAGCCCCACGATGATCGAAGCGGACATCGGGTGAACCCCCAGCCGTCGCGGACGTTGCGGGAAAGCTAGTGGCAGTCCGCGGTGACCCGCACCTCCAACCGGAACTGTCACCGGAACGACACACGCGACGCACGGGTGCGTGTCCGGGCCGCTCCGCCGGGTGACGCCACGGCGCCGTCGCGGACGGCTCCGTACCGTGGAGGGACTGCTTCGCCGACCCCGAGCGGGAGCTCGGACAGGAGGACCCTGGATGGACCGCCGCACCGCCCCACGCCTGCTCGCCACGCTGGCCCTCACCGCCTCGCTGGCCGCCTGCGGGGGCACCGACGACGAGGCGGCGGGCACCTTGGCCGACCAGATCAGCACGGACCTGAGCGTCGAGCCGGACGTGCCGCCGTCGGAGGAGCCGGCCCCGGAGGAGCTGGTGGTCGGCGACGTCGTCGCCGGCGACGGTGCGGAGGCGACCGACGGGACCACCGCGCAGGTCAAGTACGTCGGGGCGCTCTACGAGAACGGCGAGGAGTTCGACTCGTCCTGGAGCCGCGGGGAGGACTCGACGTATCCCGTCACGCTGGGGGAGGGCGGGGTCATCCCGGGCTTCGAGCAGGGCATCGAGGGCATGCAGGTCGGCGGCCGGCGGGTCGTCACCATCCCCAGCGACCTGGGCTACGGCCCGGCGGGGGCCGGGGACGCGATCCCCGGTGACGCGACCCTGGTGTTCGTCATCGACCTGGTCGAGGTGACCGACTGACCACCGGCCTGCGGGCGGGCGACCGGCGCGACCGCGAAGCCCGGTGGGCGCGCGTCCTGCTCGCCGGGTACCTCGCGGCCGGGGCCTGGCTGACGCTGCGCCCGTCGCCCATGGGCCGGGTGCAGGGGTTCGGCACCCGGCTGGTGCACGACCTGACCGGTACCTCCTGGCACGTCAGCGCGCGGCTGGCCGAGCGGGGCGGCAACGTGCTGCTGTTCGTCCCGCTGGGCCTGCTGCTGTGCGCGGCGCTGCCCCGGGTGCCCCGCTGGGTGGTCTGGGCGATCTGCGTCGCCGGTTCGCTGGGGATCGAGGCGACCCAGGCGCTGTTCCTGCCCAACCGGTTCCCCTCGGTGGTCGACGTGGTCACCAACAGCACCGGGGCCGCGATCGGCGTCGGCCTGCACTGGCTGCTCACCCGGGGGCGCCGCACCCCCGGCTGAGGCCGGCTCCGCGACCCGGATCGACCACGGTCAGGTGAGGCTCCCCTAACCTGACCGTCGACGAGGTGGACGACGAGAGGAGCCGGGGTCGTGCAGCACGGCTGGGAGGGCGTGGTCCTGCGGGCCATGCGAGGCAAGGACTTCGTGCTCACCGTGCGCGGCAGCGAGCGCGTCGGCGAGCGGTACCAGCGGATCACGGTGACCGACGGGGGGCTGCTCACCGCCTGCCCGCCGCACCCCGCGATGTGGATCCGGCTCTGGTTCGCGCACGAGGGCCGACCGCACCAGCGGGCCTACACGCTGGTCGACCCCGACCCGGTCGCGGGCACCTTCGGCCTGGAGTTCGCGCTGCACGACGGCCCCGCGGCCGACTGGTCGGTCGCGGTCTGGCCCGGCAGCACGATCGACGCGACGGTGCAGGGAACCCGCGCCGAGCAGGCGCCGCCCGGCACGCGCGCGATGCACCTGGTCGGGGACCCGGCATCGCTGCCCGCCGTGAACTCGCTGCTCGACGCACACCCGACCACGCCCGCCCGGGTCTGGCTCGAGGCCGGACACCCGGCCGACCGGGAGTTGCCGGTGCGGGCCGGTGACGGGCACGAGGTGGTCTGGGTCGACCGCGACGGCGCGCCCGGCCGTGCGGTCCGTGACGCGGTCACCGCCGCCTGGGCGGGCCGATCGGCGGGGGAGCCGGCGGCCGACCCGGCGCGGGACTGGTTCTGGGTGGCCTGCGAGGCCGCGGCCAGCCGGGAGCTGGGCCGGCACCTGCGCCGCGACCTCGGTGTGACCAAGGAGCGTGTCTCGGCGCTCGGCTACTGGCGCACGGCGTGACCGCGCCGGTCGCCCCCGCCGTCGACACGTCCGCCCCCGTGGCGGCCGGCGCGCCACCGTGGGGTCTGCTCTCGGTCCTGTGGGTCAGCCAGAACCTCGGCATCGGCTTCCTCACCGTCGGGCTGGTCGCGATCCTGCGGTCCGACGGCGCGTCCCTCGAGGAGCTGTCACTCGTCTCGCTGCTGGGCCTCGCGTGGCCGCTGAAGCTGCTCTGGGCCCCGCTCCTGGACCGGTACGGCTCCCGCCGGCTCGGACACCACCGCTCCTGGCTGCTCGTGCTCCAGCCCGCCATGGTGGTGGCGTTGCTCGCCCTGCTGCCCTTCGGTGACCCGGCCGCCGCGCTCGGCCCGCTCGTCGCCGTCTGCGCCCTGTACGTGCTGCTGTCGGCGACCCAGGACGTCGCGACCGACGCCCTGGGGGTGCGGCTGCTGCGCCCGCAGGACCGCGGTCTCGGCAACGGTGTGCAGGTCGGCGCCAGCTACGTGGGCACGGTGCTCGGCGGCGGCCTCTGCGTGCTGGTCTACGACCGTGCCGGGTGGGCGGCTGCGGTGCTGCTGCTCGCCGCGCTCACCCTGATCGCGCTCGCGGTGGTGCTCCGGTTCCGTGAGCCCGAGCGTGACCCCCGGGTGCCCGGGAGTGCGGCCTGGGGCGCGTTGATCGGTGTCTTCCGCCGTCCCGGCGTCCCGCGATGGGCGCTGGGCGTCGTGCCGCTCGTGTACGGCGGCGCGGCCGGGGTGTACGCCCTGCCCAGCGCGGCGCTCGTCGACGCCGGGTGGTCGCTCACCCGGATCGGCGTCGTCACCGGCGTCGTCGTCAGCGTGCCGGCGGCGCTGGCCGGCCCGCTCGCCGGGTGGCTGGTCCGCCGGTGGGGCCGGGCCGTGGTGCTGGCCGCCGGCGGCGTCGGCCTGGCGGCGGCGACCGCCGGGCTGGTGCCGCTGCTCCGCGGTGCCGTGCCCCTCGCCGGCACGGTGGCCGCGCTCGGCGGTTTCCTCGTCGCCTACACCGCGCTCAACGTCGTGGTCTACACGGTGAGCATGGACCTGTGCCGCCCTGCCACGGCGGGCACCGACTTCACCACGCTGACCACCGTGCCGCTCATCGCCGCATTCCTCACCGCCTCGGCCGCGCTGGCCACGGCGGCGCTCGTCGGGTACGTGGCGTCGGCCGCCCTCTGGTGTGTCGTGGCACTGGCAGGGGTCGTCCTGGGCGTCGGCTGGCTGCGGGCCGCGCCGCTCCGGTGACCGCTGTCGCGCCCGTGCTCCCGGGGTGGCGGCAGCCGGCGGCCCGGTAGCGTCTGCGGCACATCACGGCAGTGCGCGCGGAAGCCGGTGCGAACCCGGCGCGGTCCCGCCACTGTGAGCCCCCGTCGCGCTGGTCGGCGGGGGTGAGCCAGACACCGCGGCTGCCGTGTCCGACGACCCGGGGCGCGGACCCCGAGGGAGGCACACACGTTGCGCACCTTCACCCTGCTCTCCACCTCCGACACCGACCTGCTGTCGGCCCGCACCAGCGACTCGGAGTGGCGGCTGGGCAACCCCTACCGCGTCGGCGACCTGGCCGAGTTCGCCGCCGGCACCGACCTGGTCGTGGTGCGCATCCTCGGTTCCCGCCGGAAGTACGAGGACATGGTCGCGCCGCTGCTGGGCCTGGGTGTGCCGGTCGTCGTGCTGGGCGGGGAGCAGCTGCCCGACGCCGAGCTGATGGGGCTCTCGACCGTGCCGATGGGCGTGGCCACCGAGGCGCACGCCTACCTGGCCCAGGGCGGCCCGGACAACATCGTGCAGCTGCACCGCTTCCTGGCCGACACCGTGCTGCTGGACGGCGAGGGCTTCGAGGCCCCGGCCGTGGCGCCCGACTGGGGCCTGCTGGAGCGGGAGACCACCGCGACCGGCCCGCGGGTCGCCGTCCTGTACTACCGGGCCCACCACCTCGCCGGGAACACCGCGTTCGTGCACACGCTGTGCGCGGCGATCGAGGCGTGCGGCGGCGTGCCGGTGCCGATCTTCACCGCGTCGCTGCGGTCGGTGGAGCCGGCGATGCTCGACGTGCTGCGCACCGTCGACGCGATGGTGGTCACCGTGCTGGCGGCCGGCGGCTCGAAGCCCGCCACCGCGTCGGCCGGCGGGGACGACGGCGCCTGGGACGTCGGCGAGCTCGCCCGCCTCGACGTCCCGGTGATCCAGGGCCTGGTGCTCGGCACCCCGCGGGAGACCTGGGCGGCCAACGACGACGGGCTCTCCCCGCTCGACGTCGGCAACCAGGTCGCCATCCCCGAGTTCGACGGCCGGATCATCAGCGTGCCGTTCTCCTTCAAGGAGGTCGACGACGAGGGCCTGACCTCCTACGTGCCCGACCCGGAGCGGGCCGCCCGGGTGGCCGGCACCGCCGTCGCGCACGCCCGGCTCCGGCACACCGCCCCGGCCGACCGCAAGATCGTGGTGATGCTGTCGGCGTACCCGACGAAGCACTCGCGGATCGGCAACGCGGTCGGCCTGGACACCCCGGCCTCGGTGGTCCGGCTGCTGGCCGCGATGGCCGGGCAGGGCTACGACATCGGCCCGTTCGACGGCGAGGGCTCGCTGCCCGGCGTCGCGGACCTGGACGGCGACCGGCTGGTGCACGCGCTGATCGAGGCCGGCGGCCAGGACCCGGACTGGCTGACCGCCGAGCAGCTGTCCGGCAACCCGGTGCGCATCCCGGCGGCGGAGTACCGCCGGTTCTTCGACACCCTCCCCGCCGAGCTGACCGACCGGATGGTGGAGCACTGGGGTCCGCCGCCCGGCGAGCTGTTCGTCGACCCGACCGACGACTGCATCGTGTTCGCCGCGCTGCGCGCCGGCAACGTCGTGGTGATGGTGCAGCCGCCGCGCGGCTTCGGGGAGAACCCGATCGCGATCTACCACGACCCGGACCTGCCGCCGTCGCACCACTACCTGGCCGCCTACCACTGGCTGCGCTCGTCGTTCGGCGCGCACGCGGTCGTGCACGTGGGCAAGCACGGCAACCTGGAGTGGATGCCCGGCAAGACCGTCGGGCTGTCGGCGTCCTGCGCGCCGGACGCCGCGCTGGGCGACCTGCCGATGGTCTACCCGTTCCTGGTCAACGACCCGGGCGAGGGCAGCCAGGCCAAGCGCCGCGCGCACGCGGTGCTGGTCGACCACATGGTGCCGCCGATGGCCCGCGCGGACACCTACGGCGACATCGCCCGGCTGGAGCAGCTGCTCGACGAGCACGCCAACATCGCCGCGATGGACCCGCCGAAGCTGCCCGCCGTCCGGCAGCAGATCTGGACGCTGATCCAGGCCGCGAAGCTCGACCACGACCTGGGCCTGGACGACCGGCCGCACGACGCCGAGTTCGACGAGATGATCCTGCACGTCGACGGCTGGCTGTGCGCCATCAAGGACAGCCAGATCCGCGACGGGCTGCACGTCTTCGGTTCCCCGCCGGAGGGCGACGCGCGCGTGGGCCTGGTGCTGGCGATCCTGCGGGCCCGGCAGATCTGGGGCGGTTCGGTCGCGATGCCCGGTCTGCGCGAGGCGCTCGGCCTGGTCGAGGACGGCTCGGCCGGGCTGCACGAGACCGACGAGGTCGAGGCGCGGGCGCTGGCCCTGGTCACCGCGATGGAGGCGGCCGGCTGGACCGCCGACGCCGTCGAGCCCACCGTGGCCGACGTGCTGGGCGGGCCGCACGCGGAGGTGTCCCGGGTGCTGCACTTCGCCGTCGCCGAGGTCGTGCCGCGGCTGGCGAAGACCACGGACGAGATCGACATGGCGCTGCACGCCCTGGACGGCGGGTACGTGCCCGCCGGGCCGTCGGGCTCGCCGCTGCGCGGGCTGGTCAACGTGCTGCCGACCGGGCGCAACTTCTACTCCGTCGACCCGCGGGCGGTGCCCTCCCGGCTGGCCTGGGAGACCGGGCAGGGCCTGGCCGAGTCGCTGGTCGAGCGGTACGTCGCCGAGACCGGTTCCTTCCCGGCGTCGGTCGGCCTGTCGGTGTGGGGCACCTCGGCGATGCGCACCTCCGGGGACGACGTCGCGCAGGTGCTGGCGCTGCTCGGCGTCCGGCCGGTCTGGGACGAGGCCTCCCGCCGCGTGACCAAGCTGGAGCCGATCCCGCTCGGTGAGCTGGGCCGGCCGCGGATCGACGTCACCGTGCGCATCTCCGGGTTCTTCCGGGACGCCTTCCCGCACGTGGTGACCATGCTCGACGACGCCGTCACCCTGGCCGCGGGGCTGGACGAGACGCCGGAGCAGAACTACGTCAAGGCCCACGTGGAGGCCGACGTCGCCGAGCACGGCGACCGCCGGCGCGCCACCACCCGGGTGTTCGGCTCCAAGCCCGGCGCCTACGGGGCCGGGCTGCTGTCGCTGATCGACAGCCGGGACTGGCGCACCGACGCCGACCTGGCCGAGGTCTACGCGGTGTGGGGCGGCTACGCCTACGGCCGCGACCTCGACGGGGTGCAGGCCCGCCCGGACATGGAGACCGCCTACCGGCGGATCGCGGTGGCGGCCAAGAACATCGACACCCGCGAGCACGACATCGCCGACTCCGACGACTACTTCCAGTACCACGGCGGGATGGTCGCCACGGTGCGCGCGCTGACCGGCAGCTCCCCGAAGGCCTACATCGGCGACTCGACCCGGCCCGAGCACGTGCGCACCCGGTCGCTGGTCGAGGAGACCTCGCGGGTGTTCCGGGCCCGGGTGGTCAACCCGAAGTGGCTGGCCGCGATGCGCCGGCACGGCTACAAGGGCGCGTTCGAGATGGCCGCCACCGTCGACTACCTGTTCGGCTACGACGCCACCACCGGCGTCGTCGCCGACTGGATGTACGAGAAGCTCGCCCAGTCCTACGTGCTCGACCCGGAGAACCGGGCGTTCATGGAGGAGTCGAACCCCTGGGCGCTGCACGGCATCGCCGAGCGGCTGCTGGAGGCGGTCGACCGGAAGATGTGGGCGGAGCCGGACCCGGCGCTGCTGGCCGAGCTGCAGCAGGCCTACCTGGACACCGAGGGCGACCTCGAGGGCGGCGAGACCCCGGCGCAGCAGCCCGGCGCCGGCGCCGGCGCCCAGGCCTGAGCTCGCGGGCGCCGCGTTTCGATCAGGTTCCCTGATCGAGCGGCGTCCCCCTGCACCAATGCTGGTGCAGGGGGACGCCCTCTGGTGCGGGGGGTGCCGTCGATCGGCGGCTGTCCTCGGCGCGAGCGGTCAGCGCGCCTGGGCCTCCAGCGCGGCGACGCAGGCGAGCAGGTCCTGCTGCAGGCGGGCGGCGGCAGGGGCCGACAGCGCGGTCAGCATCCGCTGCTCGACCTCGGCCACGGCCCGGCTGGCCCGGTCGAGCAGCGAGGCGCCCGCCGTGGTCAGCTCGGTGGGCAGAGCGCGCCCGGCCGGTGCGGTCGCCGGCCGGGTCAGCAGGCCCCGCTCCTGCAGGCCCTGGAGCACCGCGTGCATCGACTGCCGGGTGACGAACGTGGCCCGGGCGAGCTCCGCGGCGGACAGCCCCGGCCGGTGCCGCAGCTGCTCCAGGCACGCGTACTGGGACACGCCGAGGTCCAGGGGGCGCAGCGCGGCGTCCATCGCCGTACGCAGCGCCGCGGCGGCCTGCTTGAGCGCCAGCCCGACGGAGGTCTCGAGGTGGACGGCGGGTTGCGTCATGTCAGGAGTCTGACATAGCGTCTCGATGTCAGGAACCTGACAATACTCGAGGAGATGCCATGCCGCACGTCACCGGACCCGACTTCATCGCCCTGCAGGTGCGCGACGTCGCGGCCTCCGCCGCGTTCTACGAGCAGCACCTGGGGCTGCGCCGCGCCCCGGCCGGACCGCCGCACGGGGTGGTCTTCGCCACCAGCCCGATCGCCTTCGCGGTGCGCGAGCCGCTGCCCGGCGTCGACCTGGACGCCGCGTCCCCGCGGCCGGGTCTGGGCGTGGCGGTGTGGCTGCACGCCGACGACGCGCAGGGGCTGCACGACGCCCTCGCCGCCGCCGGGGTGCCCATCGTTACCGCGCCGGTCGACGGGCCGTTCGGCCGCACGTTCACCTTCGCCGACCCCGACGGCTATGCGGTCACCGTGCACGACCGGGCGTGAGGTCCGGCGCCGGGCACCGATGACTTCGTCGGTGCCCGGCGGTCTACTGCTGCATGACCACCACGCTGCTGGCGATCGGCACCCGCAAGGGGCTCTGGCTCGCGACGAGCGAGGACCGGCGCGCCTGGTCGCTCTCCGCACCGCACTTCCTGATGACCGAGGTGCCCAGCGTCGGCATCGACGTCCGCGACGGGCGCACCCGGGTGCTGCTCGGCATCCGTTCGGAGCACTTCGGCCCGACCGTCGTCCACTCCGACGACCTGGGCACCACCTGGACCGAGCCCGAGGGCGGCGCGATCCGGTTCCCCACCGACGCCGGCGCCGCCGTCGAGCGGGTCTGGCAGCTGCACCCGGACTCCGCCGACCGGCCCGGCGTGGTCTGGGCCGGCGCCGAGCCGATCTCGGTCTGGCGCTCGGACGACGGCGGCGAGCACTTCGAGCTGTGCCGCGGGCTCTGGGACCACCCGCACCGCGCCGAGTGGGGCGCCGGCTACGGCGGGGCCGCGGCGCACTCCGTCGTCCCCGGGCCCGACGGCACGGTGCACGTCGCGATGAGCACCGGCGGCGTCTACCGCACGCGCGACGGCGGGGCGTCCTGGCAGCCGCGCAACGCCGGCATCTCCGCCTACTTCCTGCCCGGCCCGGCGCCGGAGTTCGGCCAGTGCGTGCACAAGATCGCCCGGGACGCCGCCGACCCGCGGCGGCTCTACGCGCAGAACCACCACGGCGTGCACCGCTCCGACGACGACGGCGACACCTGGACGTCCATCGCCGACGGGCTGCCCTCGGACTTCGGCTTCGTGATGCTCGCCGACCCGCGCCGGGGCGGGCGGATCTGGGTGGTGCCGCTGGTCGCCGACGGGCAGCGCATCCCACCGGACGGTCGGCTGGCGGTGCACCGCAGCGACGACGCGGGGGAGACCTGGCAGCGGCTGGACGCCGGGCTGCCGACCGACGAGTACAACGCGGTGCTGCGCGACGCCGCCTGCGTGGACGCCGGCGACCCGGTGGGCGTGTACGTGGGCACCCGCGGCGGGGAGGTGTACGCCAGCGCCGACGCGGGGGAGTCGTTCACCCAGGTCGCCGGCCACCTGCCCGACGTGCTCTGCGTGCGCGCGGCGGTCCTGCCGTGACCGTGCGGGTGCTGCTGCCCCGCCTGCTCGCCGACTGCACCGGCGGCCGCTCCTCGGTGGCGCTCGACCTCCCCGGCGAGGCCACCGTGGGCGCGGTGCTGGACGCGCTCGCCGCCGACCACCCGGTGCTCGACCGCCGGGTGCGCGACGAGACGGGGGCGCTGCGCCGGCACGTGAACGTCTACGTCGACGGCGACGAGGTGCGCCGGCTGCGCGGGCTGGCGACGGTGGTCCCACCCGGGGCCGAGGTCATGGTCGTGCAGTCCGTCGCCGGCGGCTGAGCCTCACGCCAGCAGCAGCGCCGCGGTGAGCAGGGCCGCCGTCGCGGCCGCCTCGCCCATCGCGCCCATGACGTCGCCGTTGACCCCGCCCAGCCGGTCGACGGCCCGGGCGAGGAGCCCCTCGGAGCAGCCCAGCCCGACGGCGACGGCGGCCGCCAGCACCAGGGCGGTGCCGGGGTCGACCAGCAGCCCGGCCCCCGCCGCCGCGGCCAGGGTGAGCAGGGCGACGCCGGCCAGCCAGCCCCGGGACACGGTGCCTGCCACCGCCGATCCGAGCGACGAGCCCTCGGCGATCGGCACGTCGGCCAGCCCCGTCCGGGCCATCGCCACCCGGGCGGTGACCGCGGCCACCGGAAGGGCCAGCCAGCCGCCGTCCAGGGTCAGCAGCTGGGCCAGGCACGCCACCTGCAGCAGCAGGGTGAGCACCAGCGTGGCGACGCCGAACGGGCCGACGTCGCCCGCGCGCATCACCGCCAGCGCCTTCTCCCGCCCGCGCAGCGGCCCGAGCCCGTCGGCGGTGTCGGCCAGCCCGTCCAGGTGCAGCCCCCGGGTGGCCACGGCCAGGACGGCGATCCCGAGCACGGCACCCACCAGCGGGCTCGCGGCGCGGCCGGCGGCCCAGGCGACCGCGGTGGCCGCCGCGCCCAGCACCAGCCCGACCAGCGGCGCCCACGGCAGCGCGCCCCGCACCGACCCGACCGCCGGCATCCGCACCGCGGACAGCAGGGAGAACGCCTCCACCGGCCCGGACCACCAGCGGCGGCTCATCGCAGCCGCTGCGGCAGCCCCGCCACCACGAACCACACCTCGTCCGCGGTGGCCGCCAGCCGCTGGTTGACCGTGCCCAGGGTGTCCCGGAACAGCCGCCCGGCGCGGGTCTCGGGCACGACGCCCAGGCCGACCTCGTCGCTGACCGCCACCACGTGCGCCGGGCTCATCACCCAGTTGGTGACCAGCGCGTCGCAGCGGTCGGCGAGCCTGGCGAGGGCGGCCTCGGCGTCGCCGCCCGCCCCGGCCGCGTGCGCGCCCCCGTCGTCGACGGCGTCCCACACGCCGGCCTCGTCCATCAGCGCCGCCACCCAGGTGGTCACGCTGTCGACCAGCACGGCGCCCGGGCGCACCAGCTCCGAGGGAGCGGTCGACTCGATCGTCGTCCAGCTCACCGGGCGGCGCGCACGGTGCGCGGACACCCGCGCCGCCCACTCCGCGTCGCCGTCCACGACCGGCGAGGTGGCCAGGTACGTGACCTCCAGCCAGCTGTCCAGCAGCTGCTCCGCGTAGGCGGACTTGCCCGAGCGGGAACCGCCCAGCACCAGGATGCGGCTCACTGCAGCTCCAGGACCGTCACGGTGCCGTTGTGCGGGGTGACCACGGGCATCTCCGCCGGCCCCAGCCCGGCGGCCACCGCCTGCGCGGCCCGGATGGTGTCGCCGTGCGTGACCAGCGCGACCACCTCCGCCGGCGGGTCCGCGGCGAGCCGGCCGAGGAAGGCCGCCACCCGGGCGTGCAGCTGGGCGAGGCTCTCCCCGCCCTCGGCGGCCCAGTGCACGTCGGTCCAGTCCACGACGTCCCACAGCTCGCGCGAGGGGCGGCCCTCCAGCACGCCGTAGCCCTGCTCGCGCAGCTCCGCGGTCGTGGTGACCGGCAGCCCGGTGGCCGTGGCGCAGTGCTCGGCGGTCTGCACCGCGCGCAGCAGGTCGCTGGAGAGCAGCGCACCGGGTCCGGTGCCGGCGGCGGTGCGCGCGGCCAGCTCGGCGGCGGCTGTGGCGGCCTGCTGGTGGCCGAGCTCGGTGAGCGGCACGTGCGGCGTCTGGCCCTGCATCAGGCCCGCGGCGTTCCACTCGCTCTGGCCGTGCCGGACGAGGAGGAGGGTGAGGGGTCGGACCATCGTGGGGGAGAGCCTAGGTGGGGCCCGGTGCGGCATCCTGGCCGGCATGACCCCCGCCGAACCGGTCAACGTCACCGACGCCCTCGCCCGCTTCACCGACGTCTACAGCCCGCGCATCGTGGCCCGGGTCAACGACTACGACGTCCGGATCGCGCACACCCTCGGTGAGCACGTGTGGCACACCCACGAGCACACCGACGAGTTCTTCCTCGTCCTCGACGGCCGCTTCGACGTCGCCGTCCGGCAGCCCGACGGCTCGGAGGTGACCGTGCACCTGCAGCGCGGGGACACCTACGTGGTGCCGAAGGGCGTCGAGCACAAGCCCTCGTCGACCGGCGGGTCGATCCTGATGTTCGAGCCCACCGGCACCGTGACCACCGGCGACGACGAGGGCGTCGCGATCCCCGAGCACGTCGACCGCACCGTGGGCCGCCCGCTCTGAGCCGCCTCGGGGGCGACTCGTACCGTCGGCGGCGTGACGATCCCGCTGCGCCCCGGCGCCGGCCGCGCCGCCCGGCCGGCCGCGCGCGCTCCCGGCCCCGACCCGCTGGCACCGCTGCTGGACCTGCCCGGCGTCCGGGACGCGGCGGAGTCGGCGCGCGCCGCCGTCGACCGGCTGCTGGCCCACCGGCTGATGCGCAACCGCTCGGCCGAGGTGAGCACCGAGTCGGCGCTGCGCGGCGCCCGGGCGTCCGCGGCGCTCGAGGGGGTCGATGTGCCGCTCGCCGACCTGCGGGCCGGCGCGTTCGACCACCCGGTCCTGCAGGGCTCGCTGCGCGTCTCCGCCGGCCTGGGCGCGACGGTCGAGACCTGGGAGCGGGCGCCGGGGCAGGTGCTCGCCCGGTTGCACGTCCTCGCGGCTACCGATCTGGCCGATCGTGAGGCGCTGGGCCGGCCCGCGGCCGGCGCCGGGCCGCGGCTGACCGGGCTGTTCTCGCTGGTCACCGCGGGCAGCACCGTCCCCGCGGTGCTCGTCGCCGCCGTCGTGCACGGGGAGCTGGCCGCGCTCGCTCCCTTCGGCACCCAGGACGGCGTGGTGGCGCGCGCGGCCGGCCGGTTGACCGGCATCACCCGGGGGCTGGACCCGAAGGCGGTCTCGGTGCCCGAGGTGGGCTTCGTCGAGCTGGGCGCGCCGGCGTACGCCGCCGCGGTGGAGGGCTACCGGTCCGGCGGCCCGGACGGCGTCGCCGGCTGGCTGGTGCACTGCTGCCGGGCCACCGAACTCGGGGCCGCCGAGGGGCTGGCGATCGCGGAGAGCCTGCTCCGCGGCTGAGCGGGCGGCGGGACTGCGGCGACCGCGCCGGGCGTCGAGACTGGGTCCATGCGATCTCTCGAGGTGGACGGTCTGGGGCAGGTCAGCCGGATCGGGCTGGGCACGTGGCAGTTCGGCTCACGGGAGTGGGGCTACGGCGGGGACTACGCCGGCGGCACCGCCGGCCGGATCGTGCAGCGCGCGCTGGAGCTCGGCGTCACCTTCTTCGACACCGCCGAGGTGTACGGCTTCGGCAAGAGCGAGCGGATCCTGGCCGAGGCGCTCGGCGACCGCCGGTCCGACGTCGTGGTGGCCAGCAAGCTCTTCCCGGTGGCGCCGTTCCCGCCGGTGGTGCGCAACCGGGCGTCCGGCAGTGCCTCCCGCCTCCAGCTGGACCGCATCCCGCTCTACCAGGTGCACCAGCCCAACCCGCTGGTGCCCGACTCGGTGATCATGCCCGGGCTGCGGACCCTGCAGGAGGAGGGCCGGGTCGGCGCGGTGGGGGTCTCCAACTACTCGCTGGAGCGGTGGCAGGCCGCCGACCGCGCGCTCGGCTCCCCGGTGGTCAGCAACCAGGTGCAGTTCTCCCTGGCGCACGCCGGGCCGCTGGCGGACCTGGTGCCCTTCGCCGAGCGGGAGGACCGGGTGGTCATCGCCTACAGCCCGCTGGCCCAGGGGCTGCTCGGGGGCAGGTACTCGGCCGACCACCGCCCCGGCGGCGTGCGGGCGGCGAACCCGTTGTTCGGCACCGAGAACCTCCACCGGGCCGAGCCGCTGCTCGACGTCCTGCGCGAGGTCGCGGCCGCGCACGACGCCCGGCCGGCGCAGGTGGCCCTGGCCTGGCTGATCGCCCAGCCGCGGGTCGTGGTCATCCCCGGTGCGTCCAGCGTCGAGCAGCTGGAGGCCAACGTGGCGGCCGCCGAGCTGGAGCTGGCGGCCGACGAGGTCACCGCGCTCACCGACGCCGCCCGTGCGTTCCGGCCGGTCTCCGGCGTGCGCACCGTCACCGACACGGTGCGGGAGAAGGTCGACCAGCTGCGGGAGCGGTTCGCCGGCTGATCCGGCGGTTCCCCGCCGGCGGTCAGGCGCCGCGGCGCCGGCCGCGGCCGTCCGGCGGGGGCACCACCGGCAGGGCGGTCTCGCCGGGGGAGAGGGCGCGCAGCGCCCGCCGGCGGGCGTACCAGGCCAGCCCGGCCACGGCGGCGCCGACGCCCACCCCGACGCCGGTCACGACCGGCGTCCGCCCGCCGAACCGCGAGCGCAGCGTCACCGGGCGGGTGAACTCCAGCACCGGCCAGCCGCGCTCGACCGCGGCCCGGCGCAGGCCCCGGTCGGGGTTGACCGCGGTCGGGTGGCCGACCGCGGACAGCATCGGCAGGTCGGTGACCGAGTCGCTGTAGGCGAAGCAGTCGGCGAGGTCCCAGCCCTGCTCGGCCGCGAGCTCCCGCATCGCCACGGCCTTGTTCTCGCCGTAGGCGTAGAAGTCGATCTCGCCGGTGTACTTCCCGTCGACGGTCACCATCCGGGTGGCCACCACCCGGTCCACGCCGAGCATCTCGCCGATCGGCTCGACCATCTCGGCTCCGCTGCTGGAGACGATGACGATCTCCCGGCCCGCGGCCCGGTGCGCCTCGATCACGTCGGCGGCCTCGGCGTAGATCAGCGGGTCGACGATCTCGTGGAGCGTCTCACGGACGATCTCGTGCACCGCGGCGACGTCCCAGCCGGTGGTCATCGCGGTGATCTGGCGGCGCATCCGCTCCATCTGGTCGGCGTCGGCGCCGGCGAGGGAGAAGACGAACTGCGCGTAGGCGCCCTTGAGCACGGCCCGGCGGTTGATCAGCCCACCCTGGAAGAACGGTCGTCCGAAGGCCAGGGTGCTGGACTTCGCGATGACCGTCTTGTCCAGGTCGAAGAACGCCGCAGCGCGGGTCACATCCCACACGGTAAGGGGATCGGCAGCCCGGTTGTCCAGGTGCACCGCCGTCCACACCCCGAGGGGTCATCCACAGTTCGCCGTCCCGCCTTCCGATCCGGCGCCGGTGCCGATGCGCTGGTCGGGTGCCCGTCGCCCCGCGCCGCACCGGCGCCCTCCCGTCCGACTGCCGTCCCCTCGTCGCCAGCACCGACGAGGCCCTCCTCGACGACCTGCTGGGGCTGCTCGCCGCCGCCGGTGCCACCGCGGAGCTGACCACCGGAGGTCCGGCGCTGCGCCGCGCCGCCCGCGACGCGCCGCTGGTGCTCGTGGGCGCCGACCTGCTGCGCAGCGCCCCGGTCCGCACGCTGCCCCGCCGGCCCGGGGTGCTCGTGGTCACCGGCAGCGAACCCGCGCCGGAGGTCTGGGCCGCGGCGGTGGAGCTGGGGGCCGAGCGGGTCGTGGTGCTGCCCCGCGACGAGGCGTGGCTGCTGGAACGGGCCGCGGCGGCGGTCCGCGCCCCCGCGCGGCCGGGCTGGCTGGCCGTCGTCGGCGGCGCCTGCGGTGGTGCCGGGGCGAGCACGCTGGCGACCGCGCTCGCGGTCGCCGCCCGGGCCGCCGGCGTCGGCGAGGTGCTGCTGGTCGACGGCGACGGCCGGGCCGCAGGGCTCGACCTGCTGCTGGGCGCCGAGCACGCGCCGGGGCTGCGCTGGCCCGAGCTGTCCGGCCTCAGCGGCCGGGTGTCCGGCGCGGCGCTCGTGGCCGCGCTGCCGGAGGCCCATGGCGTGGCGGTCCTGTCCGCCTCCCGCGACCAGCCGCAGCCGGTGCCCGCCGACGCGCTGCTGGCCGTGGCCCGCGGGTCACGGGACAGCGGCCTGGGCGTCGTGGTCGACCTGCCCGCGCACGGCGAGGCCGCCGAGGAGGTGCTGGCCGCCGCCGACCTCGCCGTCCTCGTCGTGCCCGCCCGGATCCGAGCCGCGGCCGCCGCCCGGCCGCTGCTGGCGTCACCGGCCGGCGCCTGGTCCGCGGCGGTGCTGGTCAGCCGGCCGGTGCCCGGTGGGCTCAGCCGCGCCGACGTCGCCCACCTGGTGGGCCGCCCGGTCTTCGCCGAGCTGGCCGCCGACCGCGCGGCCGTGGTGCGCAGCGAACGCGGCGAGCCACCCGCCGTCGGCGCGCGGGCCCCGCTGGGGCTGGTCAGCCGCCAGCTGCTCGGCCGGCTGCCCGGGCGGGCGGCATGACCGGCGCCCCGGTCACCCCGCTCATCGACCGGGTCCGCTCCCGGCTGGCCAGTGCCCCGGGGGCCGGCGTCCCCGGGGCCGCGACCGTCGCCGCGCTGGTCCGGGAGGAGAGCGGCGGCCTGCTCGGCGACCGGGCGGTGCTGGACGCCGTCCGGCTGGCCACCGACGAGCTGGCCGGCGCGGGGGTGCTCGAGCCGCTGCTGCGCCGGCCCGGGGTCACCGACGTGCTGGTCAACGGGCCGGACGAGGTCTGGGTCGACTGCGGGAGCGGCCTGGAGCGGGCCGACGTCCGGTTCCCCGACGAGGCGGCCGTGCGGCGGCTCGCCGTCCGGCTCGCGGCGTCGGCCGGCCGGCGGCTGGACGACGCCGCGCCGTGGGTGGACGCCGGCCTGCCCGACGGCACCCGGCTGCACGCGGTGCTGGCGCCCGTCGCGGCCGGGAGCACGTGCCTGTCCCTGCGGGTGCTGCGGCGGGCCGCGCTGTCCTGGGCCGACCTGCTGGCGCGCGGGCCTTCCCGGGGCGTCCGCCGACCTGCTGCGCGCGGCGGTGCGCCGCCGGCCGGCCTTCCTGGTCACCGGCGGCACGGGCACCGGCAAGACCACGGTCCTCTCGGCGCTGCTCGGGCTGGTCGACCCCGCCGAGCGGCTGGTGCTCTGCGAGGACGCACCCGAGCTCGACCCCCGCCACCCGCACGTCGTCCGCCTGCTCACCCGGCCGCCCAACGTCGAGGGCGCCGGCGCGGTCACCCTGCGCGACCTGGTACGGCAGGCGCTGCGGATGCGCCCCGACCGGCTGGTCGTCGGCGAGGTGCGCGGCGGTGAGGTGGTCGACCTGCTGGCGGCGCTCAACACCGGTCACGACGGCGGCTGCGGCACGGTGCACGTCAACCGGGCCGCCGACCTGCCCGCCCGGCTGGAGGCGCTGGGCAGCACCGCGGGGTTGGACCGGGCGGCGGTGCACAGCCAGGCCGCGGCCGCGCTCGGACTGGTCGTCCACCTGCGCCGCGGGCCGGGCGGGCGGTCGGTGGACGAGCTCGCCGTCGTCCGCCGCCGGGGCGACCTGATCGAGGTGGCGCCGGGCTGGCGGGCCGACGGCGGGGAGTGCCCCGCACGGGCGGAGCTGGCCGGGCTGCTCGACTGCCGGGTGCCCGGATGAGCGCGCCGGCCCTGCTGTGCCTGGCGCTCGCGCTGCTGGCCTGGCCGGTGGCGCCGGGCGCGGCCCAGCGGCTGCGGCCGACCGGGCAGCCGTCCGGGCACCGTCCCCGGCCCGGCACGGCGATGCACCGGTGGGCCCTGCGGTCCGGTCCCGCGACGGCGGCGCTCGTGGCCGGGCTGCTGCTGTCCACGCCCGTGGTCGCCGTCCTGGCCGCGGTCTGCGCCGCTGCCGGCGCGCGGGTGGTGCGTGCCCGGGCCGAGACCGTCGCCGAGGACCGCCGCACCCGCGCGCTGGCCGAGGCCCTGGGCGTGCTGGTCGCCGAGGTCCGGTCCGGCCGGCCGCTGGCCGAGGCGGCCGGCGCGGCGGCGGCCGGCTGTCCGGACCCGGCCACGGCGCGGGTGCTCGTGCCGGTGCTCCGGCTCGGCGAGGCGCCACAGGTCCGGCCGCGCGACCCGCTCGGTCCGGCGCTGGTCCGGCTCGCGGCCGCCGTCCGGCTCAGCGGCGCGACCGGGTGCTCCCTCGCGGCGGTGGTGGGCGCGGTGGAGGACGACCTGCGGGCCCGGTTGCGCACGGCGGCCGAGCTCCGGTCCGCGGTCGCCGGGCCGCGGGCCAGCGCGACCGTGCTGGCGGGCCTGCCGGTGTTCGGGCTGCTCATGGGCGCCGGTGTGGGGGCCGATCCGTGGCGGGTGCTGACCACCACCACGCCGGGGACCGTGCTGCTCGTGCTGGGTGTGGGGCTGGAGCTGGCCGGGTTGGCCTGGTCGGCCCGGCTGGTCGGCCGGGTGGTCCGCGGGTGAGCGCAGCCCTGGCCGCGTCGGCGCTCGCGGCCGCGCTGCTGCTCTGGGTGCCGCCCGACGCCGCCCGTCGGGCCCGCGTCCGGTCGCTGGCCGGGCCGCGCCGGGACCGGTCGGCCGGCTGCGCCGGGTGACCGGGGGACCGCCGGGCCCGGTGCGACGGCGGGTCGAGGCGGCCGCCGGTGCGCTGGCGGTGTTCGCGCTGCTCGGCGGCGGCGTCCTCGGCACGGTCGCGGCGATGGCCGGCGGCGTGGCGCTGGACCGGGTGCTGCGTCGCGCCGGCGATGAGCCGGAGCGCGCCGGTGCCGCCCAGGTGCACGCCGACCTGCCGGTCGCCTGCGACCTGCTGGCCGTCTGCCTCGCTGCGGGCACCCCGGTGGGGGAGGCGCTGGCCGCGGTCGCCGGGTCGGTGCCCGGCCCGCTGGGCGACCGGCTGGGGCAGGTGGCGGCGCTGTACCGGCTCGGCGCGACGCCGCAGCGGGCCTGGGCCGGGGCCGGGCCGCCGGTCGACGCGCTCGCCCGGGTGGTGGTGCGTGCCGGGGAGTCCGGCTCGTCGGTGGTGCCCGCGCTGGCGCGGCTGGCCGTCGACCTCCGCGGGGACGAGCGGGTGCGGGTCGACGCCGCCGTCCGGCGGGCCGGGGTGTGGGTGCTCGCCCCGCTGGGGCTCTGCTTCCTGCCCGCGTTCCTCTGCCTCGGCGTCGTCCCGCTGGTGCTGGGGATCGCGAGTGACGTCTTCGGCTGAGCGCGTCTTCGGCTAGGGCACATCTAACCCCCGGCTCGCCGGCCGGTGTCCACAGCCCGAGCCGCTCTCCACAACTCCGCGGACTCCCTGGGCGGCGGCCGGCGGCGCCGGGAGGGTCGGGTCCGCGGGCCGAAGGACGGCCTGCGGAAGGGAGCGAGATGACCGGGCAGGACAGGGGACGACAGGACGGCGGGGGACGCCGCAGCGGACGGGTGGCGACGGCGCTGCGCCGGCGCTGGGCGGCGGTGCGCCGGTCCGGCGAGGAGGGGATGAGCACCGCGGAGTACGCCGTCGGCACGGTCGCGGCCTGCGCGTTCGCCGCGGTGCTCTACCAGGTGGTCACCGGTGGCTCGGTCGTGGCGGCGCTGGGCGACCTGGTGCAGCGTGCGCTGGCGACGCTGTCCTGACCGCCGTGCGCGCCGCCCGGTCCGGCTCGGAGGACGGCATGGTGACCGCGGAGACCGCGGTCGTGCTCCCGGTGCTGCTGGTCGTGCTGGCCGGTGCGGTCGCCGCGGTGGTCGTGGTCGCCGCTCAGCTGCGCTGCGTCGACGCCGCCCGGGAAGGGGCCCGGGCGGCGGCGCGCGGGGAACCGGCGGCCGTGGTGGAGCGGGTCGCCGGCGCTGCGGGCCCGGACGGCGCTGTGGTCAGCCAGGGGAGCAGCGGCGACACGGTGACCGTGACGGTGGCCGCGGTGGTCGCGCCGCTGGGGCCGGTGCCGTGGCGGGTGACGGTCACCGCGACGGCCACCGCCGTGGTCGAACCCGCGGCCCGGGGGAGCGGGCGGTGAGGCGCCCGGACGGCGAGGCGGAACGGGGGTCGGCCACGGTCTGGGTGGTGGCGCTGGCCGGACTGGTGGCGGCGGTGGGGATGGCCGCGGTGCTCGTCGGCGCGGCGGTCGTCGCCCGGCACCGGGCCACCGCGGCGGCCGACCTGGCGGCGCTGGCCGCGGCCGGCGCCGCGGTGCAGGGCGACCCGGCGGCGTGCGCCGTCGCCAGCGAGGTGGCGGTCGCGAACGGTGCCGCGGTCACCTCGTGCACGGTCGGCGCCGGGGCGGTGGTGGAGCTGCACGTCCGGGTGCCGGTCCGGCTCGGCCCGCTCGGCGTGGTCGACGCCGACGGGCGCGCCCGCGCCGGGCCGGTGGCGCCGGAGCCGCCCGGATCAGGAGGCGAGGGATCAGGAGGCGAGGGATCAGGAGGCGAGGGATCAGGAGGCGAGGGCTCAGAAGACGAGGTCGTCGGGGTCGGGCGCCTGCCGGGCGTCGTCGGCCGGCTCGGCGGTCTCCTGGGTGACGGTGGTGGCGAAGGGGGCCGGCGGCCGGGTGACCGCCACGTCCTCGGCGGGCAGCTCCGGGGCGGCGGCGAGCTCGTCGAGGACCACGTCGAGCACGCGGACCGCGCCCCGCTTGTCCAGCGGGTCGTTGCCGTTGCCGCACTTGGGCGACTGCACGCACGAGGGGCAGCCGGACTCGCACTCGCAGCTGGCCACCGTGGCCCGGGTGGCCTGCAGCCACTCCCGCAGCACCGCGTAGCCGCGCTCGGCGAAACCGGCCCCGCCGGGGTGGCCGTCGTAGACGACGATCGTGGCCGCGCCGGTGTCCGGGTGCAGCGCGGTGGAGATGCCGCCGAGGTCCCAGCGGTCGCAGGTGGCCAGCAGCGGCAGGATGCCGATCGAGGCGTGCTCGGCGGCGTGCAGCGAGCCGGGCAGCGCGGCGTCGTCGACGTCGGCGCGGCCCACGGCCCGTTCGTCCAGGGTCAGCCAGACGGCCCGGGTGCGCAGCTGCCGGGGCGGCAGGTCGAGCGGGAACTCCGCCAGCACCTCGCCGGTGCCCAGCCGCCGGCGCTGGTAGGCCACCACCTGGTTGGTCACGTCGACCACGCCGGTGTGCGCGGTCACCGCGCCCAGCCGCCGGGTGCGCTCGATCGAGACGATCGACAGGTCCACGGTGTCCCGGGCGACCGTCGTCCACTCCGGGCTCTCCGCGTGCACGACCGCGCAGGCGTCCTCGTCGTCGAACTCGTCGACCACGAAGGTGTCCCCGCGGTGCACGTACAGCGCGCCGGTGTGCACCGTGGCGTGCGAGGCGTCGCCGTCGACGGTGCCCAGCAGCCGCCCGGTGTCCCGCTCGATGATCGACACCGGCGCCGCGCCGCTGCCCCGGATGTCGACGTCGGGCCGCCCCCGCCCGGCCCAGTACCAGCCGGTCGGGCGGGCCCGCAGCTGCCCGGCGGCGACCAGCTCGGCGACCTGCGCCTCGGCCACCGGGCCGCCGAAGTCGGCCAGCTCCTCGGGGCGCAGCGGCAGCTCGGCCGCCGCGCAGCACAGCTGCGGGCCGAGCACGTAGGGGTTGGCGGGGTCGGTGACGGTCGCCTCGACCGGCCGCCCGAACACCGCCCGCGGGTGGTGGGCCAGGTAGTGGTCCAGCGGGTCGTCGCGGGCGACGAAGACGACCAGCGACTCCCGCTGCGCCCGCCCGGCCCGGCCGGCCTGCTGCCACATCGACGCCAGGGTGCCCGGGTAGCCGGCCAGCACGACCGCGTCCAGGCCGGCGATGTCGATGCCCAGCTCCAGCGCGTTCGTGGTCGCGACGCCGAGCAGCTGGCCGGTGGACAGCGCCCGCTCCAGCTCCCGCCGCTCCTCGGGCAGGTAGCCGCCGCGGTAGGAGTCGACCTTGGCGGCCAGGTCCGACCGCCCGCGCGAGCGCAGGATCGCCCGGGCCTGCTCGGCCACGTTCTCCGCGCCGCGCCGCGAGCGGACGAAGGCCAGCGTCCGGGCGTCCCGCTGGACCAGGTCGGCGAGCAGGCCCGCGGCGTCCGCGGCCGCCGACCGGCGCAGCGGTGCGCCGTGCTCGCCGGTCCGCTCGGTCAGCGGCGGCTCCCACAACGCGAACGTGGCGCCCGGCCGGGGGGAGCCGTCCTCGGTCACCGCCGTCACCTCGGCGCCGACCAGCCGGGTGGCGGCCGCGGCGGGGTCGGCCACGGTCGCCGAGGCCAGCACGAACACCGGCTCCGCGCCGTAGCGGCGGCAGACCCGCCGCAGCCGGCGCAGCACGTGCCCGACGTGCGAGCCGAAGACGCCGCGGTAGGCGTGGCACTCGTCGATGACGACGTAGGCGACGCGGCGCAGCGTGCTGGACCACTTCTGGTGTGCCGGCAGGATCCCGCGGTGCAGCATGTCCGGGTTGGTGACGATCCACCGCGAGTGCCGCCGCACCCACTCCCGCTCCTCGGCCGGGGTGTCGCCGTCGTAGGCGGTCGGGCGCACCGAGGGGCCGGCCAGCGCCGCCACCGAGGCCAGCTGGTCGCGGGCCAGCGCCTTCGTGGGGGCGAGGTAGAGCACGCAGGCCCGGTCGTCCTCGGCCAGCGCGGTGAGCGCCGGCAGCTGGTAGGCCAGCGACTTGCCCGAGGCGGTCCCGGTCGCGACGACGACGTGCGCGCCGCCGCGGGCCAGCTCGGCGGCGGCCACCTGGTGGCTGAAGGGCGCGACGACCCCGCGGGCGGTCAGCCGGTCGCGCAGCTCCGCGCCCACCCAGTCCGGCCACGCCGCCACCCGGCTGGGACGGGCGGCGAGCCGGTGCACGTGGGTGACCGGGTCCTCGTCCTCCGCCGTGCCGGCCAGCAGCGACTCCAGCAGCTCGTCACCGGGCAGCGCCCGGGGTTCGGCGCCGGCGTCCACGACGGGCCGGGCGGGGTGGAGCGAGGTCACGCCTCCCACTGTCACACCGGCGCGCAACCCGCCTCCGCGCCGACCGGGTCGGACAGCGCGGAGTGTGCAGCAGATCACAGAAGTGGTGGCGGAAGAGACCCGGCTACGGCACAGTGCGTCCCACGCCGGGACCCGCCGGGCGCCAGCCCGGGGTGGCCGGACGGTGCGCGCCCACCCTGCCGCGGAGGCCCCGATGCCCGACGCCGACCTGTCCGGAGGAGACCTCGCCCTGGTGGCGGTCGTGCTCCTCGTCTCCCTCGCCGCGCTGGGCTTCGCCGCCTGGCTGGTCCGCGCGGTGCTCGCCGCCGACCAGGGCACGGCGTCGATGCAGGAGATCGCCGCGGCGATCCAGGAGGGGGCGGGGGCCTTCCTGCGTCGCCAGTTCCGCACGCTGGCGGTCTTCGCCGTCATCGTCTTCCTGCTGTTGCTGCTGCTGCCGGTCACCGACGGCGGGCTGGGCACCCGGGTGGGCCGGGCGGTGTTCTTCCTGGTGGGCGCCGGCTTCTCGGCCAGCGTCGGCTTCATCGGCATGACCCTGGCGACCCGGGGCAACGTGCGGGTCGCCGCGGCCGCCGCCGCCGGCGGGCACCGTCCCGCGTTCCGGATCGCCTACCGCACCGGCGGCGTCGTCGGGATGATCACCGTGGGGCTGGGCCTGTTCGGTGCGGCGCTGGCGCTGCTGCTGTTCCAGGAGACCGCCCCGGTGGTGCTCGAGGGCTTCGGCTTCGGTGGCGCGCTGCTGGCCATGTTCATGCGCGTCGGTGGCGGCATCTTCACCAAGGCCGCCGACGTCGGCGCCGACCTGGTCGGCAAGGTGGAGGCCGGCATCCCCGAGGACGACCCGCGCAACGCCGCCACCATCGCGGACAACGTGGGCGACAACGTCGGTGACTGCGCGGGCATGGCCGCGGACCTGTTCGAGTCCTACGCGGTCACGCTGGTCGCCGCGCTCATCCTCGGCCAGGTCTTCCTCGGCCCCGTCGGGATGGTCTTCCCGCTGGTGGTCGCCGCGATCGGGGTGGTCGCCTCCATGGTCGGCATCCTGGCCAGCAACCCCCGCGGCGGCGACCGGTCCTGGATGGCGCCGGTCAACCGCGGGTTCTTCACCTCCGCGGCCGTCTCGCTCGCGCTGGTGGCGGTCGCCTCGTTCACGGTGCTGCCGGCGCTGTCCGGCGGGCTGGACGTACCGGTCAGCCCGCAGGTGCTCGGCTTCCTGTCGGTGCTGGTCGGGATCGTGCTGGCCGCCGCGATCCAGCAGCTCACCGGGTACTTCACCGAGACCTCCCGGCGCCCGGTGAAGGACGTCGGCCGCAGCTCGCTGACCGGCCCGGCCACCGTCATCCTCTCCGGCATCTCCCTCGGCCTGGAGTCGGCGGTCTACGCGGCGCTGCTGATCGGCGCGGCGGTCTACGGGGCGTTCCTCATCGGCGGGGCGGCCGCGCTCTACGCCGTCGCGCTGGCCGGCTGCGGGCTGCTCACCACCGCCGGCGTCATCGTCTCGATGGACACCTTCGGGCCGGTCAGCGACAACGCACAGGGCATCGCCGAGATGTCCGGCGACATCGACGACGACGGTGCCCAGGTGCTCACCGACCTCGACGCCGTGGGCAACACCACCAAGGCCATCACCAAGGGGATCGCGATCGCCACCGCGGTGCTGGCCGCCACCGCGCTGTTCGGCTCCTACAACGCGAGCATCGGTGATGCGCTGGACGACGCCGGCGCCGCGCTGGGGGACGCCTTCACCCTGGTCTCGCCGAACAACGTCGTCGGGGCGGTCATCGGCGCCGCCGTTGTCTTCCTCTTCTCCGGACTGGCGATCAACGCCGTCTCCCGCGCGGCCGGGCGGGTGGTGTTCGAGGTGCGCGAGCAGTTCCGCACCCATCCCGGGATCATGGCCGGCACCGAGCGCCCGGACTACGGCCGCGTGGTCGACATCTGCACCCGCGACTCGCTGCGCGAGCTGACCACCCCCGGGCTGCTCGCGGTGCTCGCGCCGGTCGCCGTCGGCTTCGGCCTCGGGTTCGGCCCGCTGGCCGCCTACCTGGTCGGCGCGATCGCCACCGGCACGCTGATGGCCGTCTTCCTGGCCAACTCCGGCGGCGCGTGGGACAACGCCAAGAAGATGGTGGAGGACGGCGCCCACGGCGGGAAGGGCAGCCCGGCGCACGCGGCCACGGTCATCGGTGACACCGTCGGCGACCCGTTCAAGGACACCGCCGGGCCGGCGATCAACCCGCTGATCAAGGTGATGAACCTGGTGGCCCTGCTGATCGCCCCCGCGGTCGTCGCCCTCTCGGTCGGGGAGGACCAGAACACCACCGTGCGGGTGTCCATCGCGCTGGGCGCCACCCTGGTCATCGTCGCCGCCGTGGTGGTCAGCAAGCGCCGCTCCGTCGTCGTCGGCGGGGAGAGCGACACCGCCGCGCCCACGCTGAGCGCCAGCGCCCCCTGATCCCGCACCCCGATCGCGCACCCGCCTGACCCGGCGCCGCTGTGGACGACGCCGGTCGGTGTGGACGACGGCGCACGCGGCGGCCCCGCCGCCGCCCAGCATCGTCTCGCCGGCCCCACCCGGGGGCCGCACGAGCGAGGGAGGGCTGCGTGTCCGGACTGGTCTCCGTCCAGCTGGCGGCGCTCGGGCAGCTCCGCGTCGAGCTGGCCGCGCTGGGCCGGGAGCTCGCGGACGACGCCGACCTGAGCCGCGCCACCGGCTCGTCGCTGGGCAGCGCGCTGCCCGGGCCGGTCGGGGTCGCCGCGGCGGGTGCCGGCGGCCGGTGCGCAGAGCTGACCGGCGCGCTCGCCGACCGGACGGCGGCGGTTGCCGCGGTGCTCGACGCGGCGCTGAGCGCCTACCGGGCGGCCGACGCCGGGCTGGCCGGGCAGCTGGCCGCCCTCGACCCGCCCCGCGGTCCGCGGACGCCGCGGTGAGCGCACCGGGCCTGGCGCAGCTGGCCGGCTGGGACGTGCCGCAGCTGCGCGGCTGCGTCGGCACCCTCGCGCTGGTGGTCGACCGGCTGACGCCCTGGCGCGTGCGGCTGGACGCCCTGGGGCGCCGGCTCGACAGCGCCGAGTGCTGGTCGGGCGAGGCGGGGACGGCGGCCGCCGGCGCGCTGCTCGAGCTGTCGGGGGTGGCCACCGGCGTCGGCTCCCGGGTCGACGCGGCCCTCGGTGCCCTGCGCCGGCTGGTCGACGCCGCGACCGACGCCGCCGAGCACGCCGCCCGCGCGCTCGCGGTCGCCGACTCGGCCGGGCTCCAGCTCGACGACGCGGGCCGGGTCACCGGGCTGCCCCCGCAGCCGCACCCGGCCATGGCCCCGGACCAGGCTGCGGAGCTCGCTGCCCGCCGGACCGCCGCGGAGGCCGCCGCCGCGCTCGCCACCGGCCTCGCCGCGGAGGCCCGGGCCGCGGGTGCGCGGGCACTGGTCGCCGCCGTCTCGGCGGGCGAGGAGCTGGGCGACCTGGCGCCGGCTGCCGGGCCGGTCACCTTCGCCGACCTGCTGCCCCGGCTGGACCCGGCGGGACGGCACGTGGTCCCGCCGGATCCCCGGGCCGGTCCGGTCGCCGTCGCGGACTGGTGGGCCGCGTTGAGCGCACCGCAGCAGCTGGACGTCATCGTCGAGCACCCGGACGCCGTCGGCGCGCTCGACGGGCTGCCGGGGTGGGCCCGCGACCGGGCGAACCGGCTGCGGCTGCAGGCGGCGCTCGCCGAGCTGCCGCCCGGGGAGGCGCGCGAGACCGCCACCGCGGTCGCCGGTCAGCTGGCCGCCGGGGGCGACCGCCCGGTGCAGCTGCTGGTGTTCGACCCCGGGCAGGGGCTGGCGGCGCTGTCGGTCGGCGACCTCGACGCCGCCGAGGCGATCGCCGTCCTCGTGCCCGGCATCCTCACCACGGTCGCCGACGACCTCGCGGGCCTGACCGGCGACGCCGCCGACGTGGTGGCCGCCGCGACCGCGGCCGCGCCCGGGCTGGCGGTGGCCGCGGTCGCCTGGCTGGGCTACCGCACCCCGGGGCTGCTCGGTGCCCTCCAGCCGGTCACCGCCGTGCACGCCGGTCGAGTGCTCGACCGGGCGCTGGACGGGCTGGCCGCGGCCCGCGGCGTCCCGGGAGTGACACCGGCGGCCCGCACCACGGTGGTGGGCCACAGCTACGGCAGCCTGGTCACCGGGCAGGCCGCGCGTGCTCCGGGCCGGCTCGCCGCCGACGCCGTCGTCCTGCTGGGCAGCCCCGGCACGGGTGCCGGCCGGGCCTCCCGGTTGGAGGCGGGGGAGGTCTACGGGGCCTGGACGGCGGCCGACCCGATCAGCACCAGCGGGTACTACGGCCCCAGCCCGGCCGACCTGGGCTTCGGCGACGTCCCGCTGCCCACCGATCCAGGCCAGGGACACACCGAGTACTACGACCCCGACCGGCCCACGCTCGCCGCCATCGGTGCCGTCGTGGCCGGTGTCGGACCGGTCCGGTGACCGGTGCTGCGGTCCGGCGGAAGCGGTTCCCGGGCCCGGGGAACCGCAGCGTCCGCCGGCCGTTGACGGGGCAACGGCGCGCCCGGATCGGCTCGCCGCCGGGCCCGGTGTCCGAGCGGTGGCCTACCGTGGCGCCTGCCGAACGGGTGCAGCTCCGTCTGCCCCGTGTGCGCCGGGCCCGAGCCCGGCGCCTGCACCAGCACCCTGACAGGAGTCCCGTGCCGCCCTCCAAGACGACCAAGTCCGCCACCAGCACCGGTGCCCGTGCGCCGCGCAAGCGTGCCGCCGCCGCCGGATCCCGGCCGCTGGTCATCGTGGAGTCGCCCACCAAGGCGAACAAGATCGCGGGTTACCTCGGTGGCGACTACGTCGTGGAGGCCAGCGTCGGGCACATCCGCGACCTGCCGCGCAACGCAGCCGACGTGCCCGCCGCGCACAAGGGCGAGTCCTGGGCGCGGCTGGGCGTCGACGTCGACCACGGCTTCTCCCCGCTCTACGTGGTCAGCCCCGACCGCAAGCAGCAGGTCACCCGGCTCAAGCAGCTGGTGAAGGAAGCCAGCGAGATCTACCTCGCCACCGACGAGGACCGCGAGGGCGAGGCCATCGCCTGGCACCTGATCGACACCCTCAAGCCGAACGTGCCCATCCGCCGGATGGTCTTCCACGAGATCACCCGGGAGGCGATCGCCCGCGCGGTGGCCAACCCCCGCGAGCTCGACACCGCCCTGGTCGACGCCCAGGAGACCCGCCGGATCCTCGACCGGCTCTACGGCTACGAGGTCTCCCCGGTGCTGTGGAAGAAGGTGCTCCCCAAGCTGTCGGCCGGCCGGGTGCAGTCGGTGGCCACCCGGATCGTGGTCGAGCGCGAACGCGCCCGGATGCGCTTCACCGCCGCGGACTACTGGAGCCTGGACGGCGTCTTCGAGGTCGCCGACAAGCGGGCCGGCGCCGACGCGGGTGAGCCGACGACCCTGCGCGCCCGGCTGGTGACCGTCGACGACAGCCGGGTCGCCACCGGCAAGGACTTCGACGCCGACACCGGCACCGTCACCAGCAACGTCGTCCACCTCGACGAGGCCGGGGCCCGCGGCCTGGCGGCCCGGCTCGAGGGCCGCGCGGTGACGGTCAGCCGGGTCGACGAGCGGGACTACACCCGCAAGCCCTACGCGCCCTTCATCACCTCCAGCCTGCAGATGGAGGCCGGCCGCAAGTTCGGCTGGTCGTCGGCCCAGGTCATGCGGGTGGCCCAGCGGCTGTACGAGAACGGCCACATCACCTACATGCGGACCGACTCGACCAACCTCTCCAACGAGGCGATCAGCGCCGCCCGCCGGCAGGCCGCCGAGCTCTACGGCGACGCCTACGTGCCGGCCGAGCCGCGCCGCTACGCCACGAAGGACAAGGGCGCCCAGGAGGCGCACGAGGCGATCCGCCCCGCCGGCGACTCCTTCCGCACCCCCGGCCAGCTGGCCGGGCAGCTGGCCCGCGACGAGTTCCGGCTCTACGAGCTGATCTGGCAGCGGACCATCGCCTCGCAGATGGCCAACGCCGTGGGCAAGACGCTGAGCATCCGGCTCGCCGGCAGCTCGAGCACCGGGGAGGCGGTCGAGTTCACCGCCTCCGGCCGGACCATCACCTTCCCCGGCTTCCTGCGCGCCTACGTCGAGGGCAAGGACGAGGGCTCCGGGAACGACGACGAGGCCGACGACAGCGAGCGCCGGCTGCCCCGCGTGGAGCAGGGCCAGCGGCTGGACACCCGCGAGCTGGACCCCAAGGGGCACACCACCAGCCCGCCGGCGCGCTACACCGAGCCGAGCCTCACCGCCCGGCTCCAGGAGCTCCGGATCGGCCGGCCGTCGACCTACGCGTCGATCATGCAGACCATCCAGGACCGCGGCTACGTGTGGAAGAAGGGCTCCGCGCTGGTCCCGTCCTTCATCGCCTTCGCCGTGGTGAACCTCCTCGAGCAGCACTTCGGCCAGCTGGTCGACTACGACTTCACCGCCCTGCTGGAGGACGAGCTCGACGAGATCGCCGCCGGCCGGCTGGGCCGGGTCGACTGGCTGACCGAGTTCTACTTCGGCGGCGAGGGCGGGCACGCCGGGGGCATCGGGGCGTCCGGTGGTCTCAAGTCCGTGATCGGCCAGCGGCTGGAGGAGATCGACGCCCGCGGCGTGAACTCCATCCCGCTGCGGGCCACCGGGCCGCAGGGGGAGCCGGTGGTCGTGCGGGTCGGCCGGTACGGGCCCTACCTGCAGGCCGGCGGCGAGGAGGGCGCCCGGGTCAGCATCCCCGAGGAGATCGCGCCCGACGAGCTGACCAGCGAGAAGGTCCTCGAGCTGCTCAACGCGCCGTCGTCGGACCGCGAGCTGGGCACCGACCCGGAGTCCGGCTTCCCGGTCGCGGTGAAGGCCGGCCGGTACGGGCCCTACGTCACCACGCTGGTGCCCGAGGGCAGCAAGGAGCAGCCGCGCACCGCGAGCCTGTTCAAGACGATGTCGCCGGAGACGGTCACCCTCGAGCAGGCCCTGCGGCTGCTCACCCTGCCGCGCACGCTCGGTGCCGCGCCCGACGGTGAGGACATCCAGGCGCTCAACGGCCGGTACGGGCCCTACATCAAGAAGGGCACCGACTCCCGGTCGCTGGAGAGCGAGGACGCGCTCTTCACCATCACCCTCGACGAGGCGCTGGCGATCTTCGCCCAGCCCAAGCAGCGCGGCCGCGCCGCGGCGAAGGCCCCGCTCAAGGAGCTCGGCCCCGACCCGGTCAGCCAGGGGCAGGTCACCGTGCGCGAGGGCCGCTTCGGGCCCTACGTCACCGACGGCGAGGTCAACGCCAGCCTGCGCAAGGGCGACGAGGTGGAGACCATCACCCTCGAGCGGGCCGCGGAGCTGCTGGCCGACCGCCGTGAGCGGGCGCCGGTGAAGAAGAAGGCGGCGAAGAAGACCGCGGCCAAGAAGGCGCCGGCGAAGAAGGCGACCGCGAAGAAGGCGACGGCGAAGAAGACGACGACGAAGAAGGCCGCCCCGGCGGCCGCCGACGTCGCCGAGCCGGTCTCCGCGAGCAGCTGAGGCGGGGGCGCGCGGTGGAGGGCTGGGACCGGCGCCGGACGTCGTTCGGCGCGGTCGCCGCCGAGTACGCCGCGCTGCGCCCGTCCTACCCGGCCGACGCGGTCGCCTTCCTGCTGGGGCCGGCACCCCGAGGGGTGGAGCCGCTGCGGGTGCTCGACCTGGGCGCCGGCACCGGCCTGCTCACCGACGTCCTGCTTGCCGCCGGGCACGACGTCGTCGCGGTCGACCCGTCCGAGCCGATGCTCGACCAGCTGCGGGCCCGGCTGCCGCACGTCCCGGCGGCGGTCGGCGGGGCCGAGGCGATCCCGCTGCCCGACGGCGACGTCGACGCGGTGGTCGCCGGCCAGGCCGCGCACTGGTTCGACGTCGGGCCGGCGGCGGCCGAGCTGCGCCGGGTGCTGCGCCCGGGAGGCGTGGTCGGCTTCGTCTGGAACACCCGCGACGAGCGGGTGCCGTGGGTGGCCGCGCTCGAGCAACTGCTCGCCGACGAGGCGCGCGACCACGAGGCCGACCAGACGGTCGTCGACCGGTTCGCCGCCGCGCTGCCGGCCGAGGTCGCGACCGCCGACTCCGGCACCGTCCAGGAGGTGACCCCGGAGCAGGTGGTGGTCGGGATCGGCACCCGCAGCTACGCGGCCACCATGGACGCCCCTCGTCGGGCGGAGCTCCTCGGCCGGGTGCGGCGCCTGCTCGCCGAGCACCCCGACACGCGTGGCCAGGAGGTCCTCCAGCTGCCGTACACGACCCGGGCCCACCGGCTCGGCCTCCGCTGAGCCCGGCCCGGCCCCGCCCACCCCACCGCGGAAGCTGGCCGTTCCGTCACCCCCGACCGGTACGGTGACCCCGCCGCCGTGGCCTGCGGCCACCCGACACCACTCACCCCCGGGGGTCCTGATCAGCTCCGACCCGGACGGGCCGTCCCCGCACGGCCCGTCAGCAGACCACCGGCCGGACGCCGGTCCCGCCGACGTGCCCGGCACCGGGTCCGGCGGGGTGGTCGACGGCGCGCCGGTCGCTGACGAGCCGCGCGGCGTGCCCGCCGATGGGCTGTCACCCGCGGGCACCCCGACGCCCGAGGGGGCCGGAGTGCCGCTGGCCGGGCTGCCCGAGCGCCCCTGGCGCGCCGAGCACGCGCCGTCCGGGACCGAGCCCGCCGCCGACGCCGCGGCCGAGGCCACCGGCAGCGACGACGGAGCCGGTCCGGACGGCGACGCACTGGACGGCGGTGTCGGCATCGCCTCCCGGATCCGGGCCGTGCTGCGGGTGCGCGACTTCCGCAAGCTCTGGCTGTCCACCGCGCTGTCCAGCTTCGGGGACTGGCTGGGGCTGCTGGCCATCACCTTCACCGCGTACTCGCTGGTCGACGGCTACGCGGCGAACTTCGCCCTCGGCGGTGTGCTGATCTTCCGGCTGCTGCCGGCGATCGTGCTCGGCCCGCTGGCCGGCGCCTTCGCCGACCGGTTCGACCGGCGCAAGACGATGGTGATCACCGACGTCGTCCGGTTCGGGCTCTTCGCCTCGATCCCGCTGGTCGGCGACCTGCTGTGGCTGTTCATCGCCCAGTTCCTCATCGAGGCCGTCAGCCTGTTCTGGATCCCGGCCAAGGACGCCGCCGTGCCCAACATGGTGCGGAAGGACCAGTTGGAGGCGGCCAACCAGCTCTCCCTGGTCACCACCTACGGCCTCACGCCGGTGCTGGCCGCCGGGGTCTTCGCCGTGCTCACCGCTGCCGGCGGGCTCGGTGAACTCGTCCCCGCGGTCGACGAGGCCGACTTGGCGCTGTACCTCAACGCGCTGACCTTCCTGGTCGCCGCGGTCGTCATCTGGAACCTGCCCTCGATCAGCGGCCGGCGGGCCGAGGGCACCAAGGTCACCGGGGACGGTTTCCTCAGGTCGCTGGTGAAGGGGTTCTCCTTCGCCGGGCACACCCCGCTGGTCCGTGGTCTCGTCATCGGGATCACCGGGGCGTTCGTCGCCGCCGGCGTGGTCATCGCGACCGCACAGGCGTTCGTCATGTCCATGGGGGCCGGGGCCGCCGCCTACGCACTCCTCTTCGGCGCGGTCTTCGTCGGCCTCGGCCTGGGCATCGCCGTGGGGCCGGGCGTCGCCCGCGATCTGTCCCGGGAGCGGCTCTTCGGCGTCGCGATCGTCTGCGCCGGCGCCGCCGTCGGGCTGCTCGCCTGGACGTTCACGCTCTGGCTCGCGCTGGTGATGGTGCTGCTGATGGGCTTCTTCGCCGGCATCGCCTACCTGGCGGGCTTCACCCTGCTGGGCACCGAGGTCGAGGACGAGCTCCGTGGGCGCACCTTCGCCCTGGTGCAGTCACTGGTCCGCGCGGCGCTGATCCTCTCGTTGGCCGTCGCCCCGTTCGGCGTCGGCGTGATCGCCCGGTTCACGGTCGAGCTGGGGCCCGTGGCCTTCACGGTCACCGGTGAGCGGCTGATGCTGTTCGTCGCCGGGGTCCTCGCGGTCGGGGTGGGCCTGGTCGCCTACCGGCAGATGGACGACGGGCGACCGGTGCCCCTGATCGCCGACGTGCTCACCGCGCTGCGCCGGGACACCACCGCCCGCCGCCGGCTGGCCGGGGGTGGCGTGCTCATCGCCTTCGAGGGCGGCGAGGGGGCGGGAAAGTCCACGCAGGTCCGCCGCCTGCACGAGTGGCTGACCGAGGAGGGCCTGGGCGCCCGCACGACCCTCGAGCCGGGCGGGACGCCCTCCGGCGGGCGGATCCGCGCCATCCTGCTCGACCCGGCCAGCTCCGGGCTCTCCCCGCGGTCGGAGGCGTTGCTCTACGCCGCCGACCGGGCGCAGCACGTGCACGACGTGCTGCGACCCGCGCTCGACGCCGGGGAGGTGGTCATCACCGACCGGTTCGTCGACAGCTCGCTGGCCTACCAGGGCGCGGGCCGGACCATCCCCATGGACGACGTCCGCTCGATCTCCCGCTGGGCCACCCAGGGCCTGCAGCCCGACCTCACGGTGCTGCTCGACCTCCCGCCGGAGGTCGGGCTGGCCCGCGCCCGCGGCCGCGCCGCCGCCGACCGGATGGAGTCGGAGTCGCTGGAGTTCCACCAGCGGGTCCGCCAGACGTTCGTGGCACTGGCCGAGGCCGAGCCGGACCGCTACCTGGTGCTCGACGCCCGGCAGTCGCCCGACGAACTGGCCGCCGCGATCCGCCGGCGGGTCAGCGTCCTGCTGGAGGGTCTGCCGCTCCAGCAGCCGGCCAAGCTCCCCACGCCGCGGGGTCGCCGGGGGAGCGAGCACGGCGTGCAGACCGGGTCCACCCCCCAGTTGCACCCCTGAGCGAGAGTGGATCCGTGACCACCGCCGCCCCACCCGCCGGGGTCTGGGCCGACGTCGTCGGCCAGCCCGCCGTCGTCGCCGAGCTGCAGGCCGCCATCGCCTCGCCGACGGCGATGACCCACGCCTGGCTGTTCACCGGGCCGCCCGGGTCGGGGCGCTCGGTGGCCGCCCGTGCGTTCGCCGCCGCGCTCCAGTGCCCCCACGGCGGCGACGGCACCTGCCACGAGTGCCGGACCGTGCTGGCCGGCAGCCACGCCGACGTCCACCGCGTGGTGCCGGAGGGCCTGTCCATCGGCGTCGCCGAGGTGCGCCAGATCGTGCGCACCGCCGGCCGTGCGCCGTCCGGGGGGCGGTGGCAGGTGGTCGTCGTCGAGGACGCCGACCGGATGACCGAGCAGGCGTCGAACACGGTGCTCAAGATGCTCGAGGAGCCGCCGCCGCGCACGGTGTTCCTGCTCTGCGCGCCGTCGCTGCACCCCGATGACGTGCCGGTCACCATCCGCTCGCGCTGCCGGGTCGTGGCGCTGCGCACCCCCCGGATCGAGGCAGTCGCCGAGGTGCTCACCCGGCGCGACGGTGTCGACCCGGCGCTGGCCGCGTGGTCGGCAGCTGCCGCCGGCGGGCACGTGGGCCGGGCCCGGCACCTGGCCCAGGACGAGTCGGCCCGGCTGGCCCGCAAGGCGGTGCTGGACATCCCGCTGTCGCTGGTCTCGCTGGCCGCCTGTCTCAACGCCGCCGACGACCTGGTGGCCGCCGCCAAGGAGGAGTCCGACCGGACCACCGCCGAGGTCGACGCCGTCGAGACCGACGCGGTCAAGGCGAGCCTCGGCGTCGGCGCCCGCGGACCGGGGGTGGCCGCGGCCAGCCGCGGAGCCGGTCAGCTCAAGGAGCTGGAGAAGCGGCAGAAGTCCCGCGCGACCCGGCTCGGCCGCGACTCGCTGGACCGCGCGCTGGTCGACCTCGCCGCCCTGTACCGGGACGCGCTGGTGATCAGCTCGGCCGGGGGAGCGGAGGCGGGGGTGCCGCTGGCCCACCCGGACCGGCGCGCGGACGCGGTCGAGCTGGCCCGGCGGATCGGGGCGGACGGCGCGCTGCGGCGCATCGACGCGGTGCTGGCCGCCCGCACCGCGCTGGAGCAGAACGTCAAGCCGCAGATCGCCGTGGAGGCGCTGACCGTGGCCCTGCGGCTGCCGGCCTGACCCACCGGGGGCTGCGCGGCGCCGGCGCACCGGTGCCGTAAGCTCTCCGTCGCACGCCCGCCGCCTTAGCTCAGTCGGTAGAGCATCTCACTCGTAATGAGAAGGTCGTCGGTTCGATTCCGACAGGCGGCTCTCCAGTTCCCCCGGCCAGTGGTCCGCCCTGGCCGGCGCCGCCCTGTCGTGCGCGGTGCCCTCCGCTGATCACCTGACGAGACGCCGACGGCGGCGCACCCGGGTGGGTGCGCCGCCGTCGGCGTGCGTGCTCGGCGATCCGGCCGGAGCCGGGTCAGGGTGGACGGGGGTCAGTGGCTGCCGGCGTCGAGGGCCCGCTGGCGGGAGGCCTCGATCTCGGCCTCGGCCTCGGCGCGCCCGACCCACTCGGCGCCCTCGACCGACTTGCCCGGCTCGAGGTCCTTGTAGGTCTCGAAGAAGTGCTGGATCTCCAGCCGGTCGAACTCCGACACGTCGCCGATGTCCTGCAGGTGGGCCATCCGCGGGTCGGTCGCCGGGATGGTGAGGACCTTGTCGTCCCCCCCGGCCTCGTCGGTCATCCGGAACATCCCGATGGCCCGGCAGGTGATGAGGCACCCGGGGAAGGTCGGCTCCTCCAGCAGGACGAGCGCGTCCAGCGGGTCACCGTCCATCCCGAGGGTCTCCTCGATGTACCCGTAGTCCGCGGGGTACCGGGTCGAGGTGAACAGCATCCGGTCCAGGCGGATGCGTCCGGTGGCGTGGTCCAGCTCGTACTTGTTCCGCTGGCCCTTGGGGATTTCTACCGTCACGTCGAACTGCACGCGGATAGTGTGGCCTACGACCGCCCGCCGCGTCGGCGGAGGTCACTCCGGGGGGTGGGGGAGATCTCGTCGAGTCCGCAGGACGCGCCGTCGGACCAGCCGTCGGAGGCGGGTGACGGGAAGGGCTCGCAGGACTCTGCACCCTCGGGTGGCACACCGTCCGCAACCACACCCGACGACGCCGCCGCGACCCCGCCGGCCGTGGAGGCCGACGTGCCGGTCCCGGCGGACGCCGCGCCGTCGGCCGTCGAGGACGCCGGCCCGGTCGCCGATCCAGCGGCCGGGGCGGGGGAGCAGTCGGCGAACCCTGCGGGCGACGAGTCCGCCACCGACGAGTCCGCCACCGACGAGTCCGCCACCGACGAGTCCGCCACCGACGAGTCCGCCACCGACGAACCGACGGTGGACGGATCGCCGATCGACGACGAGGTCGGCGACGAGCCGGTCGTCCCGGCCACCGACGAGCCGGTCACCCCGGCCACCGACGAGGCGGCCGCTGACGAGCCGACGACGGACGCCGCACCCGAGCCCACGAGGGCCGAGCAGGCCGCCGCGGCCCAGCAGGCGGTCGAGGAGGCCGCCGCGGCACGGGCCGCCGCCGACCAGCTGGCCGCCGAGACCGCAGAGGAGGCGGAGGCCCGGCGGGTGGCCGCGGAGCAGGCCGCTGCCGATCTGGCCGAGGTCAAGCGCTGGATCGCCGAGCGCGCCGCCGCGGAGCAGGCCGCCGCCGAGGAGGCCGCCCGGCTGACCCCGGAGGACGAGGCGGCGGCCGCCGCCGCGCAGGCCGCCGCCGACCTCGCCGAGGTGCGCCGCTGGGCCGCGGAGAAGGAGGCCGCCGAGCAGGCCGCCGCAGTGCAGGCCGCTGCCGAGCAGGCGGCGTTCGAGCGGGCCGAGGCCGAGCGGGCGGCCGCGTTGCAGGCCGAGGCCGACCGGATGGCCGCCGAACGGGCCGAGGTGGAGCAGGCGGTGCTCGCCGAGGCGGCCGCCCGCCGCTCCGCGGAGCAGGAGGCCGCTGCCCGGGCCGCCGACGAGGCCGAGGCCCGCCGGACGGCGGAGCGGGAGGAGGCGCGCCGAGCGGCCCAGGAGGCCGAGGCCGAGCGGATGGCCGCCGAACGAGCTGAGGCCGACCGCGCGGCGGCAGTCCAGGCCGAAGCCGACCGCGCGGCTGCCCAGGCCCAGGCCCAGGCCGAGTCCGAGTCCGAGGCCCAGGCCGAGGCCGACCGGGCGACCGCAGCGCGCGCAGCGGAGGAGCGGGCCGAAGCAGCTCGGGCCGCCGAGCAGCATCGCGACGCCCGCCCGGCCACCCCGGCCGCCACCCCGCTCGCGGCCCTCCCCGGCCAGCGGGTCGCCGGCGCCCGGCCGACACCCGGTCCACGCCCCACCCCCGCCCCGCGGCCCGCCGCTCCCGAACCCGCCCCGTCCCGGAGCCCGCGGCCAGCGGGGCGACGGCCAGCGCACCCCGCCCCAGCCGCCGCGACCGCCGCGCGGGTGGTCGCCGCCGGGGCCGGGCGGTGCTGGCCGCGGTGCTGGTGCTGGCGGTCGCCGCCGCGGCCGTGGTGCTGGGCCTCCAGTTCGTCGGGGACCGCGCCGACACCGGTCTCGCCGAGGGGGCCGAGCAGGTCCCCGACGCCGTCCTCCCGGTGCTCTCCGACCCCGCACCGGTGCTGACCGAGCTGTCCGGCAGCGCGCCGCGGCCCGACCCGGCGGTGCTCAGCAGCGTGCTCACGCCGCTGTTGGCCGACCCGGCCCTGGGCGGAGGGCTGTCCGCCCAGGTGGTCGACGTCGCGACCGGCGCCGTCCTGTTCGACCGCGACGGCGGCGACCCGGGCACCCCGGCCTCCACCGCCAAGCTGCTGACCGCGCTGGCCGCGCTCACCACCCTCGACCCGGCCGACACCCTCACCACGACCGTCGTCGCCGGGGCCATCCCCGGCGAGGTCGTGCTGGTGGGCGGGGGCGACCCCACGCTCTCGACCACCGCGCCGTCGCAGAACTACCCGGGCGCGGCCACCGTGGCCGAGCTCGCCGCCGAGGTCCAGCAGTCGCTGGGCGGCGCCCCGGTCACCCGGGTGGTGGTCGACAACTCGCTGTTCACCGGCCCCCTCGCCGCGCCCGGCTGGGGGGCCGGCGACGCGCCCTCGACCTACGCCGCACCGGTCACCGCCACCGCGGTCGACGGCGCGCGGGTCGACCCGGACGGGCCGATGCGCAGCGGCGCCCCCGGCACCGACGCCGGCGAGGCGCTGGCGGCCGCCCTGGGCGTCCCCGACGCCCCGGTCGCGCTCGGGGAGGCGCCGGCCGGCGCCCGCGTCCTGGGCAGCGTCGACTCCGCGCCGGTCGTGCGGCTGGTCGAGCAGGCGCTCAGCCAGTCGGACAACCTGCTCGCCGAGTCCCTGGGCCGGCACGTGGCGATCGCCCGGGGACTCCCGGCCGACTTCGCCGGGGCCGCCCAGGCGGTCACCGCCGCGGTCGCGGACGCCGGCCTGGACACCACGGGCCTGACGATGAGCGACGGCAGCGGCCTCTCCGCCACCGACCTGGTGCCCGCCCGGTTGCTCACCGAGCTGCTGCGCGGGGTCGCCGACGGCAGCATCCCCGACACCGGCGGGCTGCTCAGCGGGCTCCCGGTGGCCGGGTACGACGGGACCCTGGCTGATCGCCCGGGCACCGGCCAGGCCGGCGTGGTCCGGGCCAAGACCGGCACCCTCGACGGCGTGCACGACCTGGCCGGGACGGTGCTCACCGACGACGGGCGGCTGCTGGCCTTCGCCGTGCTCGCCGACGGTGCAACCGGTGGCCTGGTCGCGGCCGAGGCGGCCCTGGACGACGTCGCCACCGCACTGGCCGCCTGCGGCTGCCGCTGAGCCCGACGGCGGCCACCCCCGGTGGGTACGGTGAACCGATGAGCCGCCCCTCGTCCCTCGTCGACTGGGACCTCGCCGGCCGCACCGCCCGTCGGCTGACCAAGGCGGGTCCGGAGACCTCCCGGGAAGAGGCTGCCGACGTCGTCGCCGAGCTGCACCGCGCGGCGGCGACCGCCGTCGCGCACGTCGAGGAGCTGACCGGCCTGCACCCGGTGGCCGGCGGACCCGAGCCGGTGGTCGCCGTCGTCGACCGGCCCGGCTGGGTCGACGCCAACACCATGGGCATGGCCGCGCTGCTCGACCCGCTGACCGAGGCCCTGCGCGCCGCCCAGGGCGGCACCCCGCCCGGCCCGCTGGCCACCGCGATCGGCTCCCGCGCCACCGGTGTGCAGGCCGGCGGGGTGCTGGCGTTCCTCTGCACGCGGGTGCTCGGCCAGTACGAGGTGTTCGGCACCGGTGGCCGGCTGCTGCTGGTCGCCCCGAACATCGTCGAGACCGAGCGGCGCCTGGGCGTCGACCCGACCGACTTCCGGCTGTGGGTCTGCCTGCACGAGGTCACCCACCAGCTCCAGTTCACCGCCGTCCCGTGGCTGCGCCCCTACCTCGAGGAGCAGGTGCAGGCCTTCGCGTCGGCCACCGACCTGACCCCCGACGTGCTGCGGGAGCGGCTCACCGACCTGGTCCGCAGCCTCGGCGACGCCGTACGGGGCGGCACCGACGACGACGCCCCGCAGGGGCTGATGGCGCTGGTCCGCGGCCCGGAGCAGCGGGCCGTGCTGGACCGGGTGACCGCGGTGATGAGCCTGGTCGAGGGGCACGCCGAGTTCGTCATGGACGGCGTCGGCCCGGACGTCGTCCCCTCGGTGCGCACGCTGCGCAAGCGCTTCGCCCAGCGCCGCAAGGGCCGCGGCCCCATCGACCGGGTGCTGCGCCGCCTGCTGGGCCTGGAGCAGAAGATGCAGCAGTACGCCGACGGTCGGGTCTTCGTGACCGGCGTGGTCGAGCTGGCCGGCATGGACGGGTTCAACCAGGTCTGGGCCGGGCCGCAGAACCTGCCGCTGGTCGAGGAGCTCACCGACCCGGCCCGCTGGGTGGCGCGCGTGCTGGGCAGCCGCCCGGCCGTCCCCGCCTGAGGTGGCCGGGCCGCCGCCGGCGGTCGCGGTCGTCCGGCACGCCGTCCGCCTGGGGCTGCGGCGATCGGACCGGCCGGTACTGGTCGCCTGCAGCGGGGGAGCGGACTCGGTGGCGCTGGCGTCGGCGCTGGCCTTCGAGGCGCGCGACGCCGGCGTCCGGGTCGGGGGCGTGACCGTCGACCACGGGCTGCAGCCGGGCTCGGCCGCCCGCGCCGACGCCACGGCGCAGCTGCTGCGCGGGCTCGGCCTCGACCCGGTGCTGAGCGTGCGGGTCCAGGTGGGGGACGACGGTGGCCCGGAGGCGGCCGCGCGCGCCGCCCGGTACGCGGCCCTGGTCCGGGCGGCCGGTGAGCACGGTGCGCGGATCGCGCTCGGCCACACCCTCGACGACCAGGCCGAGACGGTGCTGCTCGGGTTGGGCCGCGGCTCGGGTCCGCGCTCGGTGGCCGGGATGGTCGAGGAGCGGACCGCCGACGGCGTCCCCTGGTGGCGGCCGCTCCTCGGCGTCCGGCGGGCGACCGTCCGGCAGGCCTGCACCGACCAGGGGCTGCCGGTGTGGGACGACCCGTGGAACGCCGACCCGGCCTACACCCGGGTCCGGCTGCGGGCCGAGGTGCTGCCGCTGCTGGAGCAGGTGCTCGGCGGCGGGGTCGCACCGGCGCTGGCGCGCACCGCCGCGCTGCTCCGGGAGGACCTCGACGCCCTGGACGAGCTCGCCGGCGCCCGGCTCGCCGAACTGCTCGTGGACGGCGGGCTGCCCGCCGGGCCGCTCGCCCAGCTCCCCGACGCGCTGCGCCGGCGGGTGCTGCGCGGTTGGCTGCGGCGTGCCGGCGTCCCCGACCTGCAGGCCGTGCACCTGCGCGCGGTCGACGCGCTGCTCACCCGCTGGCGGGGGCAGGGCCGGGTGGACCTACCCGGCGGCGCGGGCGTGCTCCGGTCGTCTGGCAGGCTGACGCTGCTGTCCGGCGCCGCGCGTCCTGCCGAGCACCGGGCTGCGGTCGACCACCCAGCCGAACCCCCAGAGGAGCCCTGCCCGTGAGCGAGCCGACCACCCCCGGAGCGCAGGACACCGGGCAGTTGTTGGGCCCTGACCACGGCTACGGCCCCGACATCGACCACGTGCTCCTCTCCGCGCGGCAGATCGAGGAGAAGATCGAGGAGCTGGCGGCGACGATCGCCGAGGACTACGCCGGCCGCGAGGTGCTGCTCGTGGGGGTGCTCAAGGGCGCGGTCATGTTCATGTCCGACTTCGCCCGGGCGCTGCGCCTGCCCACCCAGATGGAGTTCATGGCGGTCTCCTCCTACGGCAGCTCCACCAGCTCCTCGGGCGTGGTGCGCATCCTCAAGGACCTCGACCGGGACATCAGCGACCGCCACGTGCTGGTGCTCGAGGACATCATCGACTCCGGGCTCACGCTGTCCTGGCTGCTGAAGAACCTGGGCGGCCGGCGGCCGGCGAGCCTCGAGGTCTGCACCCTGCTGCGCAAGCCCGACGCGGTGCAGGTCGACGTCCCGGTGAAGTACATCGGGTTCGACATCCCCAACGAGTTCGTCGTCGGGTACGGCCTCGACTACGCCGAGCGCTACCGCGACCTGCCCTACATCGGCACGCTCAAGCCCGAGGTGTACTCCACCTAGAGGTCGCTCCACGGGCCGGTCCCGGGTCGGCCCTGCCCAGAGGCTCATCGCGAGCTCGCGAGCGGTGAGGAGGGCGGGGTCCTTCCGCGGTGTACCGTCGAGCCAACGACGTCGCCCCGCGGCGGGCTGCCGCCTCCGTCCGCGTGCGGCGTCCTGCGACGATCAGGAGGGTCGACGGGCGGGCCGGGCGAGACCCGGGTGGCCCGGCATCGGTGTATGGAACGTAAGAAGATCTTCCGCTCGGTCTGGTTCTGGGTCCTCATCGTCGTCGCGCTGGCCTTCATCGGCTCCAGCTTCTTCCGCGGCAACAGCAGCTACGACGAGGTCTCGACGTCGACCGCACTCGCCCAGATCGAGAGCGGGAACGTCACCTCCGCCACGATCAACACCACCGAGCAGACGGTCGACCTCGACCTCGAGAACCCGGTGGAGGGCAGCGAGCAGGTCAGCGCGTCCTACCCGGTGGCGCTCGAGGAGGGCCTCGTCCAGCTGCTGCGGGACTCCGACGAGGAGTTCGACACCACCGTCACGCAGACCAGCCTGCTCACCAGCCTGCTGGTCAGCTTCCTGCCGTTCCTGATCCTGCTGCTGCTGCTGTTCTGGCTGTTCAACTCCATGCAGGGTGGCGGCCGCGGTGTGATGGCCTTCGGCAAGTCCAAGGCCAAGGTGGTCAGCAAGGACACCCCGAAGACGACGTTCTCCGACGTCGCCGGCGCCGACGAGGCGATCGAGGAGCTGCGGGAGATCAAGGACTTCCTGCAGAACCCGGTCAAGTTCCAGGCGATCGGGGCCAAGATCCCCAAGGGCGTGCTGCTGTTCGGCCCGCCCGGCACCGGCAAGACGCTGCTGGCCCGCGCGGTCGCCGGCGAGGCCGGCGTGCCGTTCTACTCGATCTCCGGCTCGGACTTCGTGGAGATGTTCGTGGGCGTCGGCGCCAGCCGGGTCCGCGACCTGTTCACCCAGGCCAAGGAGAACGCCCCGGCGATCATCTTCGTCGACGAGATCGACGCCGTCGGCCGCCAGCGTGGCGCCGGCATGGGCGGCGGGCACGACGAGCGCGAGCAGACCCTCAACCAGATGCTGGTCGAGATGGACGGCTTCGACGTCAAGGGCGGGGTCATCATGATCGCCGCCACGAACCGGCCGGACGTGCTGGACCCCGCACTGCTGCGCCCGGGCCGCTTCGACCGGCAGATCGCCGTCGACCGCCCCGACCTGGCCGGCCGCACCGAGGTGCTGAAGGTGCACGCCACGGGCAAGCCGCTGGCCGAGGACGTCGACCTGGCGACCGTCGCCCGCCGCACCCCCGGCTTCACCGGCGCCGACCTGGCCAACGTGCTCAACGAGGCCGCCCTGCTCACCGCCCGGCACAACGGCACGGTGATCACCGACGCCGCCCTCGAGGAGGCGATCGACCGGGTCCTCTCCGGGCCCGAGCGCAAGACCCGGGCGATGAGCGAGAAGGAGAAGAAGGTCACCGCGTACCACGAGGGCGGCCATGCCCTGGTGGCCCACGCACTGCCGAACACCGACCCGGTGCACAAGGTGACCATCCTGCCGCGCGGCCGCTCGCTGGGGCACACCCTCGTGCTGCCCACCGAGGACCGGTACACCCAGACCCGCTCGGAGATGATCGACACCCTGGCCTACGCGCTGGGCGGCCGGGCGGCCGAGGAGCTGGTCTTCCACGAGCCGACCACCGGCGCCGGCAACGACATCGAGAAGGCCACCTCGCTGGCCCGCTCGATGGTCACCCAGTACGGCATGAGCGCGAAGCTCGGCGCGGTGAAGTACGGCAGCACCGACTCCGAGCCGTTCCTCGGCCGGGACATGGGTTCGCGGCCGGACTACTCCGACGCGGTCGCCGCCGACATCGACGGCGAGGTGCGGGCGCTGATCGAGGCCGCGCACGACGAGGCCTGGGAGATCCTGGTCGAGTACCGGGACACCCTCGACCAGCTGGTGCTCGAGCTCATGGAGAAGGAGACCCTCTCCCGCGAGGACATGGCGCGGATCTGCGCCGGGGTCGCCAAGCGGCCCTCGCTGGCGCCGTACAACGGCTTCGGGAAGCGGACGCCGTCCCAGCGCGGGCCGGTGCTCACCCCCACCGAGGCCGCCGCAGCGCAGAACGGCCACGCCAACGGCGCATCGCAGGCCCCGAACCCGGTCGGCGACGTGGGCGCCCCGGCTCCGGGCCGGTGAGCGGCCGGGTCACCGGGGGCGGGCACGAGGTCGACGGGGTCGGCCAGGACCAGGTCACCGGCGACGTCGTCGGCGACCTGCGCCCGGGTCGGATCGACTCCGCGCGGGCCGAGGCCGCCGTCCGGGAGCTGCTGCTCGCCATCGGCGAGGACCCGGACCGGCCGGGTCTGGTCGACACCCCGGCCCGGGTCGCCCGGGCCTACGCCGAGGTCTTCGCCGGCCTCGACCAGGACCCCTACGACGTCCTCGCGACGACGTTCGACGAGGACCACGACGAGCTGGTGCTGGTCAAGGACATCCCGATGTACTCGACCTGCGAGCACCACCTCGTGCCCTTCCACGGTGTCGCGCACGTCGGTTACATCCCCGGCCCCGACGGCCGGGTGACCGGGCTGTCCAAGCTGGCCCGGCTGGTCGACGTCTACGCCCGGCGGCCGCAGGTGCAGGAGCGGATGACCCGGCAGGTCGCCGACGCGCTGTTCGACGTGCTCAAGCCGCAGGGCGTGATCGTGGTGGTCCAGGCCGAGCACCTCTGCATGTCGATGCGCGGCATCCGGAAGCCGGGCTCGTCCACGACGACGTCGGCCGTGCGCGGGGTCTTCCGGGACAGCGCGGCCACGCGCAGCGAGGCGATGAGCCTCATCCTGCAGCGGTGAGCCGCACGCTGCCACGCCCCGGCCGGTGCGTGGTGATGGGCGTCCTCAACGTCACGCCGGACTCCTTCTCCGACGGCGGCACCTTCGCCGACACCGCCACCGCCGTCGCGCACGGCCGGCGCATGCACGCCGCGGGCGCCGACTACGTCGACGTCGGGGGCGAGTCGACCCGCCCCGGCGCCGACCGCGTCGACGCCGAGGAGGAGTGCCGGCGCGTCGTGCCGGTGGTCCGCGAGCTGGCCGCCGCGGGCGTGCGGGTGAGCGTGGACACCACCCGCGCGGAGGTCGCCGAGGCGGCGCTCGACGCCGGCGCGGTGCTGGTCAACGACGTCAGCGGCGGGCTGGCCGACGCCGGCATGGCCCGGCTGGTCGCCGACGCCGGCGTCCCGTGGGTGCTGATGCACTGGCGGGGCCACAGCCGCGAGATGTACGCGGCGGCCCGCTACGGCGACGTCGTCACCGAGGTCGCCGCCGAGCTGACCGCGCGGGTGGAGGACGTCGTCGCGGCCGGCGTCGACCCGGCGCAGCTGGTGCTCGACCCGGGGCTGGGCTTCGCCAAGAACGCCGAGCACAACTGGGCGCTGCTGGCCGGGCTGGACCGGCTGGTCGCCCTCGGGCTGCCGGTGCTGGTGGGCGCCTCGCGCAAGACGTTCCTGGGGCGGCTGCTGGCCGGCCCCGACGGCGCCGTCCGGCCGGTCGAGGGCCGGGAGGCGGCGACGACGGCGATCTCGGTGCTCGCCGCGCAGGCCGGCGCCTGGGGCGTGCGGGTGCACGACCCGGTGCAGTCGCTGGACGCGATCAGGACGCTGGCGGCGGTGCAGGCTGCCCGCGGGGGAGGGAGTGGACGTGGCTGACCGGATCACCGTGCACGGCCTGACCGGGCACGGCTTCCACGGGGTGTACCCCGAGGAGCGCGAGCGCGGGCAGACCTTCCGGGTGGACGCCGCCCTGGAGCTGGACACCGCCCCCGCGGCGGCGACCGACGACCTGACGAGGACGGTCAACTACGCCGAGCTGTCCCAGCGGCTGCACGCGGTGCTCGTCGGCGACCCGGTCGACCTCCTGGAGACCCTCGCCCAGCGGCTGGCCGACCTCTGCCTCGGGTACGACGGTGTGCAGGCGGTGGAGATCACCGTGCACAAGCCGCAGGCCGACCTCGGGGTCCCCGCCGACGACGTGACGGTCGCGATCCGGCGCGAGCGCCGATGAGCCGGGCGGTCCTGTCCCTCGGCGGCAACCTGGGCGACCGCGCGGGCACGCTGCGCCGGGCGATGGAGTCGCTCGCCGGGCAGGGGCTGGTCGCGCGCTCGGTGCTGTACGAGACGCCGCCGTGGGGGCCGGTCGAGCAGCCGCCGTACCTGAACGCGATCGCCGTCGTGCGGGGTGACCGGGACGCCGCAGGCTGGCTGGCGCTGGCCCACGAGCTGGAACAGGCGGCCGGGCGCACCCGGGAGGTGCGCTGGGGAGCGCGGACGCTGGACGTCGACGTGGTCACGGTGACCGCGGACGACGGCACCGCAGTCCGCTCCGACGACCCGCAGCTCACCCTCCCGCACCCGCGGGCGCACGAGCGGGCGTTCGTGCTGGTGCCGTGGCTGGCGCTGGACCCCGGTGCGGAGCTCCCCGGGCGCGGTGCGGTGGCCGACCTGCTCGCGGCACTGCCGCCCGACGACGTCGCCGCGGTGGTCCGCTGGGAGCAGCTCGCGTGAGCCCGGTGCGCCGCCGCGACCTGGTGGTCCTCGCCGTCGGCATCGCCGTGGCGTCCTGGCTGGTGGTCCGGGCGGCCTACGGGTCGCTGCCGGTGCGCTCCTGGTGGCTCCCGCTGCCGCTGGGGGTGCTCGCCCTGGCGCTGGCCCTCGGTGCCCGCGCGCTGCGCGCCCGGCTGGCCGTGCAACGGGACCGCCGTCCGGGGCCGCGGGGGTCGGTCCGGCCGGTCGAGCCGATGCTGGTCGCCCGGCTCGCGGTGCTCGCCCAGGCCAGCGCCTACGTCGGTGCGGTCTTCGCCGGCGTGTGGGGAGGGCTGCTGCTGCACGCGCTTCCGTCGATCGGTCAGCTGCGAGCGGCCGGTGGCGACGCGGTCACCGGCGCCATCGGCGTCGTCCTGGGGGCCGCCCTGGTCGCCGCCGCGCTGTGGCTGGAGCACGTCTGCAAGATCCCGCCCGAGCACGACGACGAGGGCACGCCCGGCGGCGCCCGCGCCTGACCGTCTGCCGGCCTCCGAGGCGGGTCACACGCGGGTGGCGCCCGCCGTCTCCGGGACGGTGCCCTCGACGGAACGGCGCAGCGCCGCGTGCAGCGACTCGGGGGTCAGCACCCCGCAGAACCGGTCGCCGTCGAGCACCGCGACCCAGCCGGCCTCCAGCTGCAGCATGGTGGAGAACGCCGTCTTGAGCGTGGCCTCGACCGGCACCCAGGCCTCCATCCGGCGTGCGACGGTGCGCACCGTGCCGCTCCCGGCGGCCCGCTCGGCGGAGATCCAGCCGTGCAGGTCCTGCTGGTCGTCGAGCACCACGGCCCAGCGGGCCCCGGCCCGGGTCAGCGCGGCCCGGGCGTCGGCCAGCCCGTCGTCGACGTGCACCACCGGCGGCTGCTCCAGGTCGTCGAGGTCGATGCCGGTGACCGCCAGCCGCTTGAGGCCGCGGTCGGCACCCACGAAGTCGGCGACGAACGGGGTGGCGGGGGAGCCGAGCAGCTCCGCCGGCGGGGCGAACTGCTCGACCGTGCCGCCCTCGCTCATCACCGCGATCCGGTCGCCGAGCCGCACCGCCTCCTCGATGTCGTGGGTGACGAAGACGATGGTCTTGCGCACCGCCTCCTGCAGCCGGAGGAACTCGGTCTGCAGCCGCTCGCGCACGATCGGGTCGACGGCGGAGAACGGCTCGTCCATCAGCAGGACGCCGGGGTCGGCGGCCAGCGCCCGGGCGACCCCGGCGCGCTGGCGCTGCCCGCCGGAGAGCTGGTGGGGGTAGCGGTCGCCGAACGTCGCCGCGTCCAAGCCGACCAGCGTGAGCAGCTCCTCCACCCGGTCCCGGGTGCGCTGCTTGTCCCACCCGAGCAGCCGGGGCACGGTGGCGACGTTGCGGCGCACCGTCTGGTGCGGGAAGAGCCCGACGTTCTGGATGACGTAGCCGATCCGCCGGCGCAGCTGCACCGGGTCGACGTCGGTGACGTCGTCGTCGCCGAGCAGGATCCGCCCGCTGGTCGGCTCGATGATCCGGTTGATCATCTTCATCGTGGTCGTCTTGCCGCAGCCCGAGGGTCCGACCAGCACGCTGAGCTCGCCCGCGGCGAAGGTCAGGTCCAGCTCGCGGACCGCGACCGTGCCGTCGGGGTAGCGCTTGCCGACCCCGTCCAGCCGGATCTGCTCGGCTCGTGCTGGTGCGGGCTTTCCGGGCGGGGCAGTAGCGTCCACGAGGTGGCCTTCCTGGCAGGCGCCCGGTGCTGAGCGCGATGAGCGATGACGTGCTCGCAGTCGATGCGGCGCCGAACCCCTGGTTCGACCCCTCCTACGTGACCCGTGAGTGGGACACCATTGTGGACCTGGCCGGCGAGCACGTGCGGCTCACCGTCGGCGCGGTCGTGCTCGGTGCCCTGATCGCCCTCCCGCTGGCGCTGCTCGCCCGGCGCAGCCGGTGGCTGGCCGGCCCGGTGCTCGGCCTGTCGACGCTGATCTACACCATCCCGTCGTTGGCGATGTTCGCCTTCATCGCGCCGGCCACCGGGCTGACGACGACGACGGTGCTGGTCGGGCTGGTGCTCTACTCGCTGGTGATCCTGGTCCGGAACTTCCTCGCCGGCCTGCGGTCGGTGCCACCGGACGTGCGGGAGGCCGCGCAGGGCATGGGCTACGGGCCGGTGCGGCTGTTCTGGCAGGTCGAGCTGCCGCTGGCGCTGCCGTCCTTCATCGCCGGCCTGCGGGTGGCCACGGTCTCCACGGTCGCGCTGGTCACCGTCGGGGTGATCGTCGGGCACGGTGGGCTGGGGCAGCTGATCACCGGGGGGTTCGCCGCGAACTTCTACCGCGCCGAGATCGTCACCGGCGTCGTCGGCTGCGTGCTGCTGGCGCTGATCGGTGACCTCCTGCTGGCGGGGGCCGAGCGGGTGCTGACCCCCTGGTCGCGGCGGGTGGCGGCGTGAACCGGCTGCAGGACGCCGTCGTCTACCTCAACGACCCGTTCAACTGGACCCGGCCGAACGGGATCGTCGACCTGCTGGTCGAGCACCTGCGGATCTCCGGGCTGGCGGTGCTGGTGGCCCTGCTGATCGGGGTCCCGGTGGGCGCGCTGCTGGGGCACACCGGCCGGGGTGGGGGCTTCGTCGTGGGGTTGTCCAACGTGTCCCGCGCCGTGCCCACCCTGGCCCTGCTCACGCTGTTCGCGGTGACCCCCATCGGCTTCGGCCCGACGGCGACGACGATCGCGCTGGCGGTGTTCGCGATCCCGCCGGTGCTCTCCAACACCCACGTCGGGTTCCGCGGCGTCGACCGTGACGTCGTCGAGGCGTCCCGGGCGATGGGCATGGACGGCCGGCAGGTGCTGCTGCGGGCCGAGCTGCCGCTGGCGGTGCCGATGGTGATGACCGGGGTGCGCACCGCCGCCGTCCAGGTGGTCGCCACCGCGACGCTCGCCGCGCTGGTCGCCGGAGGCGGGCTGGGCCAGATCATCACCCTCGGGTTCCGGCAGCAGGACTACGGCGCCGTGCTCGCCGGGGCGCTCGTCGTCGCCGGTCTCGCCGTCCTCACCGAACTGGCGCTCGCGGTGTTGAGCTGGGCGGTCACCCCGGGCCAGCGGCAGCTGCCGTGGACGCGGCTGCGGGTGCGCCGCCGGGTGCAGGCGACCTCTCCCCTCTGAGCTGCGGTCACGGAACGGCAACGGCTTCCCCGAGGAGTTGCGGTCCGGCTCCCGAGGAGGTTGGTTGTGCACTGCGGGTTCGTCCCGCCAGACACGCGTGGCAGTCCATCAGGGGGCGCCACGGGACACAGAAGGCGGAGTCGATGCGCACGCGTCCCCGTACGTTCACCCACCTCGCCGTCACCGCCGCGGCCGCCGCGGTGCTCGCGACCGCTGCCTGCGGGGAGTCCGGCTCGTCCGGCACCGGCGGCAACGCCCAGGCCAGCGGCTCGGCCGGCGGCTCCGGTGGTGACGCCTGCGCCCCCGTCCCCGGTGACCAGCTGGTCGTGCTCGAGGACGACCAGCAGCTGCAGAACGCCGACAACATCATCCCGGCGGTCAACGCCCAGGCCGCCGCGGCCAACCCGGCCCTGGTGGAGACGCTGAACGCCGTCTCGGCGGAGCTGACCACCGAGCAGCTGATCGAGATGAACGCCGCGGTGGACGTGGAGCGGCAGAGCGCCGAGGACGTCGCCGCGGCCTACGTCGCCGACAACGGCCTGGACTCCGGTTCGGGCGGGAGCGGCGCGGTCGTGGTGGGCGCCGCGGACTTCACCGAGTCGCAGGTGCTGGCCAACGTCTACGCCGACGCGCTGACGGCCGCGGGCTTCCAGGCGAGCGTGCAGACCGTGGGCAACCGCGAGCTGTACCTGCCGGCGCTGCAGCGTGGGGAGATCCAGGCATTCCCCGAGTACCTGGCCACGGTCGCCGACATCCTCAACGAGCAGGTGACCCCCGGTGCCGACCCGATCGCCTCGGGCGACGCGGAGGCGACGGCGGCCGCGCTGGAGCCGATCGCCGAGCAGGCCGGGCTGGTGTTCGGCGAGCCGGCCGAGGCCGCCGACCAGAACGCCTTCGCCGTCACCACCGAGTTCGCCGACGCCCTCGGCGTCAGCACGCTGTCCGAGCTCGCCGAGGCCTGCGGTGACGGCTCGCTGCTGCTCGGTGGTCCGGGCGAGTGCCCGACCCGGCCGCAGTGCCAGCCCGGCCTGGAGGACACCTACGGCCTGGAGTTCGCCGGGTTCTCCGAGTACGACGCCGGTGGCCCGCTGACCAAGGCGGCCATCCAGCAGGGCGAGGTCTCGATCGGCCTGGTCTTCAGCTCCGACGGCGCCCTCGCCCAGGGCTGACCAGGAACCCGCCCGAGGCAACGGTGAGGGCCCGCTCCCCGGGGGGAGCGGGCCCTCACCCGTTCAGTACCAGCCGCCGGGGGGCAGCTGCTCCCCGGCGAGCACCTCCGCGTCGACCCGGTTCCCCTCCGGAGCCAGCGGGCAGGTCCAGGCCGGGTCGAAGGTGCAGGAGGGGTGGTAGGCGAAGTTGAGGTCGACCACCAGCCGGCCGTCCGTGCTCCCGAGGTCGGCGCCCTTCACCGTGTCCAGCAGGTAGCGCCCGCCGCCGTAGGTCGAGTTGCCGGCGCTCGCGTCGCGCAGCGGCAGGAACAGCCCACCGCCGTACCCGGCCAGCCACCAGACGTCCAGCCGGCCGACATCGCCGAGAATCACCCGCCCGATCCGGCGCAGCACCACCCCGCCCTCGTCGGTGGTCGGCACGCCCAGCCGGACCGGTTCCACGTCGGTGTCCACCGGGACGTCGAAGCGGAGCGCCGGGTCGTAGTCGGCGAAGGGCAGCCCCGCGAAGCCCGCGCGGGCGGTGACCGGCAGCGGTGAGTCGGGGTGGTCGGCGAACAGCGCGTCGCGGCCCGCGCGCCAGGCGTGCCAGCCCGCCTCGGGGTCGTCGGTGGCACGGACCGCGGTGTAGAGGCCGGCGACCCGCCGTCGCCAGTCCAGCAGGCTCAACGTCATGGGCCCAGCCTGCCACCGCCGCCCCCGCCGATGTCGCGCCGTGACGGCCTGATGCCGCTGGGTGGCCTTAGGGTGGGGGTCATGGGAGGTCGCCGGGACGACAGCGCCCCGGGGGCACCGGTCGCCGCGGGGCGTCCGCCGGTCCCGCCGCCGTCCCGTCCGGGTGCGGCGGGGTCCGGTGCGAGCGCCGCCGCCCGCCCGCTGCCGGCCCTGGACGAACCGGCCGGGGGGCGCACCGTGTCCCCGGCCCGCGCCCTCTGGGGCGGCGTCGCGCTCGGCCTGGCGGTGCTGGTCACCGTGGCCGTGGTGCTCACCGACGACCCGGTCCACCTGCGGGTGCTGCTGCTGGCGGTCTGCTGGGCGGCGGTGGTCGCCGGGCTGCTGCTGGGCAAGCGCAGCGGCGACGCCGGCACGGCCGAGGGTGCGACGGGGGACCGGGAGGCGGAGCTGCGACACGCCTACGAGCTGGAGCTCGCCCGGGAGGTCTCCGCCCGGCACGAGTACGAGGCGGAGCTGGAGGGCCGGCTGCGCCGGGAGTCCGAGCAGGCCATGCGCGCGGAGCTGGCGCAGCTGCGCGGTGAACTGGCCGGCCTGGCCGAGGTGCGGGAGCAGCTCACGTCGGTCGGCCGCCTGCGCGAGGACCTCTCCGGGCTGGAGCAGCTGCGCTCGGAGGTCGCCGCGCTCGGCTCGCTGCGCCAGGAGCTGAGCGGGCTCGGCAGGCTGCAGACGGAGCTCGCCGCCCTGGGTGAGCTGCGGGCGGACCTGGGCCGGATGCGCACCGAGCTCACCGAGCAGCTCTCCGGTGAGCTGTTGATCGAGCGGATGGTCATGCGTGCCCAGTCGGTGCGCGGGCCGGCCACCGAGGTGTCCGAGCAGCGCGTGCTGGCGGGCGAGGCGTCCGGCTGGCAGCCGATGGGCCCGTCCACCGGCGTCGGCTGGGAGAGCGTCTTCCCGGCACCGGCCGACCCGGAGCCGGCGGCACCCGGCCGACCGGACGCCGATCCGGTCCGGCACCGCCTCCCCGAGGCCCCGCCCGCGGCCATGCCGAGCCCGCCCCGCCGCCGCGCCCGACCCTCCGCACCGGCGGGGCGGACGCGCCCCCGCCGTCGCCGAGGCGGTGGCTCAGCGAGCGGTCGCTGCTGGCGGAGCCGACCGGGGAGCCCGTGCCCCGACGGCACCGCCGGGCCGCCGAGCCCGACGACGACCTCCCGCCCGTGCGCCGGCACCGCCGCGCGGCCGCGGACCCCGAGCCGGACCTGGCGCGGTCCACCGCCCCGGCGGCGGAGCCCCGCGACGAGCTCGGCTCCTGGACCAGCGGCCCGTACGCCACGAGCGCCGTCGGTGGACCGAGCTGGGCCGACGCCTGGTCCGACCCCGCGCCGCTGAGCGCCCCGGCCGAGGAGCGGGTCGCCTCCTGGTCGCCGTCGCCGTCGCCGTCGCCGTCGCCGTCGCCGTCGCCGTCCGAGCCCCCGCCGTCGTCCCGGCCCAGCCTCGCGCCCCGGGACGTGCCGGAGGCAGCGGGCCACGCCCGGCTGGAGCAGATCCTCGCCGAGAACGGCGTCCCGGCACCGAGCGGACGGCGTCGTCGCCGCTACCGCGACGAGGAGGGCGGCGACGACGACGTGCTGTCCCGGGTGCTGCGCCGCGAGTGACCGGCGGCCCCGTCCCTAGCCGATGGGGCCGCGGGAGAGCGCGCCGCCGTCGAGCACCAGCGTCTGGCCGGTGACCCAGCCGGCCTCGTCGGACAGCAGGTAGGCGGCGGCCGAGCCGACGTCCTCCGGGACGCCCAGCCGGCCCACCGGGTACTGCGCGGACACCTGCTCCTCGCGGCCGGTGAACAGCGCCTCGGCGAACCGGGTCCTCACCACGGCCGGGGCGACGGCGTTGACCCGCACGGTCGGCCCGAGCTCGACGGCCAGCTGGGTGGTCAGGTTGACCAGCGCGGCCTTGCTGACCCCGTACGCGGCGATGCCCTCGCTGGACTTGAGCCCCGCCACCGAGGCGACGATCAGCACCGACCCGCCGTGCTCGGCCATCCACGCCCGCCACGCCTCCTGCACCAGGCCGAGGCTGGCGACGACGTTGGTGTCCAGGATCTTCCGGACCGCGTCCAGCGGTGCGTCCATCAGCGGGCCGTAGACCGGGTTGATCCCCACGTTGCCGACCAGCACGTCCAGGCTGCCGAAGGTGTCGATCGCGGTGCGGACGGCCTCGGCCCGGTGCTCGGCGTCCCCGGCGTTGCCCGCGACGGCCACCGCATTCTCCGGCCCACCCAGCGTCTCGACCGCCTCGGCGAGGGCATCCGGCTTGCGGGCGGTGACCACCACCCGGGCTCCCCGGTCGACCAGCGCCTGGGCGATCGCCAGGCCGATGCCCCGGCTCGCGCCGGTGACCAGTGCGGTGCGTCCCTCGAAGCTGCTCACCGTGCTCCTCCCGCTCGTGCGCCGGCTCCGGTGCCGGCGCGGGCCCCAACGTAGCCATGGGCCGCAGCGCCCGCGGGGTCACCCGGGTGAGCCAGGACACAGGCTCCCGCCGTTGCCCGACGCCGGGACGGTGACAGACTCGGTGCGGACACGCCACCTGCGCGACACGCCTGCGGGCGGTTGCAGCGGGCGGGGTGCCGAACGAGGAACACCGAACAGCACGACACCGAACAGCACGACACACGGCCCACGACGACGTGGGACGACGCGACCTGAGTCCGGTACCCGTCAGGGACTGGAACGAGAGGGTGCACCGGGATGCCCGTCCGTCCCTCCCGCGCGGGAGACGCCGCGCCGTCCGCTCTGCCCGCCGCCGGGCTCGCCCCGGCCCCCGAGGCCCCCGCCCGGCTCCGCGTCGGCGTCATCGGCGCCGGCCGGGTCGGTTCCGTGCTCGGCGCCGCGCTGGCCGCCGCCGGCCACGACGTGGTCGCCGCTGCCGGCCTCTCGGCGGCCACCCGCGAGCGCGCCGCCCGCTTGCTGCCCGGGGTGCCGCTGCGCCCCGCCGACGAGGTGGTCGCCGACAGCGACCTGGTCGTGCTCGCGGTCCCCGACGACACGCTCCCCGGGCTGGTCACCGGCCTCGCCGAGACCGGCCGCTGGCGCCGCGGTCAGCTGGTGTTCCACACCTCGGGCGCGCACGGCCTGGCCGTGCTCGAGCCGGCCGAGCGGGCCGGCGTCCTGCCGCTCGCGCTGCACCCGGCGATGACCTTCTCCGGTGGCCCCGAGGACGCCCAGCGGCTGTCCGCGAGCCCGTTCGGGGTGACCAGCCGGCCCGAGCACCGGGCGGTCGCCGAGATGCTGGTGCTGGAGATGGGCGGCGAGCCGTTCTGGGTCGCCGAGGCCGACCGGCGGCTCTACCACGCGGCACTCGTCACCGGCGCCAACCACCTGGTCACCCTGGTCGCCGAGGCGGCCGACCTGCTGCGCACCGCCGGCGTCGACGCGCCTGCCCGGGTGCTGGGCCCGCTGCTCACCGCAGCGCTGGACAACGGCCTGCGCCGCGGCGACCGGGGGCTCACCGGCCCGGTCAGCCGGGGCGACGTCGGCACCGTCCGCGACCACCTGGAGACCCTCGCCGAGCGGGCGCCGGAGTCGGTGGACGCCTACGTGGCACTGGCCCGGCGCACCACCGAGCGGGCGCTGGCGGCCGGTCGGCTGCGGCGGCAGGAGGCCGATCCGCTGCTGGACCTGCTCGACGGCTCCGCCGAGGAGGCCGCCCGATGAGCACGCCGCTGGTGGTGGAGACCACCGCCGAGCTGTACCGCCTGCGGGACGGGCTGCCCGGCCCCGTCGTCCTGGTGCCCACCATGGGCGCGCTGCACGAGGGCCACCGGACGCTGGTCCGCGCAGCGCGCGAGCTCGGCGGCAGCGTCGTCGTCTCGGTGTTCGTCAACCCCACCCAGTTCGGGCCGGGGGAGGACTTCGACCGGTACCCGCGCACCTGGGACGCCGACCTGGCCGCGCTGGCCGAGGAGGGCGCCGACGTCGTCTTCCACCCGCCGGTCGAGGAGGTCTACCCGGCCGGCGCGGTGGGCGTCACCGTGCAGCCGGGTCCGCTGGGGTCGGTGCTGGAGGGCGCGGTCCGCCCCGGGCACTTCGCCGGTGTGCTGACCGTGGTGGCGAAGCTCGTCGGTCTGGTCCGCCCGGACGTCGCCGTCTTCGGCGAGAAGGACTACCAGCAGCTCACGCTGATCCGGGCGATGGCCCGCGAGCTGGCGCTGGGGGTGCAGGTGGTCGGCGTCCCGACCGTCCGCGAGGCCGACGGCATGGCGCTGTCCTCCCGCAACCGCTACCTCGACCCGGAACAGCGCCGGGCCGCCGCGGCGTTGTCCGCAGCGCTGCGCGCCGGCGCCCAGGCGGGCCCGCGGGGCGCCGACGCCGTCCTGGCCGCGGCCCGCGCGGTGCTCGCCGAGGCCCCCGGCCTGCTCCAGGACTACCTGGAACTGACCGATCCCGATCTGGGGCCGGCGCCCGTCGCCGGGCCCGCCCGCCTGCTGGTCGCGGCCCGCGCCGGCAGCACCCGACTCATCGACAACACCGCTGTCCACCTGTCCCGACCGACCCACCCCGCGGGGAGCCCCCGATGATGCGCACGATGCTCAAGAGCAAGATCCACCGCGCCACCGTGACCCAGGCCGACCTGCACTACGTCGGCTCGGTGACGATCGACGAGGACCTGCTCGACGCCGCCGACCTGCTGGCCGGCGAGCAGGTGGCGATCGTCGACGTCACCAACGGTGCCCGGCTGGAGACCTACGTGATCCCCGGCGAGCGCGGGTCCGGCGTCATCGGCATCAACGGCGCGGCCGCGCACCTGGTGCACCCCGGCGACCTCGTCATCCTGATCAGCTACGGCCTGATGGACGAGACCGAGGCCAAGTCGTACCTGCCGAAGGTCGTGCACGTCGACGGCGCCAACCGCGTCGTCGAGCTCGGCGCCGACCCCTCGGCCCCGGTGCCCGGCGCGCCCGACCAGCGGCGCAGCGACCGCGGCGTCCCGGTCCGGTGACCCCTGCCGCAGAAATGGCCATTTCTGCGGCCGTGCCCGTCCGGCTGCCGGCGCGGTTGGCGGCGCCGGCCCCCGGCTGGGAGCTGACCGCCGACGTCTGCGTCGTCGGCTCCGGGGTCGCCGGGTTGTGCGTCGCGCTGCACGCCCGCGCGGCCGGGCTGTCGGTCGCCGTCGTGACGAAGGACGAGGTCGGCGACGGCTCGACCCGCTGGGCGCAGGGCGGGATCGCCGCCGTCCTCGACCCGGCCGACACCCCCGCCGCGCATGCCCGGGACACCGAGGTGGCCGGTGTGGGGCTGTGCGAGCCGGCTGCGGTGCAGGCGCTGGTCACCGAGGGGCCCGAGCGGCTGCACGAGCTGATCAGCTGGGGTGCGGCCTTCGACCGCGACCCCACCGGCCGGCTGCTGCTCACCCGCGAGGGCGGGCACTCGACCGACCGGATCGTGCACGCCGGCGGGGACGCCACCGGCGCGGAGGTGCAGCGCTCGCTGGTGCAGGCCGTGGCCGCCGACCCGGGCATCACCCTGGTCGAGCACGCGATGGTGCTGGACCTGGTCACCGACGCCACCGGCCGGGCGTCCGGGGTGACCCTGCACGTGCTGGGGGAGGGCAGCGCCGACGGCGTCGGCGCGGTGCGCGCCCGGGCGGTCGTGCTGGCCACCGGCGGCATGGGGCAGGTCTACGCCTCCACCACCAACCCCTCGGTCTCCACCGGCGACGGCGTCGCCCTCGGCCTGCGCGCCGGCGCGGTCGCCACCGACCTGGAGTTCGTCCAGTTCCACCCGACCGCCCTGTACCTCGGCCCGGACGCCCGCGGTCAGCAGCCGCTGGTCTCCGAGGCGCTGCGCGGGGAGGGGGCGGTGCTGCGCGACGGCGCGGGTGAGCGGTTCATGGCCGGCGTGCACCCGCTGGCCGAGCTGGCCCCGCGCGACGTGGTCGCCAAGGCGATCACCCGGGTGCAGCTGCGCGACGGCGTCGACCACGTCTGGCTCGACGCCCGGCACGTGCCCGGGCTGGCGGCCCGCTTCCCGACCATCGTGGCCCGCTGCCGCGAGGCCGGCATCGACCCGGTGACCGACCTGGTGCCGGTCACCCCGGCGGCGCACTACGCCTCCGGTGGCCTGGTCACCGACCTGGCCGGCCGGACGACCGTGCCCGGCCTCTACGCCTGCGGGGAGGTCGCCTGCACCGGCGTGCACGGGGCCAACCGGCTGGCGTCGAACTCCCTGCTGGAGGGCCTGGTCTTCGCCGGCCGCATCGGCGCGGCGCTGGCCCGCGAGCTGCCGGTCCCCGGGCCGCCTGCCGGCACGGACCCCCGCCCGGCGGGGCTGCTGGACGCCGGCGTGCGGGGCGCGCTGACCGCGACCATGTCCGCGCGGGTGGGCGCGCTGCGCAGCGGCGCCGGCCTGGCCGCCGCCGGCGAGCGGATCGCGCTCCTGGCCGAGCAGGCCGGCGACGACGTCGAGCCCGGCGTGCCCGGCTGGGAGACCACCGACCTGTTCACCGTGGCCACCGCGATCACCGCGGCGGCCACCGCACGCGAGGAGACCCGTGGCTGCCACTGGCGCGAGGACCACCCCGACGCCGACGACGCCTGGCGGGTGCACCTGGACGTGCGCCTGGCCGCCGACGGCGGGGTCACGGTGACCCGCCGTCCCGTCGGCACGTCCCCGGCGGTGCACTGGTGAGGGCGGCCACCGATCTGACCGGCACCGGCCTGGAGGCGGCCTGGGTCGACGAGCTGGTCGAGCGCACCCTCACCGAGGACCTCACCGGCGGCGCCCCGCTGCCCCGGCAGTCGGACGTCGCGGTCGGCTACGACGTCACCAGCGCCGCGACCGTGCCCGGCGACCAGTTCGGGACGGCGGACCTCGTGGCCCGCGCGGACGGCGTGGTCGCCGGCCTGCCGGTGGCCGCCCGGGTGTTCACCCGGCTCGCCCCCGGGGCCACGCTCACCGCCCCGGCCGCCGACGGCGACCGGGTGCGCCGCGGTGACGTGCTGCTCACCGTGCGCGGCCCGGTGCGGGCGCTGCTGGCGGCGGAGCGCAGCGCGCTGAACATCGCCAGCCGGGCGAGCGGCATCGCCACCGCCACCCGCGCCTGGGTGGACGCGGTGGCCGGCACCGGCGCCGTCGTCCTGGACACCCGGAAGACCACGCCCGGGCTGCGGCCGCTGGAGAAGTACGCGGTGCGGTGCGGCGGCGGGTCGAACAAGCGGATGGGCCTGTACGACGTGGCGATGGTCAAGGACAACCACGTCGCCGCCGCGGGCTCGGTGGCCGCCGCCGTGGCGCTGGTGCGCGAGCGGGCGCCCCGGGTGACCGTGCAGGTCGAGTGCGACACCGTCGCGCAGGTGGGCGAGGCGCTGGACGCCGGCGCGGACTTCCTGCTGCTGGACAACATGACCACCGACCAGCTGCGGGAGGCCGTCGCGCTGGTGGGCGACCTGGACGTCGACCTGGAGGCCACCGGCGGGCTGACCCTGGAGGTCGCCCGCGCGGTGGCCGACACCGGCGTCGACTACCTCTCCGTCGGCGCGCTCACCCACTCCTCGCCGATCCTCGACCTCGCGCTCGACCTCCGGACCGGCTGACGTGCTCCTCGCCGTGGACGTCGGCAACAGCCACACCGTGCTGGCCACCTTCGACGGTGACCGCCGGGTCGGCAGCTGGCGGGTGACCACCCAGCCGGGGGCCACCGCCGACGAGCTGCTGTTCCTGTGGCGGGGGCTGCTGCGCGACGCCGAGGTCACCGGTGTGGCCGCCTGCTCCACGGTGCCCGCGCTGCTGCCGGCGCTGCGCCAGCTGCTGGACTCCCTGGCCGTGCCGGTCACCCTGATCGGCCCGGGGGTGCGCACCGGCGTGCCGCTGCACGTGGACAACCCGCGGGAGGTCGGGGCCGACCGGGTGGTCACCGCCCTGGCCGCGCACGAGCGGTACGGCCGCCGGCCCGACGGCAGCGGCCGGCCGGTCGTCGTCGTCGACTTCGGCACGTCCACCAACGTCGACGCCGTCGGCCCGGCCGGGCAGTTCCTCGGCGGGGCGCTCGCGCCCGGGGTCGAGGTCAGCCTGGACGCACTGGCCACCCGGGCGGCGCAGCTGCGCTCGGTGGAGCTCACCGTGCCCGCCCAGGCGATCGGGAAGAACACCGTGGCCGCGCTGCAGTCCGGCCTGGTGCTCGGCTTCGCCGGCCTCGTCGACGGGCTCGTCGACCGGATCGCGGGGGAGCTGGTCGCCCAGTTCGGTGCCGCGCCGGTGGTGGTCGCCACCGGCGGGCTGCACCGGCTGGTCGCCGACAGCTGCCGGTCCATCTCCGAGCGTGACCCGGACCTCACCGTGCACGGCCTGCGGCTGGCGTTCGAGCGCCACCAGGGCGGTACCGCCCAGCGCTGACTCGCCCCGCCGTAGGCTGGGACCCCGTGAACGAGGAACCCCCCGGCAACGGCGACGACGAACTCCCCGAGCAGCTGCGGGTCCGGCGGGCCAAGCTGGACCGGCTGCGCGAGGCCGGGGTCGACCCGTACCCCGTGACGGTGGCCCGCACGGCCGGCCTGGCCGACGTGCGCGTGGCGCACCCGGACCTGCCGCCGGACACCATGACCGGCCAGCAGGTCGGCGTCACCGGGCGGGTCATCTTCTCCCGCAACACCGGCAAGCTCTGCTTCGCGACGCTGCGGGAGGGCGACACCGAGCTGCAGGTCATGCTCTCCCGCGACCGCGTGGGCGAGGAGGCGCTGGCCGCCTGGAAGGCCGACGTCGACCTCGGCGACCACGTGCTGGTCACCGGCGAGGTCGGCACCTCCCGCCGGGGCGAGCTGTCGGTGTTCGCCGACTCCTGGCAGCTGGCCGCGAAGGCGCTGCGGCCGCTCCCGGTGGCGCACAAGCCGATGAGCGAGGAGCTGCGGGTCCGGCGGCGCTACGTCGACCTGATCGTCCGGGACGAGGCCCGCCGCACCGTCGCCGAACGTGCGGCGGTGATGAGCGCGTTGCGTTCCGGCCTCACCGGACGCGGTTTCCTCGAGGTCGAGACCCCGATGCTGCAGACCGTGCACGGCGGCGCCGCGGCGCGGCCTTTCCGCACGCACATGAACGCGTTCGACCTGGACCTCTACCTGCGCATCGCGCCGGAGTTGTTCCTCAAGCGCTGCATCGTCGGTGGCCTGGACCGGGTGTTCGAGATCAACCGGAACTTCCGGAACGAGGGGGCCGACTCCTCGCACTCCCCGGAGTTCGCGATGCTCGAGTTCTACGCCGCTTACGGCGACTACTCCGACGGTGCGCGCATCACCCGCGAACTCATCCAGGAGAGCTGCGCCGCGCTGTTCGGCGACCACGTCGCGCGGCACCACGACGGCACCGAGCTGGACCTCTCCGGCGAGTGGCCGCAGCGCCCGCTGTACGCGCTGGTCTCCGAGGCGGTGGGGGAGGAGGTCACCCCGCAGACGCCGGTGGAGCACCTGCGGGCCCTCGCCGCGCGGCACGAGGTCGGCGTCGACCCGGCCTGGCTGCCGGGCAAGGTCGTGGAGGAGCTGTTCGAGGCGCTCGTGCAGCACACGCTGCAGTCGCCGACGTTCGTCGTCGACTACCCGGTGGACACCTCGCCGCTGACCCGCGCGCACCGCACGGAGCCCGGGCTGGCCGAGAAGTGGGACCTCTACATCGGTGGCATCGAGCGGGGCACCGGCTACTCGGAGCTGGTCGACCCGGTCGCCCAGCGGGAGCGGTTCACCCAGCAGGCGCTGCTGGCCGCCGCCGGTGACCCGGAGGCGATGGCGCTGGACGAGGACTTCCTGGAGGCCCTCGAGTACGGGATGCCCCCGACGGCGGGCGTCGGCATGGGGATCGACCGGCTCATGATGACCCTCACCGGACTCGGCATCCGGGAGACGATCCTGTTCCCCCTGGTGCGTCCTCTCCATTCCTGACCTGCACTTTTCCGCCCCCTTCTGGTGGAATGTGCAAGCGGATTGGTGGAAATGGCGGGCAATGTGGTCGAATGGGCCCGTCGGCCGTCAGGTCGGCAAATGTGCACCGGCCACGGGGGCTGACGCAACAGGAGTGGAACAACAATGGCTCGCAAGGTCCAGGTGATCCTCAGTGACGATCTCGACGACGGCATTCCCGCCGACGAGACGGTGACGTTCTCCCTCGACGGGACGACGTACGAGATCGACCTGTCGGAGAAGAACGCCGCGGAGATGCGCGACGTGTTCGGGAAGTACGTCTCGGCGGCCCGGAAGGTGAGCAGCCGCGGCACGCGGGCCTCCGGTGCCGGGCGTTCCCGGGCCACCGGTGGCGGCGGCCGGATGGACCGCGAGCAGGCCGGCGCCATCCGCGACTGGGCCCGCAAGAACGGTCACGAGGTCAGCGACCGCGGCCGCATCCCGGCCAGCGTGGTCGAGGCCTTCGAGGCCGCGCACTGAAGAAGGACCCCCTCGCCCCCCGGCACTCGCACGCTCGCGCCGGGTCCCTGCGAGGGGGCCGTACGTCGGCCCGGCCGCCCTCAGGGGTGGCCGGGCCGACGGCGTTCTCCGGCTCGTGCGGCGCTGGGCTCAGCAGTCGAACACCGACCAGCAGAGGGCGTTCCGCCGGCGCTGGTCGTCGAGCACGAGCTCGCGGACGGCCTCGGGGAGCTGGTCGCGCTGCCACCGGCACTCGCGCCGTCCGGCGACCTCCTCGGCGCCCGCTGGTGCGGCCGCGCGGGCGGCCTTGATCGCGTAGGCGGCCGCGCCCAGGTCGTGCTCGGCGACGTGGGCCACGGCCCCGGCCTGGCCGGCGGCGTAGGCGGCGTGCCGGGGTGCGCCCCGCAGGTCCCGCGCGGCGCCCATGGCGTGCCCGCCGGCGGCGCGGGCCTGCATCATCGGCACCTCGCCACGCACCCAGGCCCGGGCGTGCTCGATCGCCTGGCGCGGTCGCGGGTCCTCCGGCCGGGCCGCCTCGAACAGCGGGAGCACGTGCTCCGCGCACGCCGCAGCCCACAGGGCCAGCAGGTGGTGGTCGGCGTCGGTCAGGGTGCCGCCGCGGCGGACCGTCACCAGGCGCGGGTCCCGGACCCTCGGCAGGATCACGCGGCAGCCTCCTGTGCGTACGGCGTCTGGTGGGCAGGGCGTCCGCTGACGGCGTAACGGCGCGACGCCGGCGGCGGAACACCGTCAGTGGGACGACAGTTGACTCTCACGAGCCCCCGATCAGGTCCGACGGCCTCGTCGCGACGCAGGTCGGGTGGTGCGAACTACAGTGGAACGACCGGTGCCCCAGCGCGCCGACGTACGTCGGGTGTCCACCGTCCCCTGCCGGGGACACGAGCACAGCAGGTCCAGCCGGTCAGAGGGAGATACAGCAGATGTTCGAACGGTTCACCGACCGAGCCCGTCGCGTGGTCGTCCTGGCGCAAGAAGAGGCCCGGATGCTCAACCACAACTACATCGGCACCGAGCACATCCTCCTGGGTCTGATCCACGAGGGTGAGGGTGTCGCCGCCAAGGCGCTCGAGTCCCTCGGCATCTCGCTGGAGGGTGTGCGTCAGCAGGTCGAGGAGATCATCGGTCAGGGCCAGCAGGCCCCGTCCGGGCACATCCCCTTCACCCCCCGCGCCAAGAAGGTCCTGGAGCTGTCGCTGCGCGAGGCGCTGCAGCTCGGCCACAACTACATCGGCACCGAGCACATCCTGCTCGGCCTGATCCGTGAGGGCGAGGGCGTCGCCGCCCAGGTCCTGGTGAAGCTCGGCGCCGACCTCAACCGCGTCCGCCAGCAGGTCATCCAGCTGCTCTCCGGCTACCAGGGCAAGGAGCCGGCCGCCGCCGGCGGCCCGGCCGAGGGCACGCCGTCGACCTCGCTGGTGCTCGACCAGTTCGGTCGCAACCTGACCCAGGCCGCCCGCGACTCCAAGCTCGACCCGGTCATCGGGCGGGCCAAAGAGATCGAGCGGGTCATGCAGGTCCTGTCGCGGCGGACCAAGAACAACCCCGTCCTGATCGGCGAGCCCGGCGTCGGCAAGACGGCCGCCGTCGAGGGCCTGGCCCAGGCCATCGTCAAGGGCGAGGTGCCCGAGACGCTGAAGGACAAGCAGCTCTACACCCTCGACCTGGGCGCGCTCGTCGCCGGTTCGCGCTACCGCGGTGACTTCGAGGAGCGGCTGAAGAAGGTCCTCAAGGAGATCCGCACCCGCGGCGACATCATCCTGTTCATCGACGAGATCCACACCCTCGTCGGGGCGGGTGCCGCCGAGGGCGCGATCGACGCCGCCAGCATCCTCAAGCCGATGCTGGCCCGCGGTGAGCTGCAGACCATCGGCGCCACCACGCTGGACGAGTACCGCAAGCACCTGGAGAAGGACGCCGCTCTCGAGCGCCGCTTCCAGCCCATCCAGGTCAGCGAGCCGACCCTCGCCCACACGGTGGAGATCCTCAAGGGCCTGCGCGACCGCTACGAGGCGCACCACCGGATCAGCATCACCGACAGCGCCCTCGTGGCTGCGGCGACGCTGGCCGACCGGTACATCTCCGACCGCTTCCTGCCGGACAAGGCGATCGACCTGATCGACGAGGCCGGCGCCCGGATGCGGATCAAGCGGATGACCGCGCCGCCGGACCTGCGCGAGTTCGACGACCGGATCGCCGGCGTCCGCCGCGAGAAGGAGTCGGCGATCGACGCCCAGGACTTCGAGAAGGCGGCGTCTCTCCGCGACAAGGAGAAGCAGCTGCTGGGTGAGAAGTCCGAGCGCGAGAAGGCGTGGAAGGCCGGCGACATGGACGTCGTCGCCGAGGTCGACGACGAGCAGATCGCCGAGGTCCTGGCGAACTGGACCGGCATCCCGGTGTTCAAGCTCACCGAGGAGGAGACCTCCCGGCTGCTCCGCATGGAGGACGAGCTCCACAAGCGGATCATCGGCCAGGAAGAGGCCATCAAGAGCGTCAGCCAGGCGATCCGGCGCACGCGGGCGGGCCTGAAGGACCCCCGTCGTCCCGGTGGCTCGTTCATCTTCGCCGGCCCCTCGGGTGTCGGTAAGACCGAGCTGGCCAAGGCGCTCGCGCAGTTCCTCTTCGGCGAGGACGACGCCCTGATCCAGATCGACATGGGCGAGTTCCACGACAAGTTCACCGTGTCGCGGCTCGTCGGTGCCCCTCCCGGTTACGTCGGTTACGACGAGGGTGGTCAGCTGACCGAGAAGGTGCGGCGCAAGCCGTTCTCGGTGGTCCTCTTCGACGAGATCGAGAAGGCGCACGCCGATGTCTTCAACACGTTGCTGCAGGTGCTGGAGGACGGCCGGCTGACCGACGGCCAGGGCCGGATCGTGGACTTCAAGAACACGATCCTGATCCTGACCACGAACCTCGGGACGCGGGACATCTCCAAGGCGGTCGGCCTCGGCTTCCAGGCCGGGAACGACAACCAGAGCAACTACGAGCGGATGAAGCTCAAGGTCAACGAGGAGCTCAAGCAGCACTTCCGGCCGGAGTTCCTCAACCGCATCGACGACATCGTCGTGTTCCACCAGCTGACCGAGGACGAGATCATCCACATCGTGGACCTGATGCTCGGCCGCCTCGAGGCGCAGCTGAGGAACAAGGACATGGCGATCGAGGTCACCCCGGCGGCGAAGAAGGTGCTGGCCGCCCGGGGCTTCGACCCGGTGCTGGGTGCCCGCCCGCTGCGGCGGACCATCCAGCGCGAGATCGAGGACGCGCTGTCGGAGAAGATCCTCTACGGCGAGCTGACCAGCGGTCAGATCGTGGTGGTCGACATCGACGAGTCCGAGGACCCGACCAAGGCGACCTTCACCTTCCGCGGTGAGGCCAAGCCGGTCGACGTCCCCGACACGCCGCCGGTGGCGCTCTCCGGCGCCGACGGCGACGACGAGGGTCCGGCGGCCGCGCAGGCCGAGTGATCGACCCGTAGGTCCACACAGGGGCCGTCTCCCGACCGGGAGGCGGCCCCTGTGCCGTGTCCGGGCCCCCTGCCGGGCCGCCGGCGGTCGCGTGGCTCAGCCGGGCAGCGTGAACCGACCGTCAGCGGTCTGCTCGACCAGCCCGTCGACCAGCAGCGAGTCCAGGCAGCGGGCGCGCTGGACGGGGTCGTCCCACACCGGCGCCAGCGCATCGGCCGGCACCGGCCCGTCCGCGCCCCGGAGCACGTCCAGCAACCGGCCGCGCACCTGCCGGTCGGTGCCGGCGAACTTCTGCACCCGGCGCGGCGGGCCCTCGTGCGCGGGGGAGCCGGCCAGCCGCCAGGCGCAGCGGTCGCGCACCGGGCAGGCGGGGCACCGTGGTGCACCGGCGACGCAGACGAGCGCGCCGAGCTCCATCACGGCCACGGAGAAGCGCACCGCACGGGCGTCGTCGTCCGGCGCCAGCGCGGCGATGTCGGTCAGGTCGGTGGCGCGGGCCGGTGCCGCCTCGGCGCGGCCGTGCACCAGCCGGGCGACGACCCGGCGGACGTTGGTGTCGACGACGGGCTGCCGCCGGCCGTGCCCGAAGCAGCTGACCGCCCGGGCCGTGTAGGTGCCCACGCCGGGGAGCGCCTCCAGTTCGGCGACGTCGGCCGGGACCCGGCCGTCGTGGCGCTCGGTGACGGCGATCGCGGCCTCCCGCAGCCGCAGCGCCCGCCGGGGGTAGCCGAGCTTGCCCCAGGCGCGGATGACCTCGGCGGGGCTCTCTGCGGCGAGCGACGCCGGGGTGGGCCAGCGCCGCACCCACTCGCGCCAGACCGGCTCGACCCGGGCCACCGGGGTCTGCTGCAGCATCACCTCGCTGACCAGGACCGCCCACGGGTCGGTGCCCGGTGCCCGCCAGGGCAGGTCGCGCGCCGCGCCCGCGTACCAGTCGACGATCGTCTCCCCGACCGGCTCGGGGCTGGGAACGGCGGTGGACCGGTCGGTGCCAGGGAGAGCGCTCACGAGCGCCCAGTCTGCCTGCTGGCGGGGCGGTGGACCGGTTCGTCGCGGAGCGTCACCGGTGGATCGCCCGCGGGTACCGCCGGTTCAGTCGTGGGCCCGGTGCCCAGCCGAGCCGGGCGTGGCGCGCGACGGCCGGCGGGGACGGGCGGCTAGCGTCGCCCTGTGCTCCACCCGGTCGGCCCTCTGCCCGCTGCCGTCTACTGGCGGCGGCGGCTGCTCGTGCTCGGCTGCGCCGTCGGGGTGCTCGGCGGCGGCAGCTGGGTGGCGGTCGCGGCCGCCATCGGCGAGGACGCCGAGGTCACGGCGGAGGCCCCGGTGACCGGGGAACCGGCCGACCCGCCGTTGCTGGACCGCGTTTCGCCCTCGCTGGCCGCGGTCGAGGTGCCCACGGCAGCGCCGACGTCGGAGGCGCCCGCCACGGAGTCGGCGCCGGAGCCCACCGGCCCGACCCCGGGGGACCGGTGCGGCGACGAGATGATCTCGGTCGAGGTGCGGCCCCAGCCGGCGACCACCCCGGTCGGCAGCAAGCCCACGTTCGACCTCGTGGTGACCAACGTGTCCGCGGTGCCGTGCACGCGCACCCTGGACAAGCAGCTGCAGGAGATCGTGCTGCTCGACGGCGCGGGGAACCGGCTCTGGGGCAGCAACGACTGCTTCCCGGAGACGTCCTCGGACGTCCGGACCCTGCAGCCGGAGGAGTCGGTCACGTTCCCGGTGCTGTGGGGCGGGCTGACCAGCAGCCCGGACTGTGCCACCGAGCGGACTCCGCCGCCCCCGGGCGACTACGTCCTGCGGGGGCGCCTGGAGACGCGCACCAGCCCGGACGCCGCCCTCACCCTCACCTGAGGGCCGGGAGGCCCTCCGGCCCCGTCCAGAGGCTCGCCCCGAGCGTCCGAGGGGCGAGGAGGACGGGTCCTACCTCAGCTGTAGCGGTCGAGGATCGACGTCTCGGCCAGCCGGGACAGGCCCTCGCGGATGCCGCGCGCACGGGCCTCGCCGACGCCCTCGACGGCCAGCAGGTCCTCGATGGTGGCGGCCAGCAGCTTCTGCAGGCCACCGAAGTGGGTCACCAGCCGGTCGATGATGCCGGCGGGCAGCCGGGGGACCCGGGCCAGCAGGCGGTACCCGCGCGGGCTGACCGGGGAGTCCAGGGCGTCGGGGGAGGTGGGCAGCCCGTAGCAGCGCGCCACCGCGGAGAGGTCGAGGAGCTCGGTGGCCGACAGGGCCCGCAGGTCGGCGAGCACCTCCTCGCCGGTGCGGCCGCGCCGGCCGCTGGGCAGGTAGTCGCGGACCAGCAGGCCGCGGTCCTCCTCGACGCCGGCGAGCATCTCGTCCAGCTGGAGGGCCAGCAGGCGGCCGTCGGTGCCCAGCTCGATGACGAAGCCCTCGATCTCGTCGGCGATCCGGCGGACCATCTCCAGCCGCTGGCTGACGCTCATCGCGTCCCGGACGGTGACCAGGTCCTCGATCTCCAGCGCGGACAGCGTGCTGGCGACCTCGTCCAGCCGGAGCTTGTAGCGCTCCAGGGCGCTGAGCGCCTGGTTCGCGCGGGCCAGGATCGTCGTCGGGTGCTCGAGGATGTACCGGCGGCCGGTGACGTAGACCGAGATGATGTGCATCGACTGGCTGACCGAGATCACCGGGAACCCGGTCTGCAGGGCGACCCGCTCGGCGGTGCGGTGCCGGGTGCCCGACTCCTCGGTGGGGATCGTCGGGTCGGGCATGAGGTGCACACCGGCGCGCACGATCCGGGTGCCGTCGTAGGAGACGATCACCGCGCCGTCCATCTTGGCCAGTTCCCGCAGCCGGGTGGCCGACAGCGCCACGTCCAGGGCGAACCCGCCGGTGCACAGCGACTCGACCACCCGGTCGTAACCGAGGACGATCAGGGCTCCGGTGCGGCCGGCGAGGATCCGCTCCAGACCGTCCCGGAGCGCGGTGCCCGGGGCGATCCGACCGAGCAGTTCCCGCAGGGCGGCCTCGGGGTCCACAGCGGGGGGGCACGAGCGCTCCTGACGGTCGGGCGGTACGGCGGCTGATGCTACTCGGAAGCCCCTCCTGCCCGGTCACCTCGGGTCCTCCCCCCGGGTGGCTGCCCGCACCCTCGACACGCTGCGTCACCACAGCCGGGCGAACGCGCCACCCAGGTCGGTGACCTCGATCAGCCGCATGCCCTCCGGCGCGGGGCCGGAGTCGACCGGGACGAGCGCTGCCGTGTACCCCTGCCGGGCGGCCTCGGCCAGCCGACGGCCGGTGCCGCCGACCCGGCGGATCTCCCCGGAGAGGCCAACCTCGCCGATGGCGACCAGGCCGGCGGGCAGCGGGGTGTCCTTGGAGGCGGAGGCGATCGCCAGGGCCAGCGCGAGGTCGGCGGCGGGCTCGGCGATCCGCACGCCGCCCACGGAGGCGGCGAAGACGTCGGCGTCCCCGAGCCGGATGCCCCCGCGCCGCTCGACGACGGCGTTGATCATGGCCACCCGCTGGGAGTCCAGCCCGCTGACGGCCCGCCGCGGCGAGCCGCCTCCGCCGCTGGTGGCCACCAGGGACTGGACCTCGGCGAGCAGGGGCCGGCTGCCCTCCATGGTCACCGTGACGCAGCTGCCGGGCACCGGGGCCGAGCGTCGGGAGACGAACAGGTGGGACGGGTCGGGCACGCCGACGACGCCGCCGTCACCGATCTCGAAGCAGCCGATCTCGTCGGCCGGCCCGAACCGGTTCTTGGTGGCCCGGATCATCCGCAGCGTGGAGTGCCGCTCGCCGTCGAAGGAGATGACGACGTCGACCAGGTGCTCCAGGGCCCGGGGCCCGGCGATGGCGCCGTCCTTGGTCACGTGGCCGACCAGGATGGTGGTCATCCCGCGGGTCTTGGCGACGGCGGTCAGCGCGCTGGCCACGGCCCGCACCTGGCTGGCCCCGCCGTCGGTGCCGTCGACCGCGGGGGAGCGGACGGTCTGGACGCTGTCGAGGACCAGCAGCGAGGGGGAGACGTCCTCGACGTGGGAGAGGACCGCCGACAGCTCGGTCTCGGCGGCCAGGTAGAGCTGGTCGTGCAGGGCACCGATCCGCTCGGCGCGCAGCCGCACCTGCGCGGCGGACTCCTCGCCCGACACGACCAGCGTGGGGCCGTTCGCCGCGGCGACCCGGTGCGCGACCTCCAGCAGCAGCGTGGACTTGCCGACGCCGGGCTCGCCGGCGACCAGCAGCACCGCGCCGGGGACCAGGCCACCGCCCAGCACCCGGTCGAACTCGGGGATGCCGGTGGGGACGGCGCGGGCCCCGGCGAGCCCGACCTGGGCGATCGGACGGGCCTTGGCGCTCACCGGGCCGGCCGAGACCGCCCGGAGCGGGGCGGCGATCGCACCGACCTCCTGGAGGGTGCCCCACGCCTGGCACTCCGGACAGCGGCCGACCCACTTGGCGGACGTGTGACCGCACTCGGAACAACGATGGGCGGGGCGGGCGGACTTCACACCGGAGGGGGGCACTCCGCCATCGTGACGGCGGGGTACGACGGAACGGTGGAGGAGGAGCCGAGCCGCCGGCTCACTCGTCCGCGGACTCCGAGGACTCGGACCCGGGCTCGGTCGGCTCGGACCCGGTCTCGCCGCCCTCCTCGCCGCCCTCCTCCTCGTGGAAGTCGAACTGCTCGCCGCGCGGCAGGTCGCGGACCGGGTTCCCGACCGGCACGTCGAGGGTGACCTCCCCGGCCTCCTCGAAGGTGAACGTCACCGGGACGTACTGGCTGACGCCCACGGAGCTGGAGAGACCCACGAGGGTGACCGCCGGCCCGTCGCCGCCGCCCAGCAGCAGGGCCTCGCCGGCGGGGACGGTGAGGTCGAGCGAGCTGCCGGTGCCCCCGGTGCTCCCGTCTGCGGCCGGCTCCGCGGCGGGGTCGACGACCTCGACGTCGGTGAAGTCCGGACCCGTGACGGAGACCAGCGTGTCGTCGGTCTGGGTCTCGTTCACGATCGCGCCGATCAGCCGGGCGTCGCTGCCGGCCGGGTACTCGCCGCCGGTCGGGTAGGGCAGCTGCAGCCCGCGCAGGACCACGCCCTCCGCATCGGCGTTCACGCCGAGCTGCTGCTCCGAGTTGGCGGTCTGGGACACCTGCCCGGCGCTGCAGGCCGAGAGCGCGACCGGGGACAGCAGCAGGGCACCCAGCGCGGCAGCGCGCGGTGCGCGGCGGTTCACAGCGTCGACCTCCAGAGACGTGCCGGCCACCGAGGACGCCGGTGGCACGAGTCGCGCTGAGCGTAACGGTCCCCCCACGATGTCCGCTGGGAGGTGAGGCCCGTGGCGGGTGCGCGCACACCGGTGGAGCGCGGTGCCGGTGACCCGGCGACGGCCGACTTCGCTGTTCAGGCCCCGGACACCCGGCGCTGGTGCTTCGCCGACCAGCTCGGCGGCCACTTCCTCGACGCACCGGACCAGCCCGTGCTGCTGGTCGGGTCCCGTGCGGTGTTCCGGCGCCGCCGGTTCCACCGGCAGAAGGCGCACCTGCTGCTGTCCGCCCTGCGGCACCGGGCCGCCGAGCTCGGCGACCAGGCGGTGTTCCTGCAGACCGACACCTACGGCGAGGCGCTGGACCGGGTCACCGAGCCGCTGTCGGTCTGCGCGCCGACCACCTGGCCGGCGCGCGACTTCGTGCTGCGGCGTCCGGGTGTCGCCGTCCTGGAGGCCCGCGGCTTCGTCACCCGACAGGCCGACTTCCGGCGCTGGGCGGAGGGCCGGTCCCGGCAGCGCCTGCTGATGGACGACTTCTACCGGGTGGCCCGCCGCGTGCACGACGTCCTGATGGACGGGGCGGAGCCGGTCGGCGGCGCCTGGAACACCGACCACGACAACCGCGAGCCGCCGCCGGCCGACGGCCGCTCGCCGGCCCCGGCGCCCTGGCTGCCGGCCGAGGACGAGATCGACGAGCAGGTGCGCGCCGACCTGGACGCGTGGGAGGCGGCCGGGGACGTCGCGTTCGTCGGCGACGACGGGCCCCGGCTGTTCCCGGTCACCGCCGCCGAGGCCGAGGAGCGGGTGCGGGACTTCCTGGCCCACCGGCTGGGCGCCTTCGGCCCGCACGAGGACGCGATGCTCGCCGACGAGCCGTGGCTGGCGCACTCGATGCTCTCCGCGCCGCTCAACCTGGGGCTGGTCGACCCGCGGGAGCTCGTGCACCGGGCCGAGCAGGCCTACCGCGACTCGGTGGCCGCCGGGGACCCGCTGCCGCTGAACTCGGTCGAGGGGTTCGTCCGCCAGGTGATGGGCTGGCGGGACTGGATCTGGCACCTGTACTGGCACCTGGGCCGGGACTACCGGCACGGCAACGCGCTGGACGCCCAGCAGGAGGTGCCCGCCTGGCTCGCCGACCTGGACGCCGAGGCCGTCGACGCCAACTGCCTCTCGCACGTGCTCGCCGACGTGCGGGAGCGCGGCTGGGTGCACCACATCCCGCGGCTGATGGTGCTGGGCAACTACGGGCTGCAGCGCGGCATCCGGCCGCTGGCGCTGACCGACTGGTTCCACCGGGTCTTCGTCGACGGCTACGACTGGGTGATGGTCGCCAACGTCGTCGGGATGAGCCAGCACGCCGACGGCGGTGCGCTCGCCACCAAGCCCTACGCCGCCGGGGGCGCCTACATCGACCGGATGAGCGACTACTGCGGCGGCTGCCGCTACGACCCCAGGAAGCGCGTGGGGGAGGACGCCTGCCCGTTCACCGCCGGCTACTGGGCGTTCCTGGACCGCAACCGCGAGCGGCTGGCGGACAACCGGCGGATGCGCCAGCCGCTGGCCGGGCTCGGCCGGCTGCGGGACCTGGAGGCCGTCGTCGAGCAGGAGCAGTCGCGCGGCACCGACCCGCTCTGAGCGGCGGGTTCAGCTGATCGCCGCGCCGCCGACGAGCAGCAGGACGACGTCGAGCACGGTCAGCAGCATGACCGCGGGGAAGGCCAGCCGCCGACCGCGCGGGCTGCCGGCCAGCGCGGCGACGGCCACGGCCGGGGCGGCGGCGGCGCAGACCAGCCAGCCGAGCGCACCGGGCGGGCCGGGCGGCCCGAGCACCAGCAGCAGGGTGGCGGCGCCGAGCAGCAGGGCGCCGGCGACCGCGGAGGCCACCGCACCGACCCGGTGCGGCAGCCCGCGCACCCCGGTGGCCAGGTCGTCGTCGACGTCGGGCGCCACGTTGGCGACGTGGGCGGCCCCACCGAGCGCGGCGCCGGCGGCCACCAGCCACCACGGGGCGCCCGGTGCGCCGGGGGCGGCGGCGACCACACCGGCGGGCAGCGCGCCGAAGCCGGTCAGGTAGGGGAGCGGGGACAGCGCGGTGCGCTTGAGGCCGGCGTCGTAGGCCAGGCCGCTGGCGACCAGCACCAGCAGCAGCAGGCCCGGGACGAGCCCCAGCGCCAGCGAGGTGCCGACGGCGACGGCGACGGCGACGGCGGTCGCCCGGCGCAGCAGGGCCGGGCTGAGGACCCCCTGGACGACTGGCTTGTCGGCGCGCCCGGCCGCCCGGTCGCGATCGGCGTCCAGCCAGTCGTTGCACCAGCCGATCGACGCCTGACCGGCCAGCACGGCGACCCCGACCAGCGCGGTGCGCCCGGCGGGGACACCCGCGGTCAGCGCCAGCAGGACGGCGACGGTGGTGACCGCCACGGTCGGCCCCAGGTGGGTGGCGCGGGCCATCGCCGCGGCGGTCGCGAGCGGGCCGGGGCGACGCCCGACGTCCTCCGACTGCACACCGACCACCTCCCTGTCAACCCCCGGCTGACCTCGACCAAGCCCCTGACCTGCACTTTTGTCGGACTCTGCCGAGCCGGACCGCATTCTCCCGTGGTAACCTGGTCAAGGCGAAAGGGGTCACATCCACATGGGCTTCACTGTTGGCGAGACCGTTGTCTACCCGCACCACGGCGCGGCGCTCATCGAGGCGATCGAGCAGCGCACCATCAAGGGCGTCGAGAAGTCGTACCTCGTGCTGAAGGTCGCCCAGGGCGACCTGACCGTCCGCGTGCCGGCCGACAACGCCGAGATCGTCGGAGTCCGCGACGTCGTGGGCCAGGAGGGTCTCAACCGGGTCTTCGAGGTGCTGCGCGCCCCGCACACCGAGGAGCCGACCAACTGGTCGCGCCGGTACAAGGCCAACCTCGAGAAGCTGGCCTCCGGTGACGTGAACAAGGTCGCCGAGGTCGTGCGTGACCTCTGGCGTCGCGACAAGGACCGTGGCCTCTCCGCCGGCGAGAAGCGGATGCTGTCCAAGGCCCGTCAGATCCTGGTCAGCGAGCTGGCGCTCGCCGAGGGCACCAACGAGGACAAGGCCGAGGTCCTCCTCGACGAGGTGCTGGCCTCCTGAGCCAGCTCCACCCCCGCACCACCACGACCACTCCCGTGCACGCTGTCGGCATCGTCGCAGCGGCCGGGAGTGGTCTGCGTCTGGGGGCAGAACTGCCGAAGGCGCTGGTCCCGCTCGGTGGCCGCCCGCTCGTCTGCTGGGCGGTCGACGCGCTCCGTGCGGGTGGGGTCGACGACGTCGTCGTGGCGGTGCCGGACCCGCAGCAGGCCGCCTTCACCGCCGTCCTCCCCGCGGACGTGCAGGTCGTCGTCGGCGGGGACACCCGGACCGCCTCGGTGCGTGCCGCGCTCGCCGCGGCGCGCGAGCAGGTGGACGCCGTGCTGGTGCACGACGCGGCCCGGCCGCTGACCCCGCCCGACGTCGTCGCCCGGGTGCTGGCCGCGCTGGCCGCCGGTGCCCGCGCCGTCGTCCCGGTGCTGCCGGTCGTCGACACCACGGTCGTGGTCGACGACGACGGCGTGGTCGCCGCCGACGTCCCGCGCCCGCCGCTGCGCCGGGTGCAGACGCCGCAGGGATTCGACCGGACCACGCTGGTACGTGCCTACGCGCAGGCCCCCGGGCCGGCCGTGGAGTTCACCGACGACGCCTCCGTGATGCGCGCCGCGGGCATCCCGGTGCACACCGTGGCCGGCGACGAGCGGGCCGCCAAGATCACCGTCGCGCACGACCTGCGGATGGCCGAGCTGCAGCTGCCCGGAGAGAGGAACCGGTGAACCCCGTGGACCTGCCCCGCGTCGGTGTGGGCACCGACGTGCACCCGATCGAGGCCGGTCGCCCGTGCTGGCTGGCCGGGCTCGAGTGGCCCGGCGTCCACGGCTGCGCCGGGCACTCCGACGGCGACGTCGTCGCCCATGCGCTCACCGACGCCGTCCTCTCCGCCGCCGGCCTGGGCGACATCGGCGGCCTGCTCGGCACCGACGACCCGCGCTGGGCCGGTGCCCGGGGCGTGGCGGTGCTCGAGCACGTGCGCGCGGTGCTCACCGAGGCCGGCTGGACGATCGGGAACGCCAGCGTGCAGCTGATCGGGAACACCCCGAAGGCCTCGCCGCGGCGGGCCGAGGCCGAGGCGGTGCTCTCCGCGGCGCTCGGTGCGCCGGTCAGCCTGACCGCCACCACCACCGACGGGCTGGGCCTCACCGGCCGCGGCGAGGGTCGGGCTGCGGTGGCCACCGCGCTCGTGGTCCGGAGCACGTCCGGTGCGGCCGTAGAATCCGCCCGGTGAGCCTCCGCCTGTACGACACGGCCGCGCGAGCCGTGCGCGACTTCACGCCCCTGCGTGCGGGACAGGTCTCCATGTACGTCTGTGGCCTGACCGTGCAGGGCCCGCCGCACATCGGCCACATCCGCTTCGCCGTCGCCTTCGACGTGCTGCGCCGCTGGCTGGAGCACCGGGGCAACGAGGTCACCTACGTCCGCAACGTCACCGACGTCGACGACAAGATCCTCGCCAAGGCGGCCGCGGCCGGCGTCCCGTGGTGGGCCTGGGCGTACGAGAACGAGCGGGCCGCCACCCGCGCCTACGAGGTGCTCGGCACGCTGCCGCCCACCTACGAGCCGCGGGCGACCGGGCACGTGCCGGAGATGGTCGAGCTCATCGAGCGGCTGATCGAGCGCGGGCACGCCTACGACGTCGACGGCGACGTGTACTTCGACGTCCGGTCCTTCGCCGGGTACGGCGAGCTGACCGGCCAGAAGCTCGGCGACCTGCAGCCGGCCGCGGACACCGAGACCGACGAGCGCAAGCGGGACCCCCGTGACTTCGCGCTCTGGAAGTCGGCGAAGGACGGCGACCCGGCCACCGCCTCCTGGCCCACGCCCTGGGGGCGCGGGCGCCCCGGCTGGCACCTGGAGTGCTCGGCGATGGCCGAGAAGTACCTGGGCGCGGAGTTCGACGTGCACGGCGGCGGGCTGGACCTGCGCTTCCCGCACCACGAGAACGAGCGCGCCCAGTCCCAGGCCGCCGGCGACGGGTTCGCCCGGTACTGGCTGCACAACGCCTGGGTGACCATGGGCGGGGAGAAGATGAGCAAGTCGCTGGGCAACACCGCGCTGGTCGACGAGGTCGTCCGGCGGGTGCGCCCGGTGGAGCTGCGCTACTACCTGGTCGCCCCGCACTACCGGTCCACGATCGAGTTCACCGACGCCGCGCTGGCCGACGCCGGGGTCGCCTACCGGCGGATCGAGTCCTTCGTCCGCAAGGCGGCCGAACGGGTGGGCCCGGACTCCGGCAAGCAGGAGCCGGCGCCGGAGTTCGCCGCCGCCATGGACGACGACCTGGGCACCCCCGCCGCCGTCGCGCACCTGCACGAGCAGGTGCGCGCGGGCAACACGGCCCTCGCCGACGGCGACGACGACCGGGTGGCGGAGCTGCTGGGCTCGGTCCGGGCCGGCCTCGCCGTGCTGGGCCTGGACCCGCTCGACCCGCAGTGGGCCGACGCCGGCGACCGGCGACTGGTCGAGGTCACCGACGGCCTCGTCCACCTCGCGCTCGAACAGCGCACCGCGGCCCGCGCCCGCAAGGACTACGCGGCCGCCGACACCATCCGTGACCAGCTCGGCGCCCTGGGCGTGCAGGTCGAGGACACCCCCCAGGGCACGCGATGGGAGCTGACGACCTGATGGCCGGCAACAGCCAACGACGAGGTCGCACGAGCGGCGCGAGCAAGAAGGGCGCCACCGCCGGCACCGGTGGCAAGAACCGCCGTTCACTGGCCGGTCGGGGGGCCACCCCGAAGGCCACCGACCGGCCGCACCACCCGGCGTACAAGGCGGCCAAGGCCGCGGCGGCCCGCCAGGACAACCGGCAGCGGGTCCAGCGCCGCAACGAGGAGGCGCCCGAGCTCCTGCTCGGCCGCAACCCGGTGCTGGAGGCGCTGCGCGCGCAGATCCCGGCGACCGCGCTCTACGTGGTCACCGGCGACTCGCGGGGCGGTGCGGCCACCGACGAGCGGATCGCCGAGTCGGTGCAGCTGGCCGCCGACCGCGGGCTGCCGCTGATGGAGGTGGGCCGTCCGGAGTTCGACCGGATGAGCGACGGGGCGTTGCACCAGGGCATCGGCCTGATGGTGCCGCCCTACGACTACGCGCACCCCGAGGACCTGCTCGACATCGCCCGGGACTCCGGCCGCCCGCCGCTGCTGGTCGCGCTGGACGGGGTGACCGACCCCCGCAACCTGGGCGCGATCATCCGCTCGGCGGCGGCCTTCGACGCGCACGGCGTGGTCATCCCGCAGCGCCGGGCGGTCGGGATGACCGGCTCCGCCTGGCGCACCAGCGCCGGCGCGGCGGCCCGGCTCAAGGTCGCCCGGGCGGTCAACCTGGCCCGCAGCCTCGCCTCCTACCAGGACGCCGGCCTGCAGACCGTGGGCCTGGCCGCCGACGGGGACATGGGCATCCACGAGTACGACGGGCTGGCCGACCCGGTCGCGCTGGTGGTGGGCGCCGAGGGCGCGGGCCTGTCCCGGCTGGTGCGCGAGCGCTGCGACGTCGTCCTCTCCATCCCGATCACCCGGGACACCGAGTCGCTCAACGTCAGCGTCGCCGCCTCCATCGCGCTGTTCGCCGCCGCCACTGCCCGGCGGTCCTGACGGACCGCACCGCGCCCAGGAGCCGTCCCGGCTGAGCTGAGCCGCCCCGTCCTTCGATCGCGGGACCCTCCGGGCCCCACTCCGCACGACCGTGCTGGTGGCGGGCAGGGGGAGTCAGCCCAGCAGCTGGGCCACCGTGTAGATGACCAGGCCGGCGAGGCCGCCGACGACGGTGCCGTTGACCCGGATCCACTGCAGGTCCCGGCCGACCTGCAGCTCGATGCGGCGGCTGGTCTCCTCGGTGTCCCAGCGGGCCACCGTGGTGCCGACCAGGTCCGCCGCGTCGCCGGCGAAGCGCTCCACCACGTAGCCGGCGGCGCGCACCGACTGGCGCTGCACGAGCTCGCGGACCGTCGGGTCGGTCTGCAGCACCCCGGCGCCGGAGCGGATCAGGCCGACCACCCGGGCCCGCAGCTCGGAGTCCGGGTCGGCAGCGGCCGTGACGACGGCGGTCTTCGCCGTCGTCCACAGCGACCCCGACCACGTGCGCACCGCCGGGTGGTCGAGCAGCTCCTCCTTGAACCGCTCCACCCGCGCCGCGGCCGCCGGGTCGGTGCGCAGGCGCGCCACGTACGCCCGCAGCCGGTGGTCGTAGCTGCGCCGCAGCTCGTGCCGCGGGTCGGCGCCGACCTCGGCGAGGAAGCCCTGCAGCAGGTCGAAGACCCGGTCGAACACCCGGTCGTCGACCCAGTCCGGGACCCAGGCCGGGGAGGCGTCACCGAGCCGGGCGCGGAACACCAGCCGGTTGTCGGCCAGGAAGTTCGCCAGCCCGGTCAGCGCCGCCGACAGCACCTCCTGGTGCCGGTCGCCGTCGACCATCAGCTCCAGGCCACGTGCCACCGCAGGAGCGGCGGGGGTCTCCCGGAGCTTGCGGTCGACCAGCGCCGCGACCGCCGGCTGCAGCTCGTCGTCCTTGAGCAGGTCGGTGAGCGCGCCCAGCGCGGCCCCGGCGTCCCCGGCGAGCCGCTCCGCGCGGCCGGGGGAGGCCAGGAAGGCGCCGAGCCGGCCGGGGACGTCGACGGTGGCCAGCCGCTCCTCGACCACCGTGCGGGTCAGGAAGTTCTCCTGCACGAAGGCGCCCAGGCTGGTGCCGATCTGGTCCTTCTTGCGCGGGATGATCGCGGTGTGCGGGATCGGCAGCCGCAGCGGGTGCCGGAACAGGGCGGTCACCGCGAACCAGTCGGCGAGCGCGCCCACCATCGACGCCTCCGCGGTCGCCCGCACGTAGCCGACCCACGCGCCTGCCTCCTCACCCACCAGCACGCAGGCCAGGAAGACGGCGGCGGCGAGGCCGAACAGCCCGGTGGCCAGGCGCTTCATCTTCTGCAGATCGGCCGCCCGTTGCGGGTCGTCCAGCGCCCCGGCGAGGGGGACGGCCAGGGGCGGGGACTGCTGGGGGCCTGGCACCCGCACGAGCCTAGGAGCAACGACGAGGACCCCGCAGCCGCGGGGGCGGCTGCGGGGTCCTCGGGGCTCAGCGGGTCAGCTGGTCTCGTCGAGGGTGACCTCGACCTGCTGGCTGTCCGTGCCGCGGCGCACGGTCAGCGTGACCGTCTCGCCCGGCTCCGCGCTGCGGATCGCCGCGGTGAGCTCGGTGGAGGTCGTGATCGGCCGGTTGCCCACGGCGGTGATCACGTCACCGGACCGGAGCTCGGCGTCGGCCGCCGGGCTGCCGGGGTTGACGTCCACCAGCTGGGCGCCGTTGCCGACCGCCGACCCGTCGTCCGCCGCGGTGCGGGCGGTGACGCCGAGCAGCGCGTGGCTGGCCGAGCCGGTGTCGATGATCTGCTCGGCGATCCGCTGGGCGGTGTTCGCCGGGATCGCGAAGCCCACCCCGATGTTGCCGCTCTGGCTCTCCTGGCCGGGGATGCCGCTGCTGGGCACGGTGGCGATGGCGACGTTGATGCCGATGACCTCGCCCGCCGCGTCGACCAGCGCACCGCCGGAGTTGCCGGGGTTGATCGCCGCGTCGGTCTGGATGGCGTCGATCACCGTGCTGTCGTCCTGCGTCGACCCGGTCTGCACCGCGCGGTTGGTGGCGCTGACGATGCCGTCGGTGACGGTGTTGGACAGCCCCAGCGGTGCGCCGATGGCCACCGCGAGGTCACCGACCTGGATGCTGTCGGAGTCGGCGAACCCGGCCGGGGTGAGCCCGCTGGCGTCGGCCAGCTTGACCACCGCCAGGTCGGAGGACGGGTCGGTGCCCACCACCGTGGCGTCGTAGAGGGTGCCGTCGCTGGTGCGCACCTGCACGGTCGGGGCGCCGCCGGCGCCGTCGAGGGCCACCACGTGGTTGTTGGTCAGCACGTAGCCGTCGTCGGAGAGGACGACGCCCGAACCGGACCCCGAGCCGCCCGCGGCGCTGACGTAGATGGTCACCACGCTCGGCGCGGCCTTGGCGGCCGCGGCGGTCGCCGTCGTCGCCCGCTCGGGGTCGGTGATCGTGACGCTCTGCGCGCTCGCCGTGCTCGGCGTCGACGAGCCGCCGTCGTCGGCCAGGGTCGCCACGCCGGCACCGGCGCCGCCGCCGATCAGCGCACCGGCGACGAGCCCGGCCAGGCCCATCTTCCAGCGGGCGGCGGGCTTGGCCGCCGCAGGCGGGGTGAACGCCGGCGGCAGGCCGCCGGCCGGCTGGCCGTACGCGGGCTGCTGCGGGCCCCAGCCGACCGGCGGCCAGGGGCGGTGGCCACCGGCGGGGGCGGCGAACTGCTGGGTCTGCTGCCGCTCGGCGCCGAACGGGGCGCCGGCGGCCGGTGCCTGCCAGCCGGCGGCCGGCGCCTGCCAGCCGGTGGCCGCGGCCTGGCCCGCGGGCTGGCCCGTGGGCTCGGCGGCGGGGCGGTCTGCGGGGCCGGACCCTGCGGAGCCGGTGCCGACCAGCCACCGGCGGTGCTGCCGGTGGTCGGGGTGCGGTCCGACGCGGTCTCGTCGGCCGGGCGGTTCTGCTCAGTCATCGTTGCTGGTCCTCCCACGTCGCAGCAGGACCTCCCCGCCGCGATGACACCACTGTGCGTCCTCGCGCTGGCCCGAGGCTGGTGGTGGGCTGTGAGTTCCCTGGAAGGGGCGGTCCAGTCCCGGCGACCGTGCGCGCGTGAACGACACCGGACCGGGGAAGTGCACGGGAACGGGTCGGCCCGTCCCCGCACTGTCCGTCCCCGCACTGCCCGTCCCCGCACTGCCCGTCCCCGCACTGTCCGTCCCGCACTGCCCGTCCCCGCACTGCCCGTCCCCCGGAGGTCCCCGGTGCCCCGTCGTGTCCTCGCCCGCATCGGGCTCGGCCTGCTGGTCGGTGTCGGCGCCGTGCTGGCGGCCGTCGGCGCCACCGGCCTGGGTGGCGCCGGCCTGTTCGCGGTGGTCCTCGCCGCCGTCGTCAGCGCCTGCGTGGCGATCGGCGTCGCGCGCGAGTCGGTGCCGCCGCGGCGCCAGGTGGCCGCGGCCGGCTGGCGGGCGGCCGCCGGCACGGTCGGCGCCCTGCTGGTGCTCAGCGGCAGCTCCGTCGTCGCCGGTGGCGCGATGACCACCGTGCTGGCCGGGTGCGGGCTCGCCTGGCTGGTGGTCCGGTGGCTGCTCACCTCGGGCCGGCGGGGCCGGGCCGGCAGTCGGCAGCGCGCGGGACGACGGGGCTCGCCGGCGTCGTCCCGCTCTCGTCCGGGGGTCCCGGGGGCGGGTCGACCGGTCCGGGGCCTGGGCGGGCGCGCTGAGCGTGCCGGAGCTGGGCCGGGAGTGGGTGCGTACCTCCGCGGCCCTGGGGCAGGTGCGCGAGCCGCGCGCCCGGCAGGAGCTGGTCCGGCGCCGGCAGGAGGCGCTGGACGAGCTGGAGCGCCGCGACCCGGCCGGGTTCGCCCGCTGGCTGGCCGAGGGGGCGACCGCCGACAGCGACCCGGCGGTCTACGTCTCCGGCGACCCGGCCGCCGGCTCCGACGCGGCCTGAGGGCCCCGGTCAGTCGCCGTCCGGCGCGAACCCCTCGATCAGCGCGCTGAGGTCGACCGCGCCGGGGTCGGGCAGCCGCTCGATCGCCCGCTCCATGACCGCCACCGCCGCGGCGTCGAACAGGTCGGGGACGCCCGCCAGCTGCAGCGCCGAGCGGATCAGCCGCGCGTCCTTGGTGGCGCCGGTCAGCCCGAAGCTGACCGGGTGCTCACCGGCGAGCATGTTGCCGGCCTTGAGCTTCGCGTACGGGGTGTCCATCGGGCCGCCGTCGACGGCGTCGAGGAACAGCTGCGGGTCGACGCCGAGCCCGCGGGCCAGCGCGACCGACTGGGCGGTGCCGACGCTGATGGACACCAGCCAGGCGTTGCAGGCCATCTTCAGCCGACTGCCCGCACCGGCCTCGCCCGCCCACACGGTCCTGCGCCCCATCGCGTCCAGCAGCGGGGCCAGCGGCTCCCGCTGCTCGTCCGGGCCCGAGGCGAGCATGACCAGCTGGCCCTGCTCGGCGGGCTGCCGGGTGCCCAGCACCGGGCAGTCGACGAGCACCAGCCCGAGCTCCTCGGCGACCTCGGCGATCCGGTCGGCGCCCGCGACGCCCACCGTGGAGCACTGCAGCCAGACCGTGCCGGCCGGCGCCTGGGCCTGCCGGACCACCTCGATCGCCGCGTCGGCGTCGAAGAGCATGGTGAGCACGACGTCGGCCCCGGCGACCGCCTCGGCGGGGGAGTCGAAGGCCTGCGCGCCGGTGCCGGTCAGCGCCCGGGCCTTGTCCCCGTTCCGGTTCCACATGCGCACCGGCACCTCCGCCCGGCGCAGCGACTGCACCATCCCCGCGCCCATCACGCCCGTACCGAGGACCGCCACCACCGGGTTCGTCATGGCCCGATCCTCTCCCCGGCCCGGCCGGACCGGCAGCGCGGGTGCCCGGGGGAGCAGGGGTGGCCGGTAACCTCGACGCCGGCCTCGCCCCGCGGCGACGCCTGCCTCGCCCCATTAGCTCAGTGGTAGAGCACCCGCCTTGTAAGCGGAAGGTCGTCCGTTCAATCCGGACATGGGGCTCCCCTCCCGCTCGCGGGGCGCCCGTCCGCGTGCCAGGGTCGGTGCGACCGCTGCCACCCGGGCAGCACCCCGCGAGGAGTCCGTCGTGAGCGACCACGTGTACCGGCTGAGCGAGATCGTCGGCAGCTCCACCACCAGCGTCGACGACGCCATCCGCACCGCGGTGCGGAAGGCCGCCGAGACGGTGCGCCACATCGAGTGGTTCCAGACCCAGGAGATCCGCGGCCAGGTCGTCGACGGCGACGTCGCCTACTTCCAGGTGACCATGAAGATCGGCTTCCGCGTCGAGGACTGAGGTCCGGGCGCGGGCCGCCGCTCAGCCCAGGACGACGTCCTCGCCGGACACCCGCACCGCCACCGGGGCGAGCGGCTCGGTGGCCGGCCCGGCCAGCGCCTCCCCGGTGAACGGGTCGAACTCCGAGCCGTGGCAGGGGCAGGCCAGCCGGTCGCCCTCGGCCGGCCGGACGGCGCAGCCCTGGTGCGTGCAGGCCGCGTCGAAGGCGACGACGACGTCGTCCGCCGGCCGGCTCAGCACCACCCGCTGCCCGTCCACCGACAGCTCGTAGCTGCCGCCGACCGGCACCTCGCCGAGCGCCACCAGCCGGCTGCCCGCGGCGGCGCCGGCGACCTCGGGGACTCCCGGGCCGGCGCAGGCGGTCAGCGCGGCGGCGCCGAGACCAGCGCCGCCGGCGACGAAGAGGGCGCGGCGGGAGAAGCAGGAGTGCACGCCGGACATCCTCCCCGGGCCGGTCGTGGGGTCCTCGCTCAGTCGAAGCTGCCGGCGCCACCGGACCGGTAGCGGGCCCGGCGTTCGACCCGCTCCCGCTCGACCCGCTCACCGCGCACCCGCGCCGTCGTGCCCGGCGCCCACCCGGCCTTGACCGCCCGGTGCTCGGTCGTCTCGGTCATGTAGGCGACGGCGAACATGCCCCCGATCACCAGCCCGCCGACCGCGGCGGTGACCCGGATGCCCAGGGGCACGGGCGGCACGATCAGGCACAGCACGAGCACCGGCGCGAGCTGGACCAGGGCCCGGACCAGGTGGCGGACCACCCAGCCGGGCCCGGTGGTGTCGGCCAGCACCCAGTCGGACAGGTGCGGCGGGAGCCCGCCGCCGTAGGCGTACCAGAGCCACTGGGCTGGGTTCGGGCGTCCCGCGGGCACGCGCCCACGGTAGGCCGGACCCGGCTCGGGGACGACCCGGGCGCCGCGGTACCGGAACCGGGAGGCGTGCCCGTTCGGGTTCCGAGTGAGCTTGACTCGACCCGCATGGGGCCGTAGGCACGATCTGCGCACAAGCGCCGGGTGAGGGAGGTCGCGATGTACGCCCAGGAGCGGCAGGAGCACATCCTGCGGGCGGCGCGCACGATCGGCCGCGTCGAGGTCGCCGAGCTGGCCGTGCAGCTCGACGTCGCCCCCGAGACGATCCGCAAGGACCTCACCGCGCTCGAACGGGGCGGCGTCCTCCGGCGCGTGCACGGCGGCGCGATCCCGGTGGAACGGCTGGGCTTCGAACCAGCGGTCGCCGCCCGCGACGTCGTCCTCACCGCGGAGAAGGAGCGGATCGCCAAGGCGGCCATCGCCGAGATCCCCGAGGACGGCGCGGTCCTCATCGACGCCGGCACCACCACCGCCCGGGTGGCCGACCTGATGCCCGGTGACCGCGAGCTGACCATCGTCACCAACGCGCTGCAGCTGGCCGGCAAGCTGGCCGCCTACCCCAACCTGAACGTCCTGCTCATCGGCGGGCGGGTGCGCAGCCGCACCCTCGCGTCGGTCGACGCGTGGGCGCAGCAGGCGCTGGCCGGCCTCTACGTCGACGTCTGCCTGCTGGCCACCAACGGCGTCTCGGTCGAGCGCGGCCTGACCACGCCCGACCCCACCGAGGCCGCGGTGAAGGCGGCGATGATCTCCGCCGCCCGCCGGGTCGTGCTGCTCGCCGACCACAGCAAGGTCGGCCACGACCACCTCGCCCGCTTCGGCGACCTCGAGGACGTCGACCTGCTGATCACCGACACCGGCCTCGACGAGCGCACCGCCGCGGAGCTCGCCGCCGCCGGACCCCGGGTGGTGCGGGTGTGAGCACCGTCCACCCACGGGTGGGCAGCGGGTCCTGATCGCGCCGCGGGCGGGCTCGCGGCGGCCCCGGCGTACGGTGCGCCGGTGGACGAACGCCGGGTCGGTGTGCTCGCCGGCCTCGGCGCCTACTGCCTGTGGGGCGTCTTCCCGCTGTACTTCCCGCTGCTGGAACCCGCCGGCGGGCTGGAGATCGTCGCCCACCGGGTCGCCTGGTCGCTGTTGTTCATCGGCCTGCTGCTGAGCGTGCGCCGCGGCTGGGGGCAGGTGCGGCGCGTCGTCGGCGACCGGCGGGCCCTGCTGGTGCTGGCCGTCGCCGCGCTGCTGATCGCGGTCAACTGGCTGGTGTACGTCTACGCCGTCAACTCCGGGCACGTGGTCGAGGCGTCGCTGGGCTACTTCATCAACCCGCTGGTCAGCGTCGTGCTGGGGGTGCTGGTCTTCCGGGAGCGGCTGCGCCGGCTGCAGTGGGTCGCCGTCGGCATCGCCGTGGTGGCGGTGGTGGTGCTCACCGTCGACTACGGGCACCCGCCGTGGATCGCGCTGGCGCTGGCGGCCAGCTTCGGTCTCTACGGCCTGATGAAGAAGGTGGTGCGGGTCGAGGCGGCGCCCGGGCTGTTCGTCGAGACGGCCGTGGTGTTCCTCCCGGCGCTGGCGGTGATGGGCTTCCTGGAGTCCGACGGGCAGGCCGCCTTCGGCCACGCCGGGGCCGGCCACGCCCTCCTGCTGGTGAGCTCCGGGCTGGCCACCGCCGTCCCGCTGCTGCTGTTCGCCGCCGCGACCCGGCGGGTGCCGCTGTCGACGGTCGGCCTGCTGCAGTACGTCACCCCGCTCATGCAGCTGTCGATCGGCGTCTTCGTCTACGCCGAGCCGATGCCGCCGGCCCGGTTGGCCGGGTTCGCCGTCGTCTGGGTGGCGCTGGCCGTCTTCTCCGCGGACACCCTGCGGGCCGCCCGCGCGGCGCGGCGCACGTCCGCCGAGCCGATGCCCGCCGGCCTCTGACCGGACGCGCCGGCACCTCCCGGCGCGCGCCGTGGGCTCCGCGGAACTGTCGGTGCCCGGCGCTAGCGTCGACGTCGATCGACCACCGGCGCCTCCGGGCGCCCGACTCCCCGGAGGCTGCACCGATGAGCACCGAGACCGCGTCCGCCGTCCCCCCGGCACCCACCGAGGTCGACGCCCGGGCGGGTGCGGGAGCGGGGGCGTCCGGTCTGACCGAGCGGGACCGCGAGGTGCTGGCCTTCGAGCGGCACTGGTGGCGCTACGCCGGGGCGAAGGAGGCCGCCATCCGCGAGCAGTTCGGCCTCTCGGCGACCCGGTACTACCAGGTGCTCAACGCGCTGGTCGACCGTCCGGAGGCGCTGGCCGCCGATCCGCTCCTGGTACGCCGGTTGCGCAGGATGCGTGCGGTGCGACAGCGCGCCCGTCACGGCGATGTCCTGGGCACCGAGGGCTGAGCCGTCTAGCCTCGTTCACTGTGGGGAGGCATGCGGCGCCAGGCGGTCACGGCAACCAACCGGAGACCGATGTCGCCCTGAGTCGCCGTCGCGCCGACGCGCGACGCGACTCCGCTGAACGCCCCGACGGCCCCGCCCGGTTCGACGCCCGGCGCGGACCGGGCGATCAGTCGGTGCCGAGCACCGACGGTGCCATGACCATGCCCCGGCAGAGCCGGGCCGAGCGACGCCGCGAGGGGCAGCTGCCCTCGGCCGAGGAGACCGCGGTGCGGCGCCCGCCGGCCCGCCCGGCCCCCGCGGCGCCGGTGGCCACCGGTCGACGGCGCAGCGACGCCATCCCGTCGGTCCAGACCGGACCGGCCACCGCGGTCGGTGGTGCCCCCGTGGTCGCCGGCCGCCCGGGCGTCCCGCCCACCCGCCGTGAGGCGCCTGCACCCGCCACCACTCAGGTCGCTGCCCCGCCGCCCGCCGCCTCCGGCCGGGCGTCCGCGCCGGTCCCGGCGGACGCCACCCCGCGGGTGGACGAGGGTGCACCCTCGGGCCGACCCGCGGCAGCCCCCGCGCCCGCCGACGCCACCCAGCGGGTCGACGCCGGCCGGCCCTCCCGCCGGCCCGCGGCCGGGCCGCCGGCCCAGGACGTCACCCAGCGGGTCTCCGGCGCCGCGCCGGCCGGTTCCGCCTGGGGCGCGACGTCCGCAGCGGCGCCCCCGGCGATGGCCCCGACGGCGGCCCCGGCACCCGCCGGGCCGGCCGGCGCGCCCGCTGCACCCGCGCGCCGGGCACCCGAGCCCGAGCCGGCCGGGATGGACCGGCTCACCGAGTCCCGCCGGCGCCGTGAGGCGCTGGAGGAGACCGGGGCCTCCGTGCCCGTACCCGAGGTCACGGGCACCTCCGGCGGGCGGGCGGCCCAGCGCGCCGAACGCCAGGCCGCCGACGCCGCGCGCCGCAAGGCCGAGAAGGTCGCCGGCGCGACCCGGGTCCCGGTCGAGACGAGCTCCGACAGGACCGGCGGCGCCGCTCGCCGGCTGCCCCGGCACATGGCGATGGGCGCGCTCGCCGTCGTCCTGGTCGCGCTCACCGTCCTCGGGGTCTGGTCCTTCACCTCACCGGAGACCCGGGAGACGTCCGCACAGTCGCCGGCGCCCAGTTCCGCGCCCCCCACCAGCGCGTCCGCGACGCCGGAGACGACGCCGGCGCAGGAGGTCGTCACCTCGCCCGTGGCCCCGCCCGGGCCGGTGCGCGCCCCGATCACCGTGCTCAACAGCACGAACATCAACGGCCTGGCCGGCGACCTCGGCGAGCAGTTCTCCGGCGGCGGCTGGGAGGTCATCGGCACCGACGCCTACCCGGGCTCGGACATCGCCGCGAGCACCGTCTACTTCACCGCCGGTGACCCGGTGCAGGAGGAGGCGGCCAGCCAGCTCATCGAGCAGTTCCCCGAGCTCACCGGCCCGGCCGCGCGCTTCTTCGAGGTCCCCGGTCAGCCGGCGCCCGGCCTGGTCGTCGTCGCCACCGGCAACTGGCGCCCCTGAGACACCCCGCGGGGAAACCCCGGGCGGCCGGAACCACTCGGGCCGCTCACGCGTTGCCGCCCACGTGCGCTCCGCTCCCGGGCCGGCGCGCCCCGGCCCGCGCTCCGGCGCGCGGCCGGTGGCGACCGCCCTCCCCACCGCTCTCCTCGTCGTCCTGCTGACCCTCGGCGCGGTGGTCGCCGTGCTGGCCGCCGGCGCCGGTCGCCCCGCGCGCGCGGCGGAGGACGTGCGCACCGAGGACGCCCGGATCGCCTCCGGCAGCGGGGCCGACGCCGTCGAGCTGGACACCACGCTCTACCTGCCGGCCTCGGCCACCGCCGAGGACCCCGCGCCGGCGGTGCTGCTGGCCCACGGCTTCGGCGGCAGCAAGCAGTCCGTCGCCGACGACGCCCGCGACCTCGCCGGCCGCGGGTACGTCGTGCTCGCCTGGTCCGCCCGCGGGTTCGGCGCCAGCACCGGGCAGATCGGCCTGGACGACCCGCGGTACGAGGTCGCCGACGTCAGCACCCTCCTCGACCGGCTGGCCGAGCGCGACGACGTGCTCCTGGACGGCCCCGGCGACCCCCGGGCGGGGGTGGCCGGCGCCTCCTACGGCGGGGCGCTCAGCCTGCTGGCCGCCGCCTACGACCAGCGGGTCGACGCGATCGCCCCGCAGATCACCTGGAACTCGCTGACCACCGCGCTCTTCCCGGACGACCAGGGCATCCTCGAGGACGCCGGCACACCCGCACCCACCCCGCGGACCGACGACGCCGGCGTCTTCAAGCGCCTGTGGGCCGGCCTCTTCTTCGGCATGGGCTCTGCTCCCAGCGGCCAGGCACCCACCGGTGACGGCCCGCCCGCCGGGAACGGGGCCCCGGGCGAGCAGGCCGGTGGGCCGGCCGGCGCCGACCCCTCCTCCGCCGACCCCTCCTCCGTCGACCCCTCCTCCGTCGACCAGGCCGCCGTCGCCCAGGCGCTCACCTGCGGCCGCTTCCGGCCCGAGATCTGCGCGGCCTACCAGGACGCCGCCAGCACCGGCACGCTCACGCCCGAGGTCGCCGCCGTCCTGGAGCGCAGCAGCCCGGCGGGCGTGCTCGACCGGATCACCGCGCCGACCCTGCTGATCCAGGGCACGCAGGACTCGCTGTTCGGCCTCGGCGAGGCCGACGCCAACGCCCGCGGCATCGCCGCCACCGGCACCCCGGTGCAGGTGGTCTGGTACGACGGCGGCCACGATGCCGGCGCCTCGGACCGGGTCACCGCCGACCTGCGCGACCAGGTGGCCGGCTGGTTCGACGCGCACCTGCGGAACGGCACCGTCGACCCCGTCGGCTTCCGGTACCCGGCGCCCACCGGGCTGGGCGGCGGCGTCGGCCGGGTGCAGGGTGGCTCCCGCGTCGTCGAGGCCGACGAGTACCCCGGGCTGGACGGCGACCCGGTCGCCCGGCTCGGTGTCGCGCTCGACGGGGGCACCCAGCCGGTGGTCACCCCGGCCGGGGGCAGCCCGGCGGCGCTCACCACGGTGCCCGGCCTGGGCGGCATCGGTGCCGCGCTCAGCGGCGGCACGCTCGAGGTGCCCGGTCAGTTCGCCGCCTTCGCCAGCCCCGAGCTCGACGAGGCGGTCGAGGTGGTCGGCGCCCCCCAGGTGCGCATCGCCGTCTCCTCGCCCACCGGCGAGGCCACGCTCTTCGCCAAGCTGTACGACGTCGGCCCCGACGGCACCACCACGCTGCCCGCCGGGCTGGTCTCGCCGCTCGCGCTGTCCGACGTGTCGACCGACCCGGCCACGCCCACGGAGGTGGCGGTCACCCTGCCCGGGATCGTGCACCGGTTCGAGGCCGGTCACACGATGCGCGTCGTCGTCTCCTCCACCGACCAGGGGTACGCGCTGCCGGCCGACGCCGCGGTGTACACCGTCGGCCTGGCCGACGGCGCGGAGCTGGCGGTGCCCGAGGTGGCCGGGGAGGTGCAGGCCACGGCCGGCACCGCCCGCTGGTGGGTGCTGCTCGGCGTGGTCGTCGCCCTCGGCCTGCTCGGCTGGCTCGTCGCGGTCCTGTGGGGCCGCCGCCGGCGCCGCGCGGACACCCCCGCCGCCGACGGCGAGGACGTCCCGCTCCGGTTCACCGGCGTGACCAAGGCCTACAAGGACGGCTTCGTCGCCGTCCGGGACCTCTCCTTCGAGGTGCGCCGCGGTCAGGTGCTGGGCCTGCTGGGCCCCAACGGCGCGGGCAAGACCACCTCGCTGCGGATGCTGATGGGCCTGATCCGGCCCACCGAGGGGCGGATCGAGGTGTTCGGCCACGACGCCGGCCCCGGCGCCCCGGTGCTGTCCCGGCTGGGCTCCTTCGTCGAGGGCACCGGGCTGCAGCCGCACCTGTCCGGCCGCGACAACCTGACCCTGTACTGGGCGGCCACCGGCCGGCCGGTGGCCGACGCGCACATGGACGAGGCGATCGAGGTCGCCGGTCTGGGCGCCGCGCTGGACAAGCCGGTGCGCAGCTACAGCCAGGGCATGCGCCAGCGGGTGGCGATCGCCCAGGCGATGCTCGGCCTGCCCGACCTGCTGGTGCTCGACGAGCCGACCAACGGGCTGGACCCGCCGCAGATCCACGCCATGCGCGACGTGCTGCGCTCCTACGCCGCGACCGGCCGCACGGTCATCGTCTCCAGCCACCTGCTGGCGGAGATCGAGCAGACCTGCAGCCACGTCGTCGTCATGGCGAAGGGGCGGAAGATCGTGCAGGGCACCGTCGAGGAGATCGTCGGCACCGGCGGGTCGGTGCTGATCGGCCTCGCCGACGACGCCGACGCCGAGCGCGCCGCGGAGGTGCTGGCCGGCCTGGCCGGTGCCGGGCCGGTCGAGCGGACCGACGAGGGCCTGGTGGTCGACCTCGGGCCGACCAGCCGCGCGGCCGCGCTGACCGCGCTGGTGCAGGCCGGCGTCGCGGTCGACCAGCTCACGCCGCGCCGCCGGCTGGAGGACGCGTTCCTGTCACTGGTGGGGGAGTCATGAGCAGCGCGACGGACACGAGGAGCTCGACGGGTGCGGCGCCGGGGTACCGGCCGGGGCGCACCCTGCGGCTCGGGGTGGAGCTGCGCCGCCAGTTCAAGCGCCGCCGCACCCTGGGCGTCGTCGCCCTGATGGCCGCCCTGCCGCTGATCCTGATCGGCGCGCTGCAGCTGGGCGGCACCGAGGAGGCGGCGGAGAACACCCGGGTCAACCTGGTCGACGTCGCCTCGGCCAGCGGGCTGAACCTGACGCTGTTCGTGCTGTTCGCGACCACCGGGTTCTTCCTGGTGGTGGTGTTCGCGCTCTTCTTCGGTGACACGGTGGCCAGCGAGGCGTCCTGGGGGTCGCTGCGGTACGCGCTGGCGACGCCGGTCCCGCGGATGCGGCTGCTCCGCCAGAAGTGGCTGGCCGCGCTGGTGCTGTCGGTGGGCTCGATGCTGCTGCTGGTCGTCGTGGCGGTGGTCGCCGGGGGGATCGCCTTCGGCTTCGGCGACGTGCAGACCCCGATCGGGGTCGCGCTGGACCAGGGGACGGCGTACCTACGGCTGGCCGGGATGCTCGGCTACCTGACCGTGCACCTGCTGGTCGTCGGGTCGCTGGCGTTCTGGCTGTCGACGGCGACCGACGCCCCGCTGGCCGCGGTCGGTGGGTCGGTGTTCACCACGATCGTCTTCGCCGTGCTGGAGCAGGTGGAGCAGCTCGGGGCAATCCGCGACTGGTTCCCCACCGCGTTCAACTACGCCTGGACCGACCTGCTGCAGACCCCGGTCGACTCCGGTGACCTGTTCCGCGGCGTCGTCCAGGGGCTGGTCTGGTCGGCCGTCTTCACCGCGCTGGCCTTCCGCCACTTCGCCCGCAAGGACGTCACCAGCTAGAGGCTGGCGAGCACCGCCTGGGCCCAGCCCTCGCCCATGGGGGCGTCGGTGACCGAGACGTTGGGCAGCGCGGCCAGCCGCTCGCCCATCCCGTCCACCGCGGCCCCGTTGGCCGTCACCCACAGCCTGCCGACGGCGGGGGCCATCTCCAGGTCGCTGACGCTGTCGCCGACGGCCACCGCGTCGTCGGCGGTGAGCCCGCGGCGGGCCAGGTCCCAGGTGATCGCCGCGCCCTTGGAGATGCCGCGGGGCATCAGGTGGTAGACGTGCGGCGGCAGCGCCGCCTCGTCCAGCCGCATCCGCGGGGCCGCGGGCACGGCCCCGTTGTCGTTCATCGTCAGCCAGCCCCAGCCGCGCTCGGCCAGCCACGCGTCGACGACGGCGGTGTCGACCCGGCCGCGCAGCAGGGCGTCGGCAGCGTGGGTGGTGTGCCAGGGCTCGTGCCACTCCAGCCGGCCGGGGTGCTCGGCGAGCAGCGCGTCGACGACGCCGAGCTCGGCGAGCACGTCCATCGGCGTCCGGCCGGCGTGCTCCGCGGGCAGCTCCCCGGCGAGGAGGTGGCTCTCCCGGCCGCCGGCCCAGCTGACCAGCGAGCCCAGCTCGGCGATGGCGCCGTCGGCGGCGAAGATGCGGGCGGCCTCCAGCAGCTGGGCCTGCGTCCGGCCGGAGACGAGGACCAGCGAGACCCCGGCGCGGTGCAGCTCCAGCAGCGCGCCGGCGGGGGAGGCGGTCAGGTCACGACCCGCGGTGTGCCAGAACGACCCCCGCGGGCCGACCATCGTGCCGTCCAGGTCGGTGTAGACGATGCGCGCTGCCACCGGCTCATCCTGGCGGTCCCGCCGTCCCCGCCGCCGCCCGGGTAGAGTCACCGGCGTTCCACTCATCCAGAGGGGCAGAGGGACACGGCCCGATGAAGCCCCGGCAACCGCTCGCCGCACTCGCGGCGAGGAGGTGCCAATTCCGTCCCGCGCGGCTCGACGGCCCGCCGCGGGGAAGATGAGGAGGTAGTCGTCGCATGACACTGACCGCTCCCGGCTCTCTGCAGGCCGACTCGTCGGCGGGTGGGCACATCGCCCCCAACCCCGCCAAGGGCCTGGTCTGCCGCAACTGCGGCGCCACGTTCGGGCTGATCGCCGAGCACGCCTGTGCCGAGTGCTTCGGCCCGCTCGAGGTCGACTACGACAAGGACCTGCTCGCCGCGGTCACCCGTGAGCAGATCGAGGCCGGCCCGCAGAACATCTGGCGCTACGCCGCGCTGCTGCCGGTCGGGCAGGACCCGGCGTCCCGGGTCACCCTCGACCCGGGGATGACGCCGCTGGTCCGCGCCGACCGGCTGGCCGCCGAGCTCGGCATCACCGGTGGGCTCTGGGTGAAGGACGACTCGGCCAACCCCACCCACTCGTTCAAGGACCGCGTGGTCAGCCTCGCCGCCACCGCCGCGAAGGGCTTCGGCTACACGAAGATCGCCTGCGCCTCCACCGGCAACCTGGCCAACTCCGTCGCCGCGCACGCGGCCCGCACGGGCTGGCCCTCGTTCGTCTTCATCCCCAGCGACCTGGAGCCGGGGAAGGTCGTCCAGTCGGCCGTCTACGGCCAGGCGCTGGTCTCCGTCGACGGCTCCTACGACGACGTCAACCGGCTGACCAGCGAGCTCGCCGAGACCGACGAGTTCGAGGACGCCGCCTTCGTCAACCAGAACGTCCGGCCCTACTACGCCGAGGGCTCCAAGACGATGGGCTACGAGATCGCCGAGCAGCTGGGCTGGCGGATCCCGGCCCAGGTCGTGATCCCGATGGCGTCGGGTTCGCTGCTGACCAAGGTCGACAAGGCCTGGCGGGAGCTGGTCGCGGCCGGCATCGTCGAGGACACCGGCTGGAAGGTCTTCGGCGCCCAGTCCGCCGGCTGCGACCCGATCGCCACCGCCTTCGACAACGGCTGGGACGTCGTCAAGCCGGTCAAGCCGACCGGCATCGCCAAGTCGCTGAACATCGGCAACCCCGCCGACGGCCCGTACGCGCTCGACGCCATCCGGCGCACCGGCGGCTCGGTCGGCCGGGTGGGCGACGAGGAGATCGTGCAGGGCATCCGGGACCTGGCCCGGACCACCGGCGTCTTCGCCGAGACCGCGGGCGGGGTGACGACGGCGGTGCTGCGCCGGCTGGTGGAGCAGGGGCTGCTCGACCCGGCGCAGGAGACCGTCGTGCTCAACACCGGGGAGGGGCTGAAGACCCTCGACCCGCTGCTGCCGGTGGTCGGCCCCTCGCACCGGGTGCAGCCGTCGTTGAAGTCGCTGCGCGAGGCCGGCCTCATCTCCTGAGACGGGCCGTCACCGAAGCGTTACCACACGCCGTTCCGGCCGGTGCGACGGACCGGTGACCTGCACGCTTCTGTCCTGTACCGTTCCGCGCGGTTCGAGTTCCACGTTCGTGTCCGCGGGCGGAAGAGCGAGACCCGACCCCCCGGACGCAGGGGGGTTGACCGCACGCACGAACGTGGGAGCACACGTGGCAGAAGGCACCGTGAAGTGGTTCAACGCCGAGAAGGGCTTCGGCTTCATCGCCGTCGACGGCGGCCAGGACGTCTTCGTCCACTACTCGGCGATCCAGATGGACGGCTACAAGAGCCTCGACGAGGGCCAGCGGGTCTCCTTCGAGGTCGTCCAGGGGGAGAAGGGCCCGCAGGCCGACGCGGTCCGCAGCGCCTGATCCACCCGGCACCCGAGGCCCGGTCCCCCCACGGGGGGACCGGGCCTCGCTCGTTCCCGGGTGGCCCGGGAACAGTGCGCGGACGACCCCCGTTCTTGCACTCGCACAGGTCGAGTGCCAGACTCCTGATTGGCACTCACGCCTGTCGAGTGCCAACCAGGTCGGGAACGGTGAGGCACCGGCGGTGGGCCGTAGGAGCGTCCACGTGCTGGTGTCGTCCGTCGCGGGCACCGGACCGGACCCTGCAGCGATTCGCTCGGAGGACATCACCACATGGCCAAGATGATCGCGTTCAACGAAGAGGCGCGCCGCGGCCTCGAGCGAGGGATGAACACCCTCGCCGACGCCGTCAAGGTGACCCTCGGCCCCCGTGGCCGGAACGTCGTGCTGGAGAAGAAGTGGGGCGCCCCCACGATCACCAACGACGGTGTCAGCATCGCGAAGGAGATCGAGCTCGAGGACCCGTGGGAGAAGATCGGGGCCGAGCTGGTCAAGGAGGTCGCGAAGAAGACCGACGACGTCGCGGGTGACGGCACCACCACCGCCACCGTGCTCGCCCAGGCCCTCGTCCGCGAGGGGCTGCGCAACGTCGCCGCCGGCGCCAACCCGATGGCCCTGAAGAAGGGCATCGAGAAGGCCGTCGCCTCGGTCTCGGAGTACCTCCTCTCGACCGCCAAGGACGTCGAGACCAAGGAGCAGATCGCGGCCACCGCCTCGATCTCCGCCGCCGACACCGCCATCGGTGAGCTCATCGCCGAGGCGATGGACAAGGTCGGCAAGGAAGGTGTCATCACCGTCGAGGAGAGCAACACCTTCGGGCTCGAGCTCGAGCTCACCGAGGGCATGCGCTTCGACAAGGGTCACCTGTCGGCCTACTTCGTCACCGACACCGACCGCATGGAGACCGTCCTCGACGACCCGTACATCCTGGTCGTCAACGGCAAGATCTCCTCGGTCAAGGACCTGCTCCCGCTGCTGGAGAAGGTCATGCAGTCCGGCAAGCCGCTGGCGATCATCGCCGAGGACGTCGAGGGCGAGGCCCTGGCGACCCTGGTGGTCAACAAGATCCGTGGCACCTTCAAGTCGGTCGCCGTCAAGGCCCCCGGCTTCGGTGACCGGCGCAAGGCCATGCTCGCCGACATCGCCATCCTCACCGGTGGTCAGGTCATCAGCGAGGAGGTCGGCCTCAAGCTCGACAACGCCGACGTCTCCCTGCTGGGCCGCGCCCGTCGCGTCGTCACCACCAAGGACGAGACGACGATCATCGAGGGCTCCGGCGACGCCGACCAGATCCAGGGTCGGGTCAACCAGATCCGCGCCGAGATCGAGAAGTCGGACTCCGACTACGACCGCGAGAAGCTGCAGGAGCGCCTGGCCAAGCTGGCCGGTGGCGTCGCCGTCATCAAGGCCGGCGCCGCGACCGAGGTCGAGCTCAAGGAGCGCAAGCACCGCATCGAGGACGCGGTGCGCAACGCCAAGGCCGCCGTCGAGGAGGGCATCGTCGCCGGTGGTGGCGTCGCCCTGGCGCAGGCCACCACCGTCGCGTTCGAGAAGCTCGACCTCGAGGGTGACGAGGCCACCGGTGCCAACATCGTGCGCGTCGCGCTCGAGGCCCCGCTGAAGCAGATCGCCGTCAACGCCGGCCTCGAGGGTGGCGTCGTGGCGGAGAAGGTCCGCAACTCCGAGACCGGCTGGGGCCTCAACGCCGCCACCGGGGAGTACGTGGACCTGGTCGCCGCCGGCATCATCGACCCGGCCAAGGTCACCCGCTCGGCGCTGCAGAACGCCGCCTCCATCGCGGCGCTCTTCCTCACCACCGAGGCCGTCATCGCCGACAAGCCGGAGAAGAACGCCCCGGCCATGCCCGGTGGCGACGGCGGCATGGGCGGCATGGACTTCTGAGTCCACCGCTCAGCGCCAGCTGAGCACAGCACCACCAGCACTGCCCGGCAGGGGCGGTCCCGCATCGCGGGGCCGCCCCTGTCGGCGTCCGGGCGCGGGCCTACCCGACGTCGATCACGGGCCCGTCGAGGTCGTCACTCCTGCTCCGGGGTGAAGCAGCAGAACTCGTTGGCCTCGGGGTCGGCGAGCACGTCCCAGTGCACCTCGTCGTCCCGCCGGCGCACCAGCGTCGCGCCCAGCGCCAGCAGCGCCGCGGTGTCGCCGACCACGTCGTGGTGCACCCGGTTCTTGACGGTCTTCGCCTCGGTCACCGGGTTCACCCAGATCCGTGGACCGGTGCCCGACGGGTCGACGATGAGGACCGGCCCGGCGACGTCCGGGTCACCGGGGTCGCGGCGGACGTAGCCCATCGCCGCGCACCACCAGTCGGCGACGGCCTGGTGGTCGCGGGCGTCCAGGCAGAGGTCCAGGAAGCGTGCGGGGGAGTCGCTCACGAGGGCAGGGTAGGGCCGCCGGGCCGCACGAGATCTGCGGTCTGGTGGCCTCCCGACGCGGGATGCCCCGTGATCGCAGATCTCGTGCGGCTGGTCCGCCACCCGGGCGGGGGAGCCTGCGGATGGGCAGGGGAGCAGCCGGGTAGGCGGCTGGGATGACGGTGGTGATCGGGACGTCGGGCTGGCAGTACCGCGACTGGCGCGGGCGCTTCTACCCGCCCACGCTGGCCCAGCGGCTGTGGCTGGAGCACCACGCCGAGCACTTCGCCACCGTCGAGAGCAACAACGCCTTCTACCGCTTGCCCGAGCGGCAGACCTTCGAGCGCTGGCGGGAACGCACCCCGCCCGACTACCGCTGGGCGGTGAAGGCCAGCCGGTTCCTCACCCACCTCAAGCGGCTGCGCGAGCCCGCCGAGCCGGTCGCCCGGTTGATGGACCGGGTCGCCGGCCTGGGCGACCGGCTGGACGCCGTCCTGCTGCAGCTGCCGCCCACCCTCAGGTGCGACGTCGACCTGCTCAACGAGTGCCTGGGCCAGTTCCCCGCCGGCACCCGGGTGGCCGTCGAGCCGCGGCACGAGAGCTGGTGGACCGACGAGGTGCGCGGGCTGCTGGAGCGGTACGGGGCGGCGCTGTGCTGGGCCGACCGGGCCGAGCAGCCGATCACCCCGCTGTGGCGCACCGCCGAATGGGGCTACCTCCGGCTGCACACCGGCCGCGACGGCTGGGACTACCGGCCCGAGACGCTGCACGCCTGGGCGCAGCGGCTGGGGGAGACGTACGGCGCCGACGACGTCCTCGTGTACTTCAACAACGACCCCGGCGGTGCGGCGACGCGCGACGCGGTCACCTTCGCCGGCGCCGTCCGGGCCGCCGGGGCACGCACACGCGGGTGCCGACGACGGACCAGGCCAGCGGCGCGGCCTGGCCGGCCCCGCCGCCGCCGAGGTCGTCCGAGAAGCCGCGTCAGAGGACGGCGCGGTCCTCGGCGAAGGCCACGCCGAGCTGACCGGCGGCCTGCTCCAGCACGTCCATCACGGCCAGGGTGTCGGCCAGCGGCATCACGCTGCTCTCGCCCCGCCCGGCGCGCACGCACTCGGTGACCTCGGCCAGCTCGTGGCTGTAGCCGGCGCCGGTCTGCGGGCGGGTGATCTCCTCGGGCTCCGCGCCGGCGCGGTGCAGCACGATGGTCTGCGGGTGGTGGAAGCGGGGGAGCACGTCGACCCAGCCCGCCGTCCCGAAGACCCGGGCCTGCCCGGGCAGCGCGTTGCGCAGCGAGGTGGTCAGTGTCGCCGAGCGGCCGTCGGCGTACCCGAGCAGCAGCGACGCCTCGGCGTCCACGCCGGTCTCGAACCGCGACCCGGTGGCGGCCACGGTGTCCGGCGCGCCGAGCAGGTGCTGGGCGAAGGAGACGACGTAGACCCCGAGGTCGAGCAGCGCACCGCCGCCGAGCTCGCGGGCGAACAGCCGGTCGGCGGGATCGAACTCGCGGGCCACGCCGAGGTCGGCCTGCACCGAGCGCACCTCACCGATCGCGCCGTCGGCGATCAGCTCGCGCAGGCGGACGACGGCCGGCTGGAACCGGGTCCACATCGCCTCCATGACGAACACGTCCGCGGCCCGGGCGGCGTCGACGACCTCGCGGGCGCCGGCGAGGGTCGCGGTGAACGCCTTCTCCACCAGCAGCGCCTTGCCCGCGGCGATCGCGCCGAGCGCGACCGCGTGGTGCTGCGGGTGCGGGGTGGCCACGTAGAGGACGTCGACTCCTGCGTCGGCGAGGATCTCCGCGTAGGAGCCGTGCGCGCGCTCCAGCCCGTGCCGGTGGGCGAAGTCGGTCGCCCGGTCCAGCGACCGCGAGGCGACCGCGACCGCCCGCGCGCCGTCGACGACGGCGAAGTCCTCGACCACCTTCTCCGCGATGCGGCCCGGCCCGACGACGCCCCAGCGGATCTCCTCAGTCACGCCCCGACCGTAGCCGGGGCACACTGACGCCGTGACCGTGCTCATCGACACCCCGGTCTGGCCGTGGCGGGGGCGGAAGTGGTCGCACCTGGTCAGCGACGTCGACTACGACGAGCTGCACGCCTTCGTCGCCGCGCACCTCGGCATCCCGCGCCGGGCCTTCCAGGGCGACCACTACGACGTCCCGGAGGACCTCTACGCCGAGGCGGTCGCCGCCGGCGCGGAGCCGGTGGGCAGCCGGGAGCTGCTCGAACGGCTGCTCGCCGCGGGCCTGCGCCGCCGGAAGACCCGGGCCTAGTAGGTCTCCTCCGTGGTGGACCGGCGGACCGGGCCGCCCTCGTAGCCGTCGGTGCGCACGACGCGGCGGCGGCGCGGCGCCCAGACGGCCAGCTCGACGATCACACCCAGTGCGCCGACGGCCATCAGGATCCAGCCGACGACGTCGAGGTCGACGCCGCTGACCTGCGCCGTCACCGCGAAGGTGAGGACGGCGCCGAGCGCGAGCAGGAAGATGCCGGTTCCGAGCCGCACGGGAACTCCTCGTGTCCGGCGACCGGTCCCCGGAGGGCGCCACCGGACGGTGGCGGGTCGCCGGGCAACTGTCGGTCACCGTCCGGTCGCGCGCGACCCGATGATCACCCGTGCGGGTCAGCTGACCCGATCGCGGAGCAGCCCCAGCTCGGCGGTCAGGTTCGCCCGCGCGCGGGGCTCCCAGACCACGGCCACCTCCGGCAGCCGGTACAGCGCGGGCAGCTCCAGCAGGTGCTCGAGCACCGCGATCCGCCCGGCGGTGAACTCCGCGTCGCCGAGGTGGCCGTACTCCTCGCGGACCGCGGAGGCGTACGCGGCGTAGGCCTCCGGCGGGCTGGCCAGCACGGCGAGATCGGCGTCGCACAGCACGGCGCCGTTCGCGTCGTCGTCGGCCGGGTCGTGGCCGGCGGTGAGCAGCACCAGCCGCTCGACCTCCGCGACGGTCTCCTCCGGCACCAGCCCGAGCAGGCCGATCCGGGCCCGCGCCGCGCTGACTGCCTCGTTGTCGTCGCGGGTGGGGTCGTAGGCGACGTCGTGGTACCAGGCGGCCAGCCGGACGGCGACGGGGTCGGCGGCGTGCGGTGCCAGCTGGTCGACGATGCCGAGGACGGCGGTCAGGTGGGTCAGCGCGTGGTACCTGCGGTGCGGTTCACCCCAGGCGCCGACGACCGCAGCCCACTCGGTGCGCGAGGTGGGGGAGTCCCCGGCCAGCGCCGCCCACTCGTCGAACCCGATGCCCGCCACGTCCCGCAGTCTGTCAGCGGCGGGGACCGGGGGCTCGACCGCGCTCGCAACACCACCGACCCACGGACGCCACAGGCGGCGACTAGAACGGGCCGGGCAGTGCCCGACCACGCTCCCGGGAGAGGACCCCACATGACCGCGACACCGGACATCCCGCTCATCGACGTGGGCCGGTGGCGCACCGGCGATTCGGCCGCGCGGGCGGAGCTGGCCGCGCGGCTGGACCGGGCCATGCAGGACTCGGGTTTCTTCCTGGTGTCCGGCCACGGCATCGCCCCGGAGCTGCGGGACCGGCTGCGGACCGCGGCCCGGGAGTTCTTCGCGCTGCCGGGCGTGGCCAAGGAGCCCTACCGGTGCGCACCGGGGGGCCGGGGGTGGATCGCCAAGGGGATGGAGGCCAACGCCTTCTACGGCGAGGTGCCCGACGCCGCCCGGGCCGACCTCAAGGAGAGCTTCACGTCCGGCCGCGTGCACCGCACCGGTGACCCGCACCTGGACGCCGAGTGGTTCCCGGCGAACGTGTGGCCGGAGCAGGTGCCCGAGCTCGCGGCGCTGTGCGCGGAGTACACCGCCGCGACCTGGGAGCTGTTCACCGACCTGCTGCAGATGTGCGCGGTGGCGCTGGGTCTGGAGCCGACCTGGTTCACCGACCGCTCGGCGGACGCGCCCTTCACCTTCAACATCAACCGCTACCCCTCGCTGGCCGACAGCGGCACCCCGCTGCCCGGCCAGTACCGGGTCGGGCCGCACACCGACTGGGGCATCCTCACCATCCTGGACCGGCAGCCCGGCTACGGCGGCCTGCAGGTGCAGGGCCTGGACGGCGAGTGGTCCGACGCACCGTTCGTGCCGGACGCCTTCACCGTCAACATCGCCGACCTGCTGGCCCGCTGGACGGGTGACCGCTGGCGCTCGACCCGGCACCGGGTGCTCCCGCCGTCCGCGGACGCGCCTCGTGAGGAGCTGATCTCGCTGATCATGTTCTTCGAGACCGACGTGACCAGCGTGGTCGAGCCGTTCGAGCCCCCGGTCGGAGGGGGCGCCTGGTACGAGCCGGTGACCGCGGCGGACTACCTGCTGGAGCGGGAACGCGCCGCCACGGTGGCCTGACGCGGCCGCCCGCGGGGCCGGCGGGCAGGATCGGCACCGTGCCCGAGACCGACCCCGCCGGCGAGCTCGACCCCGATGAGCTGGGCTCGATCGTGGGCGCGCGCGTCCGGGAGCGGCGGCGGGCCCGCGGGCTGACCATGGTGCAGCTCGCCGACCTGGCGGGGCTGTCGCAGCCCTTCCTCAGCCAGGTGGAGCGGGGCCGCGCCCGACCGAGCATGGGCTCGCTGCACCGCATCGCCCGCGCGCTGGGCACCACCACCCCGGCACTCCTGACCGGGGCGGGGCAGGGTGCGCCCGGACTGGTCAGCCTGGTCCGGGCCGGTGCCGGGACCACCGTCGCCCACGACGGGGGCACCACGCGGACGCTGGTCGAGGGCACCCCGGCGCTGCTCCCGCTGGAGTTCCGGGTGGCCCACCGCGACTTCCCGGACTACTTCGAGCACCCCGCGGCGGAGTTCCTCTACGTGGTCAGCGGCCGGATCGAGGTGGACCTGGCGGCGGAAAGTGTGCACCAGCTCGGTCCGGCCGACACCCTCTACTACGCCGGCGACGTGCCGCACCGCTTCCGGCTGCTGGGCCGCTCGCCGGCGACCGTGCTGGTGGTGCAGGCGGCTGCCCCGGAGGTGGGCCCGCCGGGCTGACCCCTCCGCGCCGGGATGGAACGGACAACTGACGCCGTGGCAACCCGGTGGAAACACCCGGCCCCGATATTGCTCACGTCAATGTCGTAGCGAGCGACCGGAGGTGGGGCATGACCTCGACGGAGGTGGTCGACCGAGCGGCCGGCACCGAGTCCCCGCAGGCCGGTGGCGGCCCGGTGACCCCGGCCCGACGCTCGGACGGCGGTCGGCGGCACCCCGCCGGGCCCCGCACGGGCACGGCCGTCCGGGTCGTCGTCCCGGCGCTGCTCGGCCTGGTCGTCGTCGGCCTGTGGTACCTGGTCAGCCTGGTCGTGCTGGAGCCGCGCCGGCAGTTCATCCTGCCGCCGCCGCACGAGGTGTTCCTCGAGGCGTTCCTGGACGGTGACTCCCTGCTGGAGCTCCTCGGTCCGCTGGGGACCACGGCCCGGGTCGCGCTCACCGGGCTGGCGTTGGCGGCCGCGCTCGGACTGACCCTGGCGATGGTGATGAGCCAGTCGCGCTGGGTCGAGGTCGCCGTCTACCCGTACGCGGTGGCCCTGCAGAGCATCCCGATCCTGGCCCTGGTCCCGCTGATCGCCTTCGCGCTCGGCTACGGGTTCGGCAGCCGACTGGTCGTCGTCGTGCTGATCTGCCTCTTCCCGATCATCACCAACACGCTGTTCGGCCTGCAGTCGGCCAGCGAGGAGATGCACGACCTCTTCAGCCTGCACGGGGCCGGCCGGGTCGTGCGGCTGCGGAAGCTGCAGGTGCCGGCCGCGCTGCCGGCCACCTTCGCCGGGCTGCGCATCTCCGCCGGGATGGCGGTCGTCGGCTCGATCGTCGCCGACTTCTTCTTCCGGCAGGGGGCGCCGGGCATCGGGCTGCAGATCGACGTCTACCGCAACAACCTCGACGGCGAGATGTTGTACGGCGCCATCCTGCTGGCCTCCTTCTTCGGGCTGCTCGTCTTCTGGGCCTTCGGCTGGCTCGCCCACCTCGTCACCGGCGCCTGGTACCGCCCGCCGCGCCGCTGACGTCACCCGTTCCCCTCCCGGCCGGCGACCCGCCGGTCGGCCCCCTCCCGTGAGGAGCTTCTCTGCCATGTCCGCTCACCGGCGTTCCCCTCGTCGACCCGCCCGGCCGCTCGGCCCCGGCGCCGCTCTGCTGACCGCCTCCCTCGTGCTGGCCGCCTGCGGCGGGTCGAGCGACGACGACGCTGCCGCGGCCGTCGGTGGCGACGGCGCCCTCGCCGACTGCCCGGCGACCGTCGTGCTGCAGACCAACTGGTTCCCCGAGCCCGAGCACGCCGCCGCCTACCAGCTCATCGACCCGGCCGAGGCCACGATCGACGCCGAGGCGGGCATCTACTCCGGGCCGGCCGTCGCCGACGGCAACGTGACCATCGAGATCCGGGCGGGCGGGCCGTTCATCGGATTCCAGAGCAACACCGCCCTGCTCTACACCGACGACGACGTCATGCTCGGCATGGTCGACACCGACGAGTCGGTGCGGCTGTCGGCCGAGCAGCCGACCACGGCCGTGGTCACGCCGCTGGAGCTCAACCCCCAGGTGCTGCTCTGGGACCCGGACAAGTACGACTTCACCTCCTTCGCCGACATCGGGGAGAGCGACGCGACCGTCCTCTACTTCCAGGGCGCCACCTACATGGACTACCTGCGGCAGCAGGGCTTCGTCCGCGCCGAGCAGCTCGACGGTTCCTTCGACGGCTCGCTCACCCGCATCGTCGCCGGGGAGGACGTGGTCATCCAGGGCTACGTCACCCAGGAGCCGTGGCGGCTGGAGAACGAGTTCACCGACTTCGGCAAGGAGCCGGGCTACCTGACCCTCGGCGACGCCGGGTACGACACCTACGGCTCTGCCTGGGCCGGGACGCCGGAGGCGGTGGAGGCCAACAGCGCCTGCCTGAGCCAGCTGGTGCCGCTGCTCCAGCAGGGCCAGGTCGACTACATGTACGACCCGCAGCCGGTCAACGAGGCCATCTCCGCCTACCTGGAGGAGATCGGCCAGTTCTTCCAGATCACGCCGGAGCGGGCCGCGGCGATCACCGACTCGCTGCACGAGGACGGCATCGTCGCCAACGCGCCGGACGGCACCCTGGGCGCCTTCGACGACGAGCGGATGGAGCGGATGACCGAGCTGCTCATCGGGGTGTTCGACGACCTGGACACCGAGCTGGCCGACGGGCTGACCGCCGACGACATCTACACCAACGAGTTCATCGACCCCTCGATCAGCTACGACCCCTCCCGGTACACGCTGCAGAGCGGGTCGTGAGCCGGCGACCGGGGGCAGGAGGTCGACGGTGAAGATCACCGGGATCACGGCACACCCGCTGCTCATGCGCAGCACCAACCAGCCGATGACCTTCTTCGTCGTCGCGGTGACCACCGACGACGGCCGCGTGGGGCTGGGGGAGGCGTGCGACTGCTTCGGGGTCTCCCACCCCACGGTGCTGGCCCGGATCGTCGAGGACGTGTTCGCCCCGGCGCTGATGGGCAGCGAGGTGGGCGCCGGCGGCCCGGCCGTGGACGCCGTCCTGCACGCCACCCGCCGCACGCTCGGGGCGGGCACGGTCGCCGCCCAGGCCCGCAGCGCGGTGGCGATCGCGCTCACCGACCTGGCGGCGCAGGAGGCCGGCCGCTCGGTCAGCGAGGGTTTCGGGCGGGTGCGCGACAGCGTGCGGGTCTACGTCGGCAGCAGTCCCTTCCTCGAGTCGAGCGGCGCTGCGGCGCACCTGGACCGGCTCGCGCCCGCCCTGGACCGGGGCGTGGACATGGTCAAGATGCGGATCGGGCCCGACTGGCGGCGGGCCCTGCGGTCGCTGGCCGACCTGCGGGCGCTGCTCGGTGAGGCGGTGGAGGTCGCCGTCGACGCCAGCGAGTTCTTCCACCTGGCCGACGCGCTGCGCATCGCCGACGGGCTGGCCGACCTGGACGTGGCGTGGCTGGAGGAACCGTTGCCGTACGAGCAGCGGCCGGCCATCGCCGAGCTGGCCCGGCGCACCCGGGTGCCGCTGGCCTACGGGGAGCACCTGTTCACCCTCGGCGAGGCCGCGGAGGCGATCGCCGGCGGGGTGACGGTGGTGCAGCCGGACGCGGCCATCTGCGGCGGGGTGGAGCCGGCCCGGGCGGTGGCCGCGCTGGCCGCCGCGCAGGGGGCGCGCGTGGTGGGGCACCACCACGGCGGCGTGGTCTCGATGGCGGCCAACCTGCACGTCGCGGCCTCCTCCCCGGCGCTGGACCTGCTGGAGTTCCCGGTGCACCTGGACCCGCTGCTGCACGACTCGGCGGGGCTGGACCTCGGGCTGTCGGCGCTCGTCGACGGCCGGCTGCCGGTGCCCACCGGCCCGGGACTGGGGGTGACCCTGGCCCCGGACCTCCTCGACCGGTACGCCCTGCCGTCGTGAGGGTGCTGGTCACCGGCAGCCGCGGCCAGGTGGGGCGGGCCGTCGTCGCCCGGCTGCTGGCCGCCGGGCACGAGGTCCGCGGCACCGACCTCGGGGCACCGGACTACGCCGGCGGGGAGGCGGTGCCCTACGTGCGGGCCGACCTCACCGACGCCGGGCAGGCGGCCGCCGTCGTCCGGGACGTCGACGCCGTGGTGCACACCGCGGCGCTGCCCCGCCCCGGGCTGGACCCCGACCACGTGGTCTTCGGCGTCAACACCGCGGCGGCCTTCGCCGTCGTCGACGCCGCCGCGCGGTCCGGGGTGCGCCGGTTCGTGGCGTTGTCCTCCGACAGCGTCGCGGGGATCACCTGGGCTGCGGTGCCCGGGCCACCGGCGTTCCTGCCCATCGACGAGGACCACCCCGACCGGCCGGAGGACCCCTACGCGCTGAGCAAGCAGGTGGGGGAGCTGCTCTGCGACGCGCTGGTGCGCCGGGCGGCGTGCACCGCGGTGTCGGTGCGGGCGACCTGGGTGATGACGCCGGGGACCTACGCCGGCAACCTCGGTCCGTTCCTGCGCGACCGGTCGGTGCCCAGCCCGATGTTCTGGTCCTACGTCGACGTCGCGGACCTCGCCGACCTGCTGGTGCTGGCCGTCGAGGCGGACACCCCCGGGCACGAGGTGGTCTACGCGGCTGCGGCGGACAACGCCGGCGGCCGGGACCTGCGGGCCGAGGCGCTCGCCGTCCACCCCGGCCTGGAGGTGCGGCCGCTGGACCGGCCGGACGCCAGTGCGATCAGCAGCGCCAAGGCCGAGCGGCTGTTCGGCTGGACGCCACGCCGCAGCTGGCGGGACCACCTGACCGAGGACGGCCGGCCGCGGCAGCTACCGTCCGGCGCGTGACGCAGCCGCCCCCGCCGCCGGGCTGGTACGACGACCCGGCCGGTGGTGGTGGCTTGCGCTGGTGGGACGGCGGCAGCTGGACCCCGGGTGTGCGGCAGCGGTCGGTGCTGCTGGAGCAGCCGGTGCTCGTCGTCCGGCAGCGCACGAAGCTGGTGGAGCTGACCAACGAGTACGTGGTGCTCGACGGCGCCGGCCAGCAGGTCGGCGCCGTCGCCCAGGTGGGCCAGAGCGGTCTGCGCAAGGCGTTCCGGGCGCTGTCGCGCTGGGACCAGTTCCTCACCCACACCCTCGAGGTGCGCGACCCGGCCGGCCCGGTCCTGCTGCTCACCCGCCCGGCGAAGCTGCTCCGCTCGAGGGTGCTGGTCGCCCGGCCCGACGGCACGCCGGTGGGGGAGATCGTCCAGGTGAACGTGGTCGGGCACATCCGGTTCGACCTGGTGGTGGCCGACCGGCTGGTGGGCGCGATCCAGGCGGAGAACTGGCGGGCCTGGGACTTCGCGGTCACCGACGCCGCGGGCGCCGAGGTCGCCCGGATCACCAAGACCTGGGAGGGGCTGGCCCGCACGCTCTTCACCACCGCCGACGACTACCTGGTGCAGGTGCACCAGCGGCTGCCCGACCCGCTGGCGAGCCTGGTGCTGGCCAGCGCGCTGACCGTGGACACCGCGCTCAAGCAGGACGCGCGCGGGCTCAACTGACGAAGCACCCCGCCGCCCCCCGCCCCTCGCAGGCTCGCGGCGGGCCCCTGCGGCGGGGCCGCTCCAGCACGTCACCGGGGGTACAGTGCTGGATGTCCGGGCCGGGCGACCTGTGTCCCCGGGCTCCACTTGATAACTGCCGCTGGGGACTACCGCTCCGACCTCGGTCGGGGGTCTGGAGCCTCAGATGTGCAAAACGCCGCGAGGCGACCAGCGTCCGGTCCGGACCCCACGCAGCACCACCCGAGAACGCAGCACCACCCGAGAACAGCACGGCCCCCGACCACGTGGTCGGGGGCCGTTCTGCGGTGTTGCTCAGTCCTCCGTCTGGCCCAGCAGCCAGCCGTGCTCGCCGGCCAGCCGGTTGGCCTCGACCGGACCCCACGAGTCGGGCGCGTAGCGGTGCACCTCGGGCCGGTCGTCGAGCACCGGCTGGAGTGCCCGCCAGGTCTGGGCCAGCCCCTCGCTGGTGGTGAACAGCGACCGGTCGCCGACCAGCACGTCGTGGATCAGCGAGACGTAGGGCGGCAGCGGCTCGCCGCCGGGGATCGCCGACAGGTCCAGCGACACCCGCGCCGGCGCCATCGCCAGGTCCGGGCCGGGCTTCTTGGCCATCACGTCGATGTCCACCGAGCCGGCGCCGGCCAGCGACAGGGAGATGACGTTGCCGTTGGCCGGGACGTCGTCCACCGGGCCCTTCGGGCGGTGCAGGATGAGGCTGACCCGCTGCTGCTTGGCCGCCAGCCGCTTGCCGGTGCGCAGCAGGAACGGCACCCCGCGCCAGCGGCCGGAGTCGATGCACAGCCGGGCGGCGACGAACGTGTCGGTGTCGCTGTCGTCGGGGACGCCGTCCAGGTCGCGGTAGCCGTCGAACTGCCCGAGGACGACGTCGTCGGGCTCCAGCGGCCGGAACTTGGACAGCACCGACTCGCGGGCGGCGAGGATGTCGTGGGCGGCGAAGCTGACCGGTGGCTCCATCGCGACCTCGGCGGCGACCTGGAACAGGTGGGTCACCAGCATGTCCAGCGTCGCGCCGGTGGCGTCGTAGAAGTCGGCGCGGTCGGCGACGTCGAGGTCCTCGGGGACGTCGATCTGCACCTGGGCGACGTGCTCGCGGCTCCACACGTGCTCGAACAGGCCGTTGGCGAACCGCAGGGCGTGCAGGTCCTGGGTGCCCTCCTTGCCCAGGAAGTGGTCGATCCGGAAGACCTGCTCCTCGTCGAAGACCGAGTGCACGACGCCGTCCAGCTCGCGGAAGCCCTCGGGGGAGTCGCCGAAGGGCTTCTCGTAGACGATCCGGGCGGCCTCGGCCAGCCCGTGTGCGCCGATCGCCTTCGTGTACCCGGTGAACGCCTTCGGCGGCAGCGAGAGGTAGTGGACGACCTGCGCGTCCTCGCCGATCTCGGCGCGGGCCTTGGCCACCACGTCGAGCAGCTGGCCCGGGTCGTCGACGGTGAACCCGCCGCCGGCGAAGCGGAGCCGGGGGGCGAACTCGTCCCACGGGCCCTCGTCGGGGGAGGGGCCGAACTCGGTCAGCGAGTCGCGGACGTGGTCGACGAACTCCTCGTCGCTCCGCTCACCGCGGCCACTGCCGATCAGCCGCCACTCGTCGGGCAGCAGGCCGTGCTGGGCGAGCTGGAAGAACGCCGGGAGCACCATCCGGCGGGCCAGGTCGCCGGTCGCGCCGTACAGCACGAACACGGTCGGGGTCAGGTCGTTCGCGCCGTTCTCGGGCACTGTCGTCCTCTCACACACGTCGTCCGGCCGGGTCCCCCACGGGGCCGGCTCTCGGGGGATGCTGCCCACGACGGCGGGGGTGCACCGAGCTCTCCGGGGCAACCGCCCGGTGCCCGGCAGTCTTCCCCATCCCCGCGGGGACGCGCGCGTCGATCGCGGTGTGTGCGCCGCAGCCGGGAGTGGGCAGTCACAGGGCATGAGACGACCTGCGCTGCTCGCCCTGCCCGCTGCCGCCGTCCTCGCCCTGACCGCCTGCGGTGGGGACACCGAGGAGGACCCGACCCCCGCCGTCGGCACGACGTTCGCCGACGAGGACGAGCCGGACTCGGCTGCCCCGACCGAGACCGGCCGGGCCTCGGGCGCGCTGATCTCCGAGCTGGAGTTCGAGGACCAGTCCGGCGACGGCAGCTCGGCCACCGTCGCCCGGGTGGCGCTGACCGTCGACGGCTTCGTCGCGGTCTTCCCCGACGACGCGGACGACGACAGCGCGGAGGGCCTGCTCGGCTCCACCGCCGTCGAGGCCGGGGAGGCGACCGACGTCGAGGTGCCGTTGTCGCCGGCGCTGACCGAGGACGCCGAGCTGGAGGCCGTCCTCTACGGCGACACCGACGAGGACGGCGAGTTCGACCCGACGATCGACCAGCGCATCCCCGACACCGACGACCCGGAGGACGACGTCACCGAGGACGCCTCGTACACGGTGCAGTGACGCCGGCTGAGGCCCCTCGGCCGCGCGACTGAGGGGCCTCAGGACGCCGGGATCCCGCAGGACTGCCCGATCACCCGATGCCCGCCCCGCCGCCTCACGACGACCGTCCTTCTCGTCCACCACCGGACGACACGAGGAGACGGTCATGGCGCACTACCCCAACCCCGCCCTGGAGGCCGAGCTGGCCTACCGCCGGGAGCTGGTCGAGCGGTCCTTCGCCCGGGGCAGCCGGCGCGGGTCCTGGACGGCGCGCCGGCGGCGGGCGCACTGAAGCGCGGAGCCGCCGTCGCGTCGGTGGCCCGTGCCACGATCGGCGGCGTGCCGCGCTGGGACGAGGGTCCGCTGGTCGGCCGGGCGAGCGAGCTCGCCCGGCTGCTGGCGCACGTCGACGCGGCCGCCGCGGGGCGCCCCTCCGGGGTGCTGGTCGCCGGCGACGCGGGGGCGGGCAAGACGCGGTTGCTCGACGAGCTGTCCCGGCGGGCCGCGGAACGCGGCGTGCGGGTGCTCACCGGGCACTGCATCGACCTGGGCGACGTCGGGCTGCCGTACCTGCCCTTCGTCGACCTGCTGCGGCCGGTGGCCGCCGACCCCGAGCTGGCGCCGGTGCTGGCCCGCCGGCCCGTGCTGGCCGGCCTGCTCGGCGGCGGCTCGGTGCCCGAGCGGCCCGGCCCGGAGCTCGGCCCGCCGTCGCCGCACCGCACCCTGAGCCCCCCGGACGACGACGGCCGGCTCCAGCTGTTCGAGTCCGTGGCGGGGCTGCTGGGCGAGCTGGCCACGGAGCAGCCGGTGCTCGTGGTGCTGGAGGACCTGCACTGGGCCGACCGCTCCAGCCGCGACCTGCTGCGCTACCTGCTGGCCCGGCTGGTCGACGAGCGGGTCGCCGTCGTCGCCTCCTACCGCGCCGACGACCTGCACCGCCGGCACCCGCTGCGCCCACTGCTCGCCGAGCTGGTGCGGCTGCCCGGGGTCGAGCGGCTGGCCCTGGAGCCGCTGCCGGACGCCGACGTGCAGGTGCTGGTGCGCCGGCTCGGCTCCGGCCTGCCGGGGTCGACCGTCGAGGACGTCGTGGCCCGCGCGGAGGGCAACGCCTTCTACGCGGAGGAGCTGGTCGCCGCGGGGCTGACGGGGGAGGCGCTGCCCGGTGCGCTGTCCGACGTGCTCCTGGCCCGCGTCGAGCAGCTCGGCCCCACCGCGCAGCAGGTGCTGCGGGTGGCCGCCGTCGCCGGTCGCTCGGTGCGGCACGAGCTGGTCGCCGCTGTCGGCGGGCAGGCGCCGGCCGAGCTCGAGGCGGCGCTGGCCGAGGCGGTGCACCGGCACCTGCTGGTGGTCTCCGACGACGGCCGCTACCGGTTCCGGCACGCGCTGCTGCGGGAGGCGGTGCTCGCCGACCTGCTGCCGGGCGAGCGGGTGCGCCTGCACGCTGCGGTGGCGGCGCAGCTGGCCGCCCGGCCGGAGACGGGGACGGCGGCCGAGCGCGCCCACCACCTGCGCGAGAGCAACGACCTGCCCGGCGCGCTGACCGCGTCGCTGGAGGCGGCGAATGCGGCGCGCCGGGTGGGGGCACCGGCCGAGCAGCTGCAGCACCTGGAGGCGGTGCTCGCGCTCTGGGCCGCGGTGCCCGACGCGGCCGAGCGCGCCGGTCGCCCGCAGGAGGCGGTGCTGCTCGACACGGCGGCCGCGGCCCGGGCGGTCGGCGACCTGCACCGCGCGGTGGCGCTGCTGCACGCGGCCGGGGAGCTGCTCGGCGCCGACGGCGACCGGGAGGCCCGCGCGCGGGTGCACTACACGCTGGCCCAGCTGTTGAGCCGGATCGAGGAGGCGGCCGACGCGCACCGCGAGAGCAGCGCCGCGCTGGCGCTGGTGCCGGCCCAGCCGCCCTCGGTGGTGCGCACCTGGGCGGCGGCGACGCACGCGCGCACCAGCTTCGCCCTCGGCCGGGTGCCGGAGGCGACCGCGGCGGCGGAGGAGGCGCTCGCGGCGGCCGACGCCCTCGGGCTGGACAGCGCGTGGGCCGACACTGCCGTCTCCTTGGCCCGGGGCCCGGCGGGCGGGGACGCGGCGGTGGTGCGGGCGCGGCTGGAGGAGGCCCGGGCGCGGGCCGAGCGGTCCGGCGACGCCGACGTCGAGACGCGGGTGTGGTTCAGCCTGGCGATCACCGCCCACGACTGCGGGGAGGTCGAGGAGGCGCTCGGGTACGCGACGGCGGGCCTGGCCCGGGCGCGGGAGCTGAACGTCGAGTGGTCGTTCTACGGCGCGGAGCTGCGGCACCTGGAGGTGCTGACCCGGCACGCCCTGGGCGACTGGGACGGTGCACTGGCCGCGGCCGATGTGCTGGCCCGGGTGCCGGAGATGGCCGCCCACGTGCGCGCCGACGGGCTGCTGGTGCTCGTCGGCCGGGGCGACCCGGCGGCCGCGGAACGGCTGGAGTGGGCCCGCGGCCTGGCCGCGCGCTGGGACACCCACGTGCTGCTGCTGGTGGCGATCACCACGGCCGAGCTGGAGCTGGCCGTGCGGGACGGCGACCCGGAGACCGCGGTCGAACGCGCACGGACGGCGGACCGGCGGCTGCAGGAGCTCTGGGGACCCGACCGGCCGGTGTCGCTGCGGCTGATGGCGACCGCGCTGGCCGCGGTCGCCGATGCGGCGGCGGGAGCCCGGCGGGCCGGGGACACCGCAGGCGAGGCCCGCTGGGTGGCCGAGGCCGAGGAGCTGGCCGCGCTCGGCCGGGCGGCGGGTGCGGCGGCGGTCGCGGCGTACGGGCCGTTGGGGCGGGAGGGCCGGGCGTGGACCACCCGGCTGTCCGCCGAACTGGCGCGGGCGCAGGGCGCGCCCGCTGCGGAGCTGTGGCGGCAGGCGGTCGCGGAGTTCGGGTACGGGCACGTGTACGAGCAGGCCCGGTCCCGGCTGCGGCTGGCCGAGGCGCTGCTCGCCGGCGACGACCGCGCGGGCGCGGCGGCCGAGCTGGCCGCCGCCCACGAGGTGGCGGTCCGGCTGGGCGCCGGGCCGCTGCGGACGGCGGTGGAGGCGCTGGCCCGCCGCGGCCGGCTGGACCTGCCCGGCGTGCGTGCCGTCGAGGCCGACGCCGTGTTCACCCCGCGGGAGACGGAGGTGCTCGCGCTGGTCGCGCAGGGGCGCACCAACCGGCAGATCGGGGCGGAGTTGTTCATCAGCGAGAAGACCGCCAGCGTGCACGTGAGCAACATCCTGGCCAAGCTCGGCGCCGCCAGCCGGGCGGAGGCGGTCGCCCTCGCCGCCGCCCGCGGCCTGCTCAGCGGCGGATGACCGCCCGGCGCAGCTTCTCGACCCACTCGTCCAGCACGTTCGTGCGGTCGTCGGGCGTGGCGGGGGCGGTGGGCATCAACAGCCACAGCGCCAGGTAGAGCCAGAACCCGGCGCCGCCGGCGACGACCAGCGCGACGAACCCGAGCCGCCACAGCAGTGCGTCGATGCCGGTGTGCGCGGCCAGTCCGGCGGCGACGCCACCGACCACCAGGTGGCTGCGGTCCCGCCGCAACGGCGGTCGCTCGGCGTCGGGGCTCTCGCCGCGCGGCGCCTCCGCCTGCGGGAGCTCAGTGGACGGGGTGGCGTTGGTGCCGGTCTCGGTCATGACTCGAGCCTGCGCGCGGCGACGTCGCCGTGGCATCGGGGAAGTCCCGGATCCGCCCCTGGTCTCGCAGCTCAGAGGCCGACTCGGGGTACCCGGAGTAGTTCGGGCAACGAAGCGGACCAAGTCAGGTGGCGGAGTCGGCTGAGCCCGACTTCTGAGGCGCCTCTGACTGCTGGTAACGAAGTGGCAACTGATTGCAGTCAGGGGTCTTGCGGACCATGATCGTCCGCTGTCACTGTGTGCGCGCTGAACGCCCCGGACGGTCACCTCGACGCCTGGATCTGCTCCCTGAACTGGTGAAAGAGGTCCACCGTGCGCCATCGGCACGCCTTCGCTCCTGTCGTCCGCTGGCGCTCTCGTGGCCCCGTGGGCGTGGTACTTGCGGCCACCCTGGTGATGACCATCCTCCAGGGCGCTCCCGCCCAGGCAGCACCCGCTCAATCAGCAGCACGGTTGCCCCAGAGCGCCGTCGAGGGCGTGTCCGATGATCGGGTGCCCGCCGAGTCGCGAAGTGCCCGCGCCGGCGACCGCTGACCTGTCGGTTCAGCCGCCGCTCGTCGATGAACTCCCGCAGGTCGATCTGCCGGAGATGCCCGACGAGTTCGCGCCGGACGTGGAAGCAGCGTTCGAGGAGGCGCTTGCCCTGGGCATGGCGGCCGAAACGGGAAACCCGACCGAGATCGCCTCCGCCACGACCGAGTCGACCATCAAGTTCGCGATGCCTGACGGCACAGTCCGGGTGGAGACCAGCGCTGGCCCGGTGCGCACGATCGTCGACGGCGAATGGGTACCGGTAGACACCACACTGCGGTTCACCGATGCGGGAGTGCAGCCCACGGCGGTGGCTGGCGGTGACATCACCTTCTCGGACGGGACCGCCGGTGCACCGATGTCTGCGCTCGGAGACGGTGAGTCCAGCGCTCTGCGAGTTCACTGGGACGGCGATCTGCCCAGGCCGGAACTGAGCGGCGACACGGCGACGTACCGAGATGTCTTGCCCGATGTCGACCTGGTGCTGACCGCGACACGAATTGGCTTCACCCAACAGTTGGTGGTCAACGAGCGCCCACGACCGGACACGCTGCGCGCGCTCAGCCAGCTTGAGTTTCCGTTGGATGCGCGCGGCGCGGAGCTGGTGCAGAGGGAGTCCGGCGAACTGGAGCTGTCAGACGGCGATGAGGTGGTCGTCCGGGCCGCCGCACCCGTGATGTGGGACGCGCGGATCGATCCGGAGAGCGGCGAGGCGGCCGTTGTGGAGGCCATCCCGATGGAGCTCGACGAGTCGGGCGAGCCACAGACGGATGCAACGCTGGTGCTGACGCCGGATGTCGACTTCCTCACCGACCCCGCGACCGTCTATCCCGTCACGATCGACCCCACGCAGACCCTCTACCTGTACGAGGACACCTACGTCCAGAACAACATCCGCATCGACCAGCAGTACTGGCAGCCCAACCTGCTTGTGGGCACCTACAACGGTGGGGGACAGGTCAACCGCTCGCTGATGATGTTCGACGTCGACAACGCGGTGAACAGGGTCATCACCTCTGCGACGCTCGGATTGTGGGAGAACTGGTCGAGTTCCTGTTCCCCGCGCTGGGTAGACATTCGTGAGGCAGGCTGGTTCGACCCCTGGTCGGTCATCTGGCCGGGACCGCCGCTCGGTGCGCTCGTGGCCAATGCGAACGTCGCGAAGGGGTACAACGCGTCTTGCCCGGCTGGGTGGGTCGACTTCAACATGACCAATTGGACGGCGTTCTTCGCCAACCTCGCGAACAACAAGGGCTCGGAGATGGCCTTGGCGGTCGTCGCGAGCAGCGAGGTGGACAGCGCTGGCTGGAAGAAGTTCAACTCGGCCAATGCGGCGAACAACTGGCCGACGCTCTACTTCAGCTACGACGGCAACTGTGACCAGTACTGGGGCAACACCATCTGTGGCCCCGTGCGGGACAGGTGGTTGGCCATGGGCGGACCGAACTCCTACCTGGGTTACCCCACGACGGCGCAGGTCTGCGGGCTTCGCAACGGAGGCTGCTTCAACCACTTCGAAGGTGGCTCCATCTACTGGACGCAGGCCACCGGCGCTGTCGACATCGACGTCGACCTGCGGAACCGTTGGTCGGCGTTGGGCTGGGAGGGTTCTTACCTGGGTTACCCGACGACTCCTACGACGTGTGGTCTGAAGGGCGGTGGGTGCTTCAACCACTTCCAGGGTGGGTCGATCTACTGGACGCCTGGCACGGGCCCGGTCGACATCAGGACCGACCTGCGGAACCGCTGGTCGGCGTTGGGCTGGGAGGGTTCTTACCTGGGTTACCCGACGACTCCTACGACGTGTGGTCTGAAGGGCGGTGGGTGCTTCAACCACTTCCAGGGTGGGTCGATCTACTGGACGCCTGGCACGGGCCCGGTCGACATCAGGACCGACCTGCGGAACCGCTGGTCGGCGTTGGGCTGGGAGGGTTCTTACCTGGGTTACCCGACGACTCCTACGACGTGTGGTCTGAAGGACGGCGGCTGTTTCAACCACTTCCAAGGCGGCTCCATCTACTGGACGCAAGCCACGGGAGCACGCGATGTCCGCGGGCCCACCCGAGATGCCTGGGCCGCGCTTGGTTGGGAGCGCAGTTGGCTGGGCTATCCGACAGGCGACCCGCAGCCGGTCGCGGGCGGTATCCGCCAGGAGTTCCAAGGCGGCAACATCGTCTGGGACGAGCGCTCGAACACCACCATCGTCGGTGCGGGCATGCTGAGGCACCCGACGCAGTTCCAGCGGGTCACTCAGGCGCGGACTCAGTTGAAGGCCACGGCGAAGACCCCGGCCGGAGCGGGCTCCTACGACGGCGTGCGGTTCGAGTGGCGCCCCTACAGCCTTGCGCCAAGCGACCCATGGGCGTCGGTCAACCCCTCGACGCTGCGTCTGCCCGACGAGAGCGGGGTGTCGGGCACCTGGCTGCCGCTGGTCGACGAGGATGGCGGCAAGGCGTCGGCGACCTACACCTGGAACGCCACCACGAGCATCCCGGCCGACGGGTTGTTCCAGGTCCGTGCCTGCCTGCGACTGGTCGGTGGAGGCGCCGACCGGTGCACCGGGGTCACTCAGATCACCGTCGACCGCGCGGGCCTGACCGGCGCCAACGCCACCGCCGACGCCGGACCGGGCACCGTCAGCCTGCTCACCGGCGCCTACGCGGTGACCGGTCGCGACGCCGAGGTGACCGCGCCGCACGGTGGTCTGGCCGCGGTGCGGAACTTCGCCAGCAACGCCCCCGCCCGTCCCGGTCCGCTGGGACCAGGCTGGCGCCTCTCCCTCGCGGTGGACGAGGCCGGTGCCGACTACGAGAGCCTGACCGACCGGACGAGCACGGTGCTCATCACCCGCGGCGACGGCACCCAGCTGCCTTTTGTCCGCAAGTCCTCGGCGCCGGGCGACGTGAACAACTACGTGGCCGAGGGAGAGGCGAGCACCGAGGGCTCGACCCTGACCTTCGAGCCGGGGCCGGCGGGCACCGCGAGCACATACGTCTTGAAGGACCTGGACGGTGACAAGGTGACCTTCCGCCGGGCCGACGGCGGGAACGGCCACCTCGACGACGCCCTCTTCCGCGTCGAGAAGGTCGAGGCGATCCGGGGCAAGGCCGGCAGCACCGATCTCGCCCCTGCCGTCACCAATGTCGTCTACACCGCTGCGGGCAACCCGCGGCTCCTGCTGGCGCCCACCGACGCCGGTGCGGCGTGCGGTGACCCGGCGACGACCCAACCCGCCGGCTGTCGCGCCCTGGAGTTCGTCTACAGCGGCTCGGGCACGGGGGAGCGGTTGCAGGAGATCCGGCTGCGGGCCACCGGGGCTGCGCCCGGGGCCGACGGTCTCGTCACCGGGTCGTCCCCGGTGCAGGCACAGACGATCACCCTCGCCGTCTACTCCTACGACGCGAACGGTCGTCTGGCCGGTGTCACGGACCCGCGGACCAGTGCGGCAGTGAGCTACGGCTACCGCAGCGATGGTCGATTGTCCGCGATCACCCCGGTCGGCGGAACGGCCACCTGGTCGTTGGGTTACGACGGCGAGGCGTACCCGCGTCTGTCGACCGCGGTCATCGACGATCAGCCCGGCGCGGGTCTGCCGGCCCAGCAGACGAGCATCCGCTACGACGTCCCGCGGAACGGCAGCGCCGGGCTGCCGACGTTGACCGCCAATGAGGTGGCCCGGTGGGGGCAGAAGTCCACCCCCACCGACCTGACGGCCGTCTTCGACGCGGCGACCGTCCCCGATGCGGCACCGACGGAGTCGCAGTGGCGCGGGGCGACCCTGTACGCCCTCGACGTCAACGGCCGCGTGGTCAACACGGCCAACTACGGCGGCACGGCCCACCAGGACACCGGCGAGGACCAGGCGCCCGCCTGGCGGATCAGCACGACCGAGTACGACACCGACGGGAAGGGCAACGTCGTCCGCTCGCTGACGGCGGGCAACCGTGACCGGGCGCTGGCCGCCGGCGATGGCAGCGCGGTGCAGGCGAAGCTGCTGGACACCGTCAATGTCTACTCGGTCGACGGCCTGGACCTGCTGCGCGCCTACGGCCCCGCACGTCCGGTCGTGGTGGCCGACGGATCACGGCTGGTCAGCGCCCGCACGCGGACGACCACCGAGTACGACACGAAGGCGAACCACCCGGAGTTCGAGCAGAGCCTGCACCTGCCCGTGCGCACGGTGACCGACGCGGTGGAGATCCACACCGGGCTGCCCGCGGGGTCCACCGGTACGGAGCCGGGGCTGCCGGCGCTGGACAACGGCAGCCGGGTGACCACGCTGGAATACGGATCGCCCAACGCCTGGAAGTTCGGGACGCCGACCGCGACCCGGGTGGCGCCCGGAGGCGGAGCGGCGGAGGTCATCACCCGGCAGGTCGTCGACGAGCAGGGGCGGACGACGTCCCGCACCCTCCCGTCGGGTGGCACCGTCACGAACACCGCGGCGACGACGATCAAGATCTACTACGCAGCGACGAACGCCGACCCGCAGTGCGTGAACCAGGCGTGGGCAGGGTGGCTGTGCAAGAGCCTGCCCGGCGGGGCGCCGTCGGCCGGCGCGCCCATCCCGACGAGCCACGTGGTCGGCTACGACGTCTACGGCAACCCGACGCGGACGGTGGAGACCGGCCAGGGGGTCAGCCGCACCACCGACGTCAGCTACGACGCCGCCGGCAGGTCCCGGCGGTCGGTGACCACGGGCACCGGTCCGGAGGTCGGGCAGCTGCGCCCGGTGACCGAGACCCTCTACAACGCCGCCGGTCTGGTCGAGCGCACCCAGCTGCTCAACCCTGGCGGCGGGGTCGGCGGCAACGCCGCCGACGGCACGGCGCCGATCACCCGCACCTACGACGCCTACGGCCGCCTGGTCACCTACACCGACGGCACCGGCCTGGTGAGCTCCTACTCCTACGACGCGGTCGGCCGGCTCACCACGCTGGCCAACGACCACGGCACCCGGACGGTGGGCTACGACGGCAACGGTGAGCGCGGCAGCCTGCCGACCACGGTGGAGGTGTCCGGCGTCGGGAGGTTCACGGCTCGGTACGGCGCTGACGGGTCGTTGGTGCGGGAGGACCTTCCTGGTGGGTTCAGTGCGACGACGATCCGCGACGCCGGCGGGGACGCGGTCAGCCTGACCTACCGCAAGGCTGCGGCGGACGGGTCGGTGAGTGAGTGGCTGCGGTCGACGGCGAGCGTCAACGCGTTCGACCAGGTGGACACCTACCGGACGGTGACCGCGCAGGGCACCGGTCGGGCCACCCGGTACAGCTACGACGGGCTGGGTCGGCTGGTCACGGCGACGGACACGACGGCGCTGAATGCGGCCGGGTTCCCGACCGGGCCGTCGTGCACTCGGCGGTACACCTTCGACGTCAACAGCAACCGGACGGCGCTGAGCCAGGTTGGGAGTGCAGGCGCGCCGCCGGAGGCGTGTGCGAGCAGCGTGCCGGCCGCGGACAGCTACGCCTATGACTCGGCGGACCGGTTGCAGCCGGCGGGTGCGCGGGGCGCGTTGCGGTATGACGCGTTGGGTCGTACGCGGGTGCTGCCGTCGGTGGACACCGCCGACCTGGGTGCCGAGGTCGGGCTGGACTACTACGTCGATGACCTGGTCGCGAACATGGTGCAGGGCACCCGGACCAGCATCTTCGGGTTGGACGCTGCCGCTCGGCGAACGGTGCGCAGTGACACCGACACCACCACGCCCGGGGTGACCCGGCGGCAGGTCAGCTACTACACCGGGGACGACGACAACCCTGACGTGGTCAAGGAGACCGACAACAGCTTCACGCGCAACGTGCTGTCCTTCGGTGGGCTGACCGCGACGGTCGGCTCCGCCGGGACCGCGGGCGCGACGGTGACGCTGCAGCTGGCCAACCTGCACGGCGATGTCGCCGCCACCGTGCCGGTCACGGCGACCAGCCCGAGCGACATGCGGGTCACCGAGACCACCGAATACGGGGAGCCACGCACCCAGCCGACGGCCGGTACGACCGCACCGCGGTACGGCTGGCTGGGCACCCACCAGCGCGACGCCAGCACCCCCGGCGGCATCACCCTCATGGGCGTCCGCCTGTATTCGGCCGACCTCGGCCGCTTCCTCAGCGTCGACCCCGTCGAAGGCGGCAGTGCCAACGCTTACGACTACGTGAACGCCGACCCAATCAACGTGCAAGATATTGATGGGCGGTGTCCGTGGTGCGTGGTTGGGGCAATACTGGTACGAGCTGCGCTCAAAGCCCTCGCGAAGAAGGCCGCGGCGCGTGCTGCACAGCAAGCGGCTGCCAGGGCACTGTCAGCATCCCTGCGCCACAACCTGCAAAAGCGAGTCCTCGACCATGTCTTTGTTCCTAAACATAACTTTGGAACATTGGTTTCGCGACTCGGGTCTCGGGAGGCTGTTATGAATCGAATAGTGTCCAGTATCGGCCAGGTGAAGCCTGGCGTCTACGGTAGCAGGAACCCCATTGATCGAACGATCATGGGGCAGCGAGTGACCATTCGCGGACGCATGGGCACTGATGGTGTCTTCAAAATCGGCACGGCGTTCATTCCATGACAACAGGCCACGCGACTGATGATGAGTTGAAAGCAATTGCTCGGATCAAGCGAGAGTACGCCGCGAGCGGTGATGTCGAGCGCGCCATCGATTTGGCACAGCTGTACCTCGACCCACTCCATGACGAGGAGCTGGCGGGGTCGATTCTGACCGACGTGCTGGCTCGGGATCCGAAGAATGAGCGGGCGAGATTCTGGATGACTTACTACAAAATACACGGTGAATATACCGATGAAGCAGTTCTTGAGGGTCGCGAACTGGCGCGTAAGCTCCGGTCGGCAGTATTCCCGTGGAATGCTGCAGCGCTACTGTTGGAAGTTGATGCTGAGGAATGGCTGTCCGTGGACGGAGATCCGGTCGTCCGTGCTGCCCTGCTACAGCAATCTGTCGAGCTTGCTCCTGATTGGGTGGCGAACCGACGCGCCTTGTCGGCCTATCTCGCGCGGTTGGGTCGGAGGCGAGAGGCGATCGAGCATCTTGAGGCGGCTATAGTGAACCTAGCCAATGCCAGCCCTCCCCTCGATGTAGTCGACGAGTATTTTCATGTGGATGTGACTGGGTTGGTCGAAGATCGGGCCACCTTATTGGAAGAGCTTCGCGACTTGAAGGAGCATCCGTAGGGAAGCGCTAAGCCCCCGGTTGCGCCACTTGAACTGACGGGCGAAGCAGACGACTGGGGCTCGATTCAGAGCATCGTGCGAAGGCGTTCGCGGCGGGCGCGGAGGACGTCGACCGAGGCGGACGCCGACGGGGGCTGGGCTCCGACTGGCACAGCTGGGTGTGCAGCGCGGCCTGGGGCTGGAGTGCGGGATGCCCACCTGAAATGGCAGTCAATGCGCGAGGAGATAGGGACGGAGCCGTGGTGAGTGATGTCCGATTCCCGGGCTCATCACGTGAGGAGGGTTCTCCAACGGTGCTCGGCCGGTGGGGCATGCCGATGCTCGCCTTCCTCGTGTTCGCGACCATCGCGGCCTTCGTCGCCGCGTGAGCCTGGATCGCGCCGCCCCCGAGCGCGCCCGTGGGGGATCTCCTCAGCGTCACGACGCCGCTCGGGTTCCTGGAGATGAGCTTCTACCTGCTGGCAACCTGCATGATCGTGGGTGACCGCACGGGCCACATCGACGTCATCGGTCCTCTACTGGTGCGCCGTATACCGGCGACCGCCATCGCCGACGTCGACTCGAGTCAGGGTCTGCGCATCACGCTGCATTCAGGGCGGACCATCAGGTCCGTGGCCCACGGGCAGTCCCTGCTCGGTGATTGGGCGAAGTACCCTCGCTCCGCCCGGGCGGCGGCACGCATTGCGGAGTTCCGGAGTCGCTTCCCGGATCCAGCTGCCGAAGACGAGGCGAGCGTGGTGACCCACCTGCGCGTCGCAGGCCTCACGGTGGCGCTGGCGCTCGGTGCGCTGCTCCTGGCCGGCACCTTCGTGATCAACCACCTGTGACTGTGCCGCCTAGCCGCTAATGCTCGGCTGCGCAGGCGGCGGGCTGAGCGTTAGAGCATGGTGCGGAGGCGCTCGCGGCGGGCGCGGAGGACGTCGACCGACGCGGACGCCGACGGGGGACCGGGCACCGACTGGCGCAGCTGGGTGTGCACCACGGCCTGCGGCTGTGAGGTCTTCGCCGCGATCCGGTTGACCAGGCGGTTGATCTCCCGGCGCAGGTCGGTGGCGTCGCGCCAGGAGCGGCCGGCCTCCTCTTCCTCCGGGTGGTCCTCGACGACCATGAAGCCGTCGTCGTCCCCGTTGCGGTGCGAGGCGGCGATCCGGGCGCGGAGTTCGTCGTCCCGCTTGGCGAGCAGCTCGGCGGTCTGCGCGGCGGTGAGCAGGCCGGGGATGCCGAGGAAGTCCTCCGCCTCGGCCTCGAGCGGCTCCACCACAGCAGTGCCTGCGCCGGTGTGCGCCGTCCCGCTGGACAGCACGTGCGCGAACCGCGCGTCGGCCTCCAGCGCCTCCCACTGCTGCATCTCGCCCTCCCGCGGCTCGCGCGGCGGCAGGTCGAGCGCCTCCAGCTCCTCGTCGGGCTGGCTCTTCGGCGGCGGCATGACGTGGTTGCGCTGCTCTTCCATGGAGGCGGCCAGCGACAGCAGCGGGCGCACCGCGGGGAGGAACACCGTCGCCGACTCGTGCGGCGTCCGGGCGCGGACGACGCGACCGACGGCCTGGGCGAAGAACAGCGGCGTCCGGTAGGAGGTCATCCAGGCCAGGACGGCGGCGCGGGGCACGTCGACGCCCTCGGAGACCATCCGCACGCAGACCGCGATCCGGGCGCCGCCCTTGTTGAACTTCTCGATCTTCTTCGACGCCTTCGGGTCGTCGGAGAGGATCAGCTCCGGCGCCTTCCCGGTCACCCGGCGCACGATCTTGGCGTACTCGCGGGCGTCGTCCTGGTCGCTGGCCAGCACCAGCCCGGCGGCGTCGGGCATGCCGCCCTCCTCGCGGAGGTGGGTGATCCGGTCGTCCATCGCGGCGATCACGTGCGGCACCCACTGGCCCTTGGGGTCCAGCGCGGTGCGCCAGGCCTGCATCTCAACCGAGCGGGTGCCGGCCTCGGACAGCGACGCGGCGACCACCTCGCCGGCGGAGTTCCGCCAGCGGGACGTGCCGGTGTACGCGGCGAACACGACGGGCCGGACGACGTTGTCGGCCAGCGCTTCCTTGTAGCCGTAGGTGAAGTCGGCCGTCGACATCAGGCCGCCCTGGCCCTCGAAGCCGTCCTCCACGTACTTCACGAACGGGATGCGCTCGTCGGCCTTGGTGCGGAACGGCGTCCCGGTCAGGCAGAGCCGGCGGGCCGCGCGGCCGTAGGCCTCCTCGACCGCCTCGCCCCAGGAGAGGCCGTCGCCGGCGTGGTGCACCTCGTCCAGGATCACCAGCGTCTTGACCGTGGTGGCCCGGGCCGCGTGCAGCATCGGCTTGCCGGCCACCTGTGCGTAGGTGGTCACGTAGCCCTGGGTGCCGGCGCGCACCGGGCCGACGGCGTTGGTCAGGTTGGGGTCGAGCACGATGCCCATCGCGTCGGCCGCGTCGGCCCACTGCAGGCGCAGGTGGTCGGTCGGGCAGACCACGATCACCCGGGCGACCTCGCGCTTGGCGAGCAGCCGGGCGGCCAGGGTCAGCGCGAAGGTGGTCTTCCCCGCGCCCGGGGTCGCGGTGACCAGGAAGTCCTTCGGGGACTCCTCCTCGTACTTGCCGAGAGCGGCCTGCTGCCAGGCCCGGAGCGGTCGGCTGGTCGTCTGCGGGGCCCGGGCCGCCGCCTGTGTTGCAGTCGCCATGTCGGGAGTCATTCTGGACGGCGGTCGGGCAACACGCCCAACGGGGTGCCTCCGGCGCGCCACCGCCGCCCCGACGTATACGCGCCGGTCCTCAGCCCGCTGACCTGCACGTTCATCCTGTCAAGGGCCCAAGGTGTGGTCATCCTCATCCCCGGGGCGGACCCTCCCGTCACACCGCTCCCACCCGGGGTCAGGGGCGGCCGCCTCGTCCCTCGGCAGAGGCCCGGGGGAGCGCGCTCGCGGACGAGTTCCCCGCGCGAGTGCCCGGTCGATCCGGCTCGGCGAAGCCGCTGCGTCGTGCAACCACGCCGACGCGGCCGCTCCGCGCGACGTACGCTGGTGGACGGCCCCTCGACCAGGAGGCCCGATCGGCCCGGTCCCCAGCGGGACACCCCCCGCTGTTCGGCGCTGCCCATCCCCATCCCGTGTTGCCTCCTGGAGTCCTCGTGTCCGCTGCCGTCCTGTCCCGCACCCTGCCGCCGCTGGCCCAGCGGCTCACCGGGGTCGCCAGCTCCCCGGTCCGCGAGCTGCTCGCGCTGCTCGACCGGCCGGGCGTCATCTCCTTCGCCGGGGGCCTGCCCGCGCCCGAGCTGTTCGACCTCGACGGCGTCCGGGCCGCCTACGACAGCGTGCTGTGGGGTCCGTACGCCCGCCGTGCGCTGCAGTACGCCCCGACGGAGGGCGACCGCCAGCTGCGCGCGCGGGTGGCCGCCCGGCTGACCGCCCGCGGGATGCTCAGCTCGGTCGACGACCTGCTGGTCACCTCGGGGTCGCAGCAGGCGCTGAACCTGGTGGCCGCGGCGCTGCTCGACCCCGGCGCCGTCGTGCTGGTCGAGGACCCGACCTACCTGGCCGCGCTGCAGTGCTTCCAGCTGGCCGGGGCCCGGGTGGTCCCGGTCGCCACCGACGAGCACGGCATGGACCCGGCGGCGCTGGCGGAGACGATCCGGCGGGAGCAGCCGGCGCTGGTCTACCTGGTGCCCACCTTCGCCAACCCGACCGGCCGCACGATGCCCGAGCACCGCCGCGCCGAGGTCGTCGAGCTGACGGCCCGGCACGGCGTCTGGCTGGTGGAGGACGACCCCTACGGGGAGCTGCGGTACCGGGGTGCGGACGTTCCGCCGCTGGCCGCCCAGCCGGGGGCCGACGAGCACGTCGTCCACCTGGGCAGCTTCTCGAAGATCGCCGCTCCCGGGCTGCGGTTGGGCTGGCTCCGGGCGCCGTCACGGCTGCTGCCGGCGCTGACCGTGGCCAAGCAGGCGGCCGACCTGCACACCTCGACGGTCGACCAGGCGGCCGCGGCGGCCTGGTTCGCCGCCGCCGACGTCGAGACGCACCTGCAGACGCTGCGCCGGGCGTACCGGCAGCGCCGGGACGCGATGGTGGCCGCGCTGCCGGGCACGCTGCCGGCGGGAAGCAGCTGGAACGAGCCGGACGGCGGGATGTTCGTCTGGGCGCGGCTGCCCGGCGACGTGGACACCGCCGAGCTGCTGCCGTCGGCGCTCGCCGCCGACGTCGCCTTCGTGCCCGGGGCGGCGTTCTACGCCGGGACGCCGGACCGGTCGACGCTCCGGCTGTCGTTCACCACGCACACCCCGGAGCGGATCGCCGAGGGCATGGCCCGGCTGGCCGGCGTGCTCCGGAGCTGACGCCGGGTCAGTGGGCGTGCCCGTCGACCGGGTCGGGCGCGTCCGGCTCCTCCTGGTCGCGGGCCCAAGCATGGGCCGGGTCCAGCAGGTCCAGCAGCACGAACGGTGGGAGGTCCACGGCCGGGGCGGTGGGCAGCAGCGGCGCCTCGATCCCGGGCACACGGACGACGACGGCCGCCCCGTGGCCGAGCCCGCCGTGCACCGAGAGCTGTGTCCCCGGCCGCAGCCGCGTCACGGCGTCGTGCGGCAGTGGCCGGGCCAGCGGGACGGCGGTGAACTCCGTCGGAACCACCAGCGGATCGGTGAGCAGCAGCAACGGGTCGCCGTCGGCGTCGGCCGTGAGGAGGCCGAGGGCTGGCCGGGGCGCCGTGTCCGCGGCCTGCCGCACCCGCCGCCGCCAGCGGGCCAGCGTGTGGACGCGCCACCCCGCCGTTCCCAGCGTGGCGACCGACGCGAGTGCCGCGACCGCCGCGCCGGTGTCCAGGTCGTCTGCCTCCCCGTCCAGCCGGGCCCAGCGAGGGGACTCGACGGCGTACCGGACGCGCACCTGCTCGCCGTCGGGGAGGTCTGACCCGGTCGTCACGTCCGCCCGTTGCTCCGTGCCGTCGGGCAGCCGGAAGGTGACGGTCACCTCGCCCGGGAACGGCCCGGCGGGGTCGGTGGCGATCCGGCCGGTGCTGGTGGCGGCGACGGGGGCCGTCTCGGAGGTCTGCAGCACCAGCCAGCGGTAGGGCCAGGGCCAGGTCAGCGCGAGCACGAACGCGAGGACCAGGGCCGGGACCCAGATGCGCGCGAGGAAGCGGCTGGCCGGCACGGGCGTCCGGGCGCCGTCCGGTGCGTCCGGCCGGGACCAGGCGCTGGGCGGCACCTGGAGGGCCGCGTACGGGGCCAGCCTGGTCAGCACCTCGACCGCTGCCCGGCCGGGCCCGGGGTGGACGTCCTGCTCGGTGAGGGCGGCGAGCGGCATGACCGCCGGCGCGCGCGTGTCGGCGGGTGCGCTGGTGGCCAGCAGCCACTCGCGCCGACGGCTCCGCAGGTATCCGAGGCGAGCGACCCCGGCCGCGCCGGCCGGGACGGCGAACATCAGCGCGATCGTGACGAACAGGCCGGGCGTGGTCGGGTCACCCGGGTCCGGCCAGCCGGTGACCCGGACGTCCAGGGTGGTGCCGGCCGGCTCGTCCGCACAGTCGGCCTCGCCCTGCTGTGGTCGCCCCGAGGGGTCTCCCCACACGACGTCGCAGAAGCCCTCGCCGTCGCCCCCGGTCACGGTGACCGTCGTGGAGTAGCCGGTGAGGAACATGGAGGCGCAGTACGCGAGCCACAGGGCGGCTGCCCCGACCAGGGCCCACCCCCACCAGGCGCGGCCCGGCGGGCGGAGGGCCGGTTCGGGCACGTCGTCCGGCGGCTCCAGGAGCGGCGGCGCCGCCCGGTCGCCTGCGGGTGGGGTCAGGAGCGCGTCGAGGAGGACGTCGGCGAGGTCGCCGTCCATCCGCACCTCGACGGTGCCGCCACGGTGCAGGCTCAGCCGCACCACGACGTCCCCGAACCGCGCCTGCCAGCCGGTGGCCTCCGCCACGGACAGCAGGTGGGCGCCGGTGAGGTCGATCCGCGTCCCGCCCCGACGAGCGGTCCACGTCGCCTGGCCGGCGGTTAGGAGGACGCGGCCGGCGCGCGGCCGTCCCCCCTCACGGGTCACACGGGCAGGAAGGGAACTGACGCCCTGTTCGTGCAGCTGGGTCGTGGCGCGACGAGCGCGCCAGCCCTGCCACCACGCCACCGCGATGCCGAACACGATGCACCCGGCCATCTGCACGAGGAACTGCGTCACCTGGTGCTGATCGGCACCGGGCGGGCCGGGTCAAGGCCAGTGGGACGGGTGCGCCGGCCCGCCGCTCCTCAATCGGCGGGCTGGTCGGCCCAGTCGGGTCCGTTGACCTCACCCGGGCCGGCCAGGTCGGCGGCGTCGACGATCGTGTACGCGTAGCCCTGCTCGGCGAGGAAGCGCTGCCGGTGGGCGGCGTACTCGCTGTCGAGGGTGTCGCGGCTGACCACGGTGTAGAAGTGCGCCTGCCGGCCGTCGGCCTTGGGACGCAGCACCCGGCCGAGGCGCTGGGCCTCCTCCTGCCGTGACCCGAAGGTGCCCGACACCTGGACGGCGACGGCGGCCTCGGGCAGGTCGATGGAGAAGTTCGCGACCTTGGAGACGACCAGGGTCTTGATCTCGCCGGTGCGGAACGCCTGGAACAGCCGCTCGCGTTCCTTGTTGGTCGTCGACCCCTGGATCACCGGGGCGTCGAGCGCCGCGCCCAGTTCGTCGAGCTGGTCGAGGTAGGCGCCGATGACGAGCTTCTGCTCGTCGGGGTGCCGCTCGAGGACCCGGCGGATCACCGGCAGCTTCGAGTGGGCGGTGGCCGCGATCCGGTACCGCTCCTCGGGCTCGGCGACCGCGTAGGTCATCCGCTCCTCGTCGTCGAGGCTGACCCGCACCTCGATGCACTCGGCCGGGGCGATGTAGCCCTGCGCCTCGATGTCCCGCCACGGGGCGTCGTACCGCTTGGGGCCGATCAAGGAGAAGACGTCGTCCTCCCGGCCGTCCTCGCGGACCAGCGTGGCGGTGAGCCCCAGCCGGCGGCGGGACTGCAGGTCGGCGGTGAGCCGGAAGATGGGCGCGGGGAGCAGGTGGACCTCGTCGTACACGATCAGGCCCCAGTCCTGTGCGTCGAAGAGGTCCAGGTGCCGGTACTCGCCGTTCCGGCGGGTGGTGATCACCTGGTAGGTGGCGATGGTGACCGGCCGGATCTCCTTGCGCTCGCCGGAGTACTCGCCGATCTCCTCCTCGGTCAGCGAGGTGCGGGCGATCAGCTCGCGCTTCCACTGCCGGCCGGAGACGGTGTTGGTGACCAGGATCAGCGTGGTCGCCTTCGCCTCGGCCATCGCCGCGGCACCGACCAGCGTCTTGCCGGCGCCACAGGGCAGGACGACGACGCCCGAGCCGCCGGCCCAGAAGCCCTCGACGGCCTCCTGCTGGTAGTCGCGGAGGTTCCAGCCGTCCTGGTCGAGGAAGATCGGGTGCGCCTGGCCGTCGACGTAGCCGGCGAGGTCCTCGGCCGGCCAGCCGACCTTGAGCAGGGCCTGCTTGAGCCGGCCGCGCTCGGAGGGGTGGACGACGATGGAGTCGGCGTCGATGCGCTGGCCGAGCATCGGGGCGACCCGCTTGCTGCGGACGACCTCCTCCAGCACGGCCTTGTCGGTGCTGGTGAGCACGAGCCCGTGCACCGGGTTGTTGGCCAGCGTCAGGCGGCCGTAGCGGTCCATCGTGTCGGCGATGTCGACCAGCAGGGCGTGTGGCACCGGGTAGCGCGAGTACCGGACCAGCGCATCCACGACCTGCTCGGCGTCGTGGCCGGCGGCGCGGGCGTTCCACAGCGCCAGCGGGGTGACCCGGTAGGTGTGCACGTGCTCGGGGGAGCGCTCGAGCTCGGCGAACGGCGCGATCGCCGCCCGGCACTCCTTCGCCAGCGCGTGGTCGACCTCCAGCAGCAGGGTCTTGTCCGACTGGACGATGAGGGGGCCGTCGCTCACGCGGGGGTTCCTTTGCTCGGAGACAGCGGCGCAGCACGCACGCCGGACTGACCACGGTAACGCCGGTCGGGGGCAGGCCCTTCCGGCTCGAGCGCTCCCGGCCGGAGTGATCTGCGTCGACACGGCGACAGCTCGACATGGCGACCTGTGGTGTCGCCGTGTCGGCTGTGCTCGTGGTCAGAAGGGCGGTGGGTCGTCGGCCGGTTCGGGTGGAGGAGGTTCGGCTTCGGCGCGTGGCGGTTCGCCGGGCGGGCGCGCCGGGGGTGGTCGCACCCCGGGTGGTCGGGTGGTGCGGGTGACGCCGGACGGGGTGGTGACCTGCAGGGTGCCGTCGGGGGCCATGACGAACCGCCAGCCGCGGGCGTGGGTCTTGAGTCGGTGATGGCTGCGGCACAGGCAGCAGAGGTTGGCGCAGTCGGTGGCCCCGCCGCAGGCGTGGGCGATGACGTGGTCGATGTCGTTGGCGCCGACGCGTTGCCCGCAGTTGGGGAACCGGCAGCGCCGGTCCCGGGCGGTGACGAACGCCCGCTGCCGCTCGGTGGGCCGGTACCTGTCGGTCGCCGGCGGCGGGCCGGTCAGTGCACAACCGCAGTCGCCCGCCGGGTGCTCGGAGCAGCCACGCTTCGCGAGCCGCGCCAGTTCGGCGGGGGTCAACGTGGCCAGCAACTCGCCGTCCGGGCCGGTGATCGCATAGGTCAGCGACCCGCCGTCGGGCGCAGTGAGGCCGAGGGCCCCGAGGCGGGCCAGCAGGTCACGCAGGTGCGCGGCGGTGATCACCAGCCCGTTGACCTCACCCGGCGTGCTCCCGCCCTCCAGGGCTTCCAGCGCGGCGGTGATCGTCAGGTTCGCCGCCACCAGCGGCAGCCCGTTGTCGGCCGGGTGGAGGACCAGCGCGGTGTGCACGAGCGTGCGCAGCTGGCCGATGGGCCGCTCGTCCCCGTCGGCCTTGAGCATCTGCGCGAGCTGGTCGATGAGGTCGTGGCTGGCGGCGGCCACCTCAGCGGGCAGGTCCACCGCCAGCACCGCATGCCCGTCGACGGCAGAGGGATACAGGTGCACATCAGCGGTCTTCGTCGCCTCCGCCCGTGCCTCCTCGGCGGCTGCGGCGTCGAAGCGCAGCAGGAGTTCGGTGGCCCGCTTGCCCAGCCCGGTCACCGACACGTCCCTGGCCTCGCCGAGCAGCGCGTCCTCGACCCGGCCGGCGACGTCGGCGGGCGCGTGCTCCAGCTTCTCCGCCAGCTCGGCCGCCCGGCGTTCGTCCAGCTCCCCGGCCTTCAGCGCGGCGAAGGTCGCCGGCAGCTTGTCCCGCCACACCAGCGCCCGCGTGAGCCGCTTCGCCGCGGTGCCGCGGCCCACGTTGAGCACGGTGGCCAGCTCCGCGGTGCAGAACTCACTCACCTCACCGTCGCCCGGCTGCGCCGTCCACCCCGCCCGCCGGGCACCCGGGTGATCCGGCGCCGGATCCGCCGCGGCGGGCCGCTGCCCGGCCAGCGCCAGGATCAGCTCCGCCTCCTCCGCGGCGGCGATCGCCCGTTGCCGCTGCACACCCTGCAACCGGGCAGCCAGCTGCTCATCCGACCAGGACGACAGCTCTCGGGGCCGCTCAGCGCCGACCCAGACGATGTCCAGCCGCGACGGCGACCACGGCAACCCGAGCGGGGGTGGCTCCGCGGTCGCCGTCGTCATGCACCCGAACATACGTACGAGGTACGACAGTTCCGGAGCGGCCGTGCGGAGAGCCTGCCAAGCGGGCGGTCTGCGGCGCTACGGTCCCGGCCATGCTCGACCACCTGGGGATCCAGGTCGCCGACGTCGAGGCGGCCGCGGCGTTCTACGTGCGGGCGTTCGCGCCCATCGGCCTGCGCGAGGCGGTGCGCTTCCCGGCCGGGGAGTCGGCGGTCGTCGGCCTGTGCGGGCCCGACGGGGTGCCGGACCTCTGGCTGAGCCCCGCGCCCGCGGGCGAGACCCGGGAGGCGCACATCGCCCTGCGTGCGCCCGACCGGAGCGCCGTCGACGCGGTGCACGAGGCCGCCGTCGCCGCCGGGGTCGAGGTGCTGCACGCCCCGCGTGAGTGGCCCGAGTACCACCCCGGCTACTACGCGGTCTTCCTGCGCGACCTCGACGGGCACAACGTGGAGGCCGTCCACCACGGGTGACCGGGACGGCGCCGGGCACCACGGCTGACCGGGTCAGGCGCGCGGCCGCCAGCGCTTCCAGTGCGCGACGCCGGCGGCTCGCGGCCTGCCGTCCCACACCAGCTCGACGTCGACGGTCATCGCCGCCTCGTCCGCGCCGGTGACCACCGCCCGCAGCGTCACCGGCTCGGCGAGCGGCGCCGGGCGCAGGAAGCGGACGTCGAGGCCGGCGGTGACGTAGGGCAGCGTCGCTCCGGGCAGCGGCCCCCAGCCACGCAGGTCGGCCTCGTGCAGCACCGCGGCCGCGCTGTGGCAGTCCAGCAGCGTCGAGATGATGCCGCCGTTGAGGTACCCGAGCCCGTTGTCGTGCTCCGGCCAGGGCGTGAACTCGGCGACGACGCCGTCGCCGGTGGCGAAGCTGGCCAGCCGGAGCCCGCGCGGGTTGGCCGGGCCGCAGCCGAAGCAGGTCAGCTCGGGCACCAGCCGCTGCTGGATGCTCGGGCCGGGCCCCGGCACGCCCTCAGACCCAGTCGGTGCGGCGCAGCGGCGGCTCGGCGCCGCCGGGCTTCTGCACGAGCACCTGGTTGATCCCCATGTCGCCCTTCTCGAACGCGAGCGCGCTGGCGGCCATGTACAGCCGCCACACCCGGGCCCGGCCCTCGGTGGTCGCGGCGACGGCGGCGTCCCAGTGGGTCTCGAGCCGCTGCACCCACGCGCGCAGGGTGAGCGCGTAGTGCCGGCGCAGCGCCTCGACGTCGAGCACCTCCAGGCCGCCGGCCTCCAGGGCGCCGACCGTCTCGGTCAGCCCCAGCAGCTCGCCGTCGGGGAAGACGTAGCGGGCGATGAAGCTGTCGCGGCTCCAGGTGGTCGTGCCGGCGTTCCAGGCGATGGCGTGGTTGAGCAGCCGCGCACCCGGGGCCAGGAGCGCGGCCAGCGTGCGCACGTAGGTGGGCAGCTGCTCCCGGCCGACGTGCTCGGACATGCCGATGGAGCTGATCGCGTCGAACGGCCCGTCGTCGACCGTCCGGTAGTCCTGCACCCGGATGTCGATCCGGTCGGTCAACCCGGCCTCGGCGGCCCGCTTGCGCGCCAGCCGGGCCTGCTCCTCCGACAGCGTGATGCCGACGACGTCGACGCCGTAGCGCTGGGCGGCGTGGATCGCCATGGACCCCCACCCGCAGCCCACGTCGAGCAGCCGCATCCCCGGCTGCAGCCCGAGCTTGCGGCAGACCAGGTCGAGCTTCGCCTCCTGGGCGGCCTCCAGGTCGGCGACCAGATCCCCGGAGGCGGACTCCCAGACCGCGCAGGAGTAGACCATCGACGGGCCGAGCACCAGCTCGTAGAAGTCGTTGCCGACGTCGTAGTGGTGGCTGATCGCGGCGGCGTCCCGGGCCCGGGAGTGGCGCCGGCCGACCCGGCCCAGGTCGGCCTCCTCGGCCGGGGGTGCGGGCTCCGGGCCGATCGCACCCAGCCGCAGCGCCGTGCCCAGCAGGTCCAGCCGCTCACGCACGGTCGGGGCGGCCATCGGTCCGGTCTCGGCGAGCCGGCCGGCGGAGCTCAGCGCGGCGAAGGTGGCGAAGACGTCGCCCTCGACGTCGATCTCCCCGGCGACGTAGCCGCGGCCCAGCCCGAGCTGACCGGGCGACCAGAGCAGCCGGCGCAGCGCCTTCCGGGACCGGACGGCGACCACCGGCGCACCGGGCGGGCCGGCCAGCGAGCCGTCCCAGCCGCGCAGCCGCAGCGGCAGCTCCGTCGTCCCCAGCACCGCACCCAGCGCTGCTGCCAGCCGGTCCGCGACCGTCGGGCGTCCCGCCATGACCACGCTCCTCGCCTCCGCACGCAACCGGACAGGCCGGTTGCACTCGCCAACTGTCTCGCGCAACACCGGGCGATCGGAAGATCATCCCGTCCCGAGGCGGTCAGCGGAACCAGGTGCGGTGCGGCTGGTCAGCCCGGCTGGGCCAGCGCCACCGAGGTGATCCGGTGGACGGCGAACGTGCGGGTCTCCCCGCGGCCCTCGTCGAACCCCTGCAGGAAGCCCCCGGCCAGCGACACCGGCTGCACCATCCGCTGGCTGCCCGACCCCTGCGCGTCGACGTAGCCGAGCCACACCGGCACGCCGTCGCGCACCGCCTGGGACAGCAGCTCCAGCGTGCCCGCCGTCGTCACCCCGGGCACCTGGCGCACCGGCTCGGTGCGGCGGGCGGCGAGCGCGGCGTCGCCGGCGCGGATCTCGCGCACGGTCGCCGCGACGTCGTCGGCGGACATCGGGCGGGGCGCCACCGGTGCGGAGCCGCCGGGCCGGCGGCCGGCCGCGCGCGGCGGCTGGGCCGGCCGGGTCAGCACCGCGCCCCCGGCGTTCTCCCCGGCCGGGGCGTAGCCCGCCGCGCGCAGCACGGTGAGCACCTCCTCCGGGGGCAGCCCGCTGACCAGCACACCCGGTGCGAGCCGGCGGAGCTCGGCGTTCGCCGTCCGCCGGTCGCTGAGCACCTGGGACACCAGGCCATGGTCGTCGGAGCGCACGTAGCACTCGATGGCGCCGACCCGCAGCCGCCCGTGCTGGCGGGCGACGTCGTCGACGAGGTAGTCCAGCGCCTGCGGCACCGGGGTGCGCGAGACCCGGGTGAAGAGGTCGTGCAGGTCGGTGGCCGACCAACCGGCGTCCAGCGCGCGGCGGATGCTGCCGTCGCTGACCCGGTAGACGGTGGCACCGCCGGAGGACTCCACGTCGGCGACGACGGCGAGCGTCGCGGCCAGCTCGGCGACCAGCGGGCCGGGGGCGATCAGCGACAGGTCCGGCTGGGCGAGCACGTGGTCCAGCGGCTCGGGCAGCAGCCCGCGCATGCCGTCACCGGCGGCGTCCTCCCCGCCGGTGAGCAGGCCCCGCCCCGCGGTGCTCAGCACCCCACCCACGGCGATGCCCAGGCGTTCGGCCTCGGCCAGCAGGGCCGGCACCGGCGCCAGCCGGTCGGCCCGCCGCGGGGTGCGCCAGCGCAGCAGCGCGACGAGCTCGTCGGCGACCAGGCCGCGCCCGGGCGGGAACTCGGCCAGCACGGCCAGCGCCGAGCGCCGCAGCACCGGGGCGGTCTGCCGGACGACGTCGGGGGAGAGCACGTTGACCGCCTTGCCGGCCACGTCGCGCTGCCCGACCAGCGAGATCAGCCGGGTGCTGGCCAGCCAGCCGCCGGCCAGCGACGCCCACCGGTCGGGGAGGTCCTGCTCGCGCCAGGCGTCGTAGAGCCGGGTGGGCAGCCACTCGTCGCGCTGCGCCCCGCCGACGTCCAGCAGCCCGGCCACGTGCGCGAGCTCGATCAGGACGGCGACGTCGGCCTCGCCGATGCGCAGCTCCTTGGCCAGCCGCTTCTGGTCGCGCACCCCCAGCCCGCCGCTGCGCAGCAACCCGGCCGGCTCCTCCTCCAGCGCGGTGAGCAGGTCGGCGACCCGGCCCAGCACCTCCAGCGCGGCGCCGGCGGCCTGCCGGTCGACGACGGTGGCGTCGCGCTCGGCGACCCGGGGCTCCGGGCGGAGCCGGGGCGGGCCGAGCGGCGCGTCCCCGCGCAGCAGCAGCCCGATCTCGCGCGGGAGCTCGACGTTGACCGCGTCGATCCGGGCGAGCAGGCCCTGCTGCAGCAGCCGGCGGGCGGGGGAGGGCGGCCCGCCGGCGGTGGTGTCGGGCAGGTGCCCGACCGGGCGGTCACCGGCGAGCCGCTCCAGCACCGCACGCTCGTCGTCGTCCAGGCCGGCGAGGGCGGCCGCCAGGTCGCGCGGCAGCGGCACCCGCAGGTCGGTCGCCCGCCGGCCCAGCCCGGCCGGGTAGCGCACCGCCCGGCGGACCGGCTCCGGCGCGTGCAGGTCGGCGTCGCCCCACAGCAGCGCCCGGGTGGTCAGCTCCTCCACCGCGGCGTCGACCACGTCGGCGGGCACGCCGGGCAGCAGACCGGGCAGCTCGGCCCGCGGGACGCCGTCGGTGGGGGAGAGCAGCACCGCGTCGAGCACCTGGAGCGTGGCGGCGTCCAGCTCGTCGAGGGCCCGGTCGACCGAGACCGGCACCGCCAGCCGGGTCGCCAACCCGACGACGTCGGAGGGCGCCGGGCGCGCCACGTCGGGCCGGGCGGCCAGCAGGGCGCCCAGCTGCTCGTCGGTGCGGGTGCGCAGCCAGGCGGCGAGCGTGGCGGGCGGCTGGTCCGGAGACATCCGGTCCACGCTACGTCCTGGGCGGAGCGGGCCGCTCTGTCACGATGCCCGCGTGGCCGCCCTGGACGATCCGCAGACCCGCACCGCCCTGGCCGCCCATCGTGCCGGGGCGCTGCGCTGGCTCGGTGGGGGCGCGCTCGCCGTCGTCCTGGGCTGCGTGGCCGGGGCGGCGGTCGTCCGCATCGCCCGGGACGGCGGGGAGCGGGCGCCGTTCGCCGGCCTGGTCGTCGTCGCGCTGGTGGCCGGGGGCGTCGTCGGCGTCGTCGTGGGGGTCGGTGCGCTGCTGCGCACCCGGCGGTGGACCCGGGCGCTGGCCGGCACCGGCTGGCGGGCCGGGGTGCTGCGGGTCGCCGGACCGGCGACGCTGCAGGTCGAGCCGGTCGGCTACGACGACCTCACCGACGAGCCGGTGCGGCTGCGGCTGCAGTCCACCGCGATCTGGCGGACCCGGGCGGTGCAGCGGCTGGACGGCGCCGAGGTGCGCTGCGCGGAGGTGTCCCCGCGCGAGTGGCTGCTGACCGCCGACGGCGCGGGCACGGTGTACGGCGCCCGGGTCGCGACCCGCTGAGCGACCCGCTGGCCCACCCGCTGGTGCGACACCACGGAGTGCGGTGCGTGTCACGGGGCGGCGACACGGGAAGATGAGCTACGAACGCGCCGGTGTCCGGACCGGCGGCACCGCACACGGAGGCGACATGGCCAAGCGCAACGACAAGCAGGCCCACCTGGTCGAGCCCACCTGGGGACGGCGCTCCGAGGGGGAGCCGCCGGTGACCGAGCTGGTCAGCGAGATGGCCGGCGGGCTCTCCCCGTTCGGTGAGGACCACGCCTTCCCGCTGCCGCCGGAGATGCTGCGCTACGCCCACCCGCAGGACCGCCCCAACCGGGCGGGCGTGCAGCTCCCCGAGAACCGGCGCTGACCACCCGCGCGTAGCCGTCCTCGAGCAGCGGCACCTCCGCGGTGCCGCTGCTGGACGGCGCCGTGCCGACGACCTCGACGACTGAGCGTGCGCCCGCTCAGCCGGCCGGGGGCGCCTCGGTGGTCGTCGTCGCGCCCTCGCCGGCGCGGATGAAGCCCACCGGCCAGGCCCCGGAGAGCCCCTCGCAGGCGTCCGGGTCCGCGCGCTGCACGACCACCAGGTAGTACGTCGGCGGGACGACGTCGGAGGTGCTGATCCCGTCGAACACGGCCTGACCGGCGTCGACGTCCACCTCACCGATCTGCTCCTCGAGCTGCTCGTCGAAGACCTGCACGCTCCAGCCGTCGTCGGCGACCTCGTCGGGCACCTCGAGGGTCACCGGGGTGTCCGGGGAGACCTCCAGGATCGGCGCGGTGACCTGGTACCGCTCGCCCTCGCCGTCCCGGCACCACTGGGTGGGGTCCAGCGTCACCTGCTGCGGGCCGACCTCCACGGCGACCGTCGGCACCGGGTCGCCGGTGGCCCGGTCGCCGCAGCCGGAGAGCACCGCCAGCCCACCCAGCAGTGCCACCGCGGCTGCGCCGCGTGCCGTGCTCACGTCCGTACCTCCTCGTCGGCGGCCCGGCCGCCGGCTCCGTCGCGGCGGGTCCGCAGGCTCCACAGGGTCAGCCCGACGGCGAGCACCAGCAGCGCCGACGCCACGGTGAAGCCCAGCCAGCCGATGGTGGGCAGCACGATGCCCAGGGCGCCGCCGACCACCCAGGCCAGCTGCAGCCAGGTCTCCGAACGGGCGAACGCCGAGGCGCGCAGCGCGTCGGGCACCTCCCGCTGGATGATCGCGTCCAGGGCCACCTTGCCCAGCGCGTTGGTCACCGCGGCCACCCCGGCGACCAGCGCCGCCATCGGCAGGCTGAACACCGCGGCGGCCAGGCCGGTGATCACGGCGGCGATGCCGGCGGCCACGAGCACCACCCGGTCCGGGCTAGCGGTGCGCAGCCGGGACCCCACCGCGGTGCCCAGGAAGCTGCCCGCGCCCGCGGCGGCGGCGATCCCGCCCAACGCGGCGGTCGCCGGCCAGCCGCCGTCGACGGTGGCCTGCACCAGGAACGCCGAGAAGATGGTCAGGAAGCCGGCCAGCCCGCGCAGGGCGGCGGTGGCGCGCAGCGCGGTGGCCACGTGCGGGACCACCGGCCGCCGGCCGCGCCCGGGCAGCCGGATCGGCGTCGTCCGCAGCACGTCGGCGGGCTGCTCCCCGACGGCCACGTCGACGTGGGGTGGCAGCCGCACGGCCAGCACCGCAGCGACGACGAAGACGGCGGCGGTGGCGCCGAGCTCCCAGGCGAAGCCGAGCAGGGAGGCGATGCCCGCGCCCACGGCGCCCAGCACGCCGCCGGCGGCCAGGCCGAACACCGACAGCCGGGCGTTGGCGGAGGTCAGCGACAGGGCGCCGGGCAGCACCCGCGGGACGACGGCGGCGCGCAGCACGTTGAACGACTTGCTCAGCACGAGCACGCCCAGCGCGGCCGGGTACAGCCCCAGGTCGTCGTGGTGGACGGCCATCAGCACCGCCAGCACGGCCCGGCCGCCCAGGCTCGCGGCGAGCGCCCAGCGCCGGCCGCGCTGCAGCCGGTCGAGCGCGGGGCCGATCACCGGTGCGACCAGGGCGAACGGCGCCATCGTCACCAGCAGGTACAGGGCCACGTTCCACCGCTGCGCGTCGGTGGTGGCCGCGGAGAAGAACAGCGTGCCGGCCAGCGAGACCATGATCATCGCGTCGCCGGCGACGTGCAGGGCGTTGACCCAGACCAGGTTCGACAGGCCGGTCTGCCCGGCGCCGTCGGCGCGGCCCGCAGCGCGGACCCGCCGGACCGTCGCCGCGGTCAGCTCCCGGCTCCGCGCCGCCGCGACCCGGGTGACGGTGAGCTTGGCCGGGCTCGTGCCCGCCGCGGGCGGTGCGGTCGTGGCGCCCGGCGGGGCGGCCTGCGGCGGCGGGCCCGGGGGAGCCGGCGTGGTGACCGGGGGCGGTGGCACCGGCCGGGTCGGGTGCGCGGCGGGTGCGCCGCGGGGGCGGACGACGGCGGTCGGGGCGTCGTCGCCCCGGGGCTGGGCGGTGGCCACCGGCATCGGCGTGGTCTCCTGCCGGCGGATGCCCATCGGAGCGGTCTCCACCCCGGGTCCGGGCTCGCCCCGCGGGCGGCGCCGGCTCCGCCAGGAACGGGGTCCAGGAGCGGCGGGCACGGCCCCATCGTGCCGCAGTCACCTGTGCGACCGGCGGGAACGGCGCCGCGGAGGTGCGGTGGCGTGCGCCGACGCGGGCATCCGGGACAATGGCCCCGTGTCCGACTCCGCGTACGCCGCTGCCCATGGTCCCCAGCCGGACGAGGTGCTGGCCGCTGCGGTCGACCTGGCCCGGGCCGCCGCCGTCGAGGTCGCCGGTGACGCCGGCGTGGTCGGCGACCACCTCGGCGTCCACGTCGAGCCGCTGCTCGCCGAGGAGACGGCCGGCGAGGAGCCGCCGGCCGAGGTGCTCGGCGCCGTCCTGACCCACAGCTTCGCCGCCACGCTGCCCGGCTACCTCGGCTGGCACTGGGCGGTCACCGTGGCCCGGGTCCCCGGCGACGACGAGGTGACCGTCGACGAGGTGGTCCTGCTGCCCGGCGACTCGGCGCTGCTCGCCCCGGCCTGGGTGCCGTGGCACGAGCGGCTGCGGCCCGGCGACATGGCGGTGGGCGACGTGCTGCCGGCCACCGAGGACGACGACCGGCTGGTGCCCTCCTACCTCGCCGAGGACGACACCGCCGACGACCCGGCCGGCCGGGTGGTGGCCGAGGAGCTGGGGATGGGCCGCGAGCGCGTCCTCTCCCCGAACGGCCGCGGGAAGGCCGCCGACCGCTGGCGGGAGGGCGACTTCGGTCCGCGTTCGGCGATGGCCCGGCACGCCCCCGGCCCGTGCGGCACCTGCGGCTTCTGGATCCCGCTGGCCGGGTCGATGCGGCTGTCGTTCGGCGCGTGCAGCAACGCCTACGCCCCGGCCGACGGTCGCGTGGTGACCGTCGACTACGGCTGCGGCGCGCACAGCCAGGCGACCCTGGACCGCACCGGTGGCGACCCGGTCGAGGTCACCAACACCGCCCGCTACGACACGGCCGACTTCGACGTGCTCTGACATCGTCGCCCTCCGGGCGACACCGCGGCGCTACCGCTGCCCCTGCCGGCGCATGAGGACGAGGCCGAGCCCGGCGAGGACGATGGCCGCGACGCAGGTCCAGGTCCAGACCCGGTCGACCCGGTCGCCCAGCACGAGCAGCACCACCAGCGCGACGGCCCACAGCGCGGTCCCGATCTGCACGACGCGGGCGGTGTCGACCTTCAGCGGCGGCGGGGACGGGCGCGTGGGTGCGGGCACGCGCCGAGCCTAGGGGCCCGCGCGCCCCGCCTGCCGGCGCCCCGTCGGGCCATCCGCAAACCCGGTGCCGTGACCGGTGTGCGGCGCTACCGTCCCGGCATGCCGTTCCGTTGACCCGTCTCCCGAAGCCCGCTGCCACTCGCGGCCCGGCCGCTCGCGCGCCTGGCCGTGGCCTGGGCCGCGCTCTCCGAGCTCGTGCCGTACTACCCGCTGTACGCACTGCTCTTCCTCGACACCGGGCTGTCCGGCGCCCAGATCAGCCTGCTGTTCGCGGTCTGGTCGGTCACCGCCCTGCTCACCGAGGTGCCGGCCGGTGCACTGGCCGACCGGTGGTCGCGGCGCGGGGTGCTCGTGCTGGGTGGCGTGCTGCAGGCGGCCGGCTTCGTCGTCTGGACGGCGGCGCCGGGGTTCCGGGCCTTCCTCGTCGGTTTCGTGGTGTGGGGCGTGGCCGGCGCGCTCTGGTCGGGCGCCGCCGAGGCCCTGGTCTACGACGGGCTGGCCGCCGTGGGCGCCGAGGAGTCGTTCGCCCGGGTCAACGGGGCGATGACCGCCGCCGAGCTGCTGGTGCAGGTCCCGACCGCGGTCGCGGCGGCGCTGCTCTACGCCGCCGGTGGCCACGAGCTGGTCGGCTGGGTCAGCGTCGCCTGCTGCCTGGCCGCCGCCGCCCTGGCGCTGCGGTTCCCGGAGGCGCCGCGGGCCGAGGACGGGGAGGACCTGCTCGACACCCTGCGGGCCGGTGTCCGGGCCGCCGTGCGCACGCCGGGTCTGCGGGTCGTGGTGCTGGCGGTGTCGCTCATCGGCGGGCTGGACGCGGTCGAGGAGTACTTCCCGGTGCTGGCCGACGACTGGGGCCTGGAGCCGACGGTCGTGCCCCTCGCGGTGCTGGCGGTGTCGCTGGTGGGTGCCCTCGGTGCGTGGCTCGCGGGGCGGGCCGGGCGGCTGCCCTCGCCCGCGCTGCTGGGCTCCCTCGTCGCCGGGGGCGGGCTGCTGTTCCTGGCGGGCGCCTGGGCCCGGCCCGCCGCGCTGGCCGCGGTCGCCCTGTTCTACGGCCTCTACCTGGGCGTGCTCGTCGTGGCCGAGGCCCGGCTGCAGGAGCGGATCGAGGGGCGGCACCGGGCGACGATCACGTCGGTCGCCGGGCTGGGGGTCGAGCTGGCGGCGCTGGCCGTGTTCGGCGCGTGGGCGCTCGCCGGCGTCAGCGGTGTCGCCGTGGTGGTGCTCGCGACCGTGCCGCTGGTCGCCGCCGGGCTGCGGCTGCCCGCCCGGGAGCCGGTGGACGACGGCTGAGTCCGTCCGGTGTGGCACGCTGTCGCCGCTCGTTGCCAGCTGCACCGGGCGGTCCGCAGGTGCGCCGTCGCACTGTCGCGCCGCGCCGGCCCGCGTCCCCCGGGGGTCCCCATGCCCGACAGGTCCCGTCCCGCCCGCACGTCCGCCGCCGGTCCGCAGGCGCCCGACGCGGCCGACGGCACGGCGGTGCTCGGCACGTCGGAGGGCGGCTCGCCGCGGCGCAGCGCCGGCCCGCGGGTCAAGCCGCGCAACGGCCTGGACCGGTACTTCGAGATCAGCGCCCGGCGGTCCACCGTGGGCCGGGAGGTCCGCGGCGGGTTCACCACCTTCTTCACGATGGCCTACATCGTGGTGCTGAACCCGATCATCCTGTCCGGCGTCGACGTGAACGGGAACGCGCTGCCCTTCACCGCGGTCGCCGCGACCACCGCCGTCGTCGCCGGCGTGCTGACCATCGCCATGGGCGTGTTCGGCAAGTACCCGCTGGGGCTGGCCACCGGGCTCGGGATCAACGCCATCGTCGCGGTCTACGCCGCCACCCAGCTGTCCTGGCCGGAGGTCATGGGCCTGGTCGTGCTGGAGGGCCTGCTGATCGCGGTGCTGGTGCTCACCGGCTTCCGCCGCGCGGTGTTCAACGCCATCCCCACCCAGCTGAAGGTCTCCATCGCCGTCGGCATCGGGTTCTTCCTCACCATCGTCGGCCTCGCCGACGCCGGCGTGGTCCGGCCCGGGGAGGGCGCGCTGATCAGCTTCGGCGTGGGGGGTCAGCTCGCCGGCTGGCCGCTGCTGACCTTCGTCGTCGGCCTGCTGGTCACCAGCGTGCTGGTGGTGCGCCGGACCCGCGGCGCGCTGCTGATCGGCATCGTGGTGACGACCGTGTTCGCGGTGGTCGTCGAGGCGATCGCCCAGGTCGGGCCGCGCACCGGCGCCGACGGCGCGAGCAACCCGCGGGGCTGGGCGCTGCAGGTGCCCTCCTGGCCGGACTCCTGGTTCGACCTGCCCGACCTGTCGCTGGTCGGCCAGTTCTCGCTGTTCGGCGGCTTCGACCGGATCGGCGTGGTCGCCGCCCTGCTCATCGTCTTCTCGATCATGATCGCGGACTTCTTCGACACCGTCGGCACGGTCACCGCCGTCGGCGCGGAGGGCGACCTGCTGGACTCCGACCGCAACCTGCCGCGTTCCCAGCCGGTGCTGCTGGTCGACTCGCTCGCCGCCGCCGCGGGTGGGGCCTCCAGCATCTCGTCGAACACCACCTACATCGAGAGCGCGGCCGGGGTCGGCGACGGCGCGCGCACCGGGCTGGCCAGCGTGGTCACGGGACTGGTCTTCCTGGTCGCGGCCTTCTTCACCCCGCTGGTGCAGGTCGTGCCGTCGGAGGCCGCCGCGCCGGTGCTGGTGATCGTCGGGGCCATGCTGATCAGCCAGATCCGGGAGCTGGCCTGGGACGACATGGCGCTGGTCATCCCGGCCTTCCTCACCATCGCGCTGATGCCGTTCACCTACTCGATCACCATCGGCATCGGCGCCGGCGTCATCAGCTACGTGCTGCTGAGCGTGGTCACCGGCCGGCGGCGCGACGTGCACCCGCTCATGTGGGTGGTCGCGGCGGTGTTCGTCGTCTACTTCGCGCTCGAGCCGATCCAGCAGCTCCTGTAGCGACGGCCCGGCGGGGGGTCGGGTCGTTAGGCACGCTTCTCACCTCCGTTACGCTGGCGACGTGGCTCGGACGACGCTGGACACCGCGGCGCTCGCCCACGACCTGCGGCTGGCCGTCATGCGGTTCTCCCGGCGGCTGCGCAACCAGCGGGTCGACACCTCGGTGACGCTGACCCACCTGGCCGCCCTGTCGACGCTGAAGCGGCACGGTGCGATGAGCCCGGGCGAGCTGGCGGCGCACGAGCGGGTGCAGCCGCCGTCGATGACCCGGGTGGTCGTCGCGCTGGAGGGCAAGGGCCTGGTCACCCGCACCCCGCACCCCACCGACGGGCGGCAGGTGGTCATCGACCTCACGCCGGCGGCGGAGGTGCTGCTCGACGAGGAGGTGCGGGCCCGGGAGGCGTGGCTGACCGGGCAGCTCCAGGAGCTGACCGCCGAGGAGCGCGCCACGCTGCGCGAGGCGGCGGCGATCATGGACAAGCTCGCCAGTGGGTGACCTCCACGCCTGAGGCAGCCGCACCGGGACGGGCGGGGATGTTCGCGGCCCTCCGGGTCCGCAACTTCCGGCTGTACGCCTCGGCGAACCTGGTCAGCCTCACCGGCACCTGGATGCAGCGGATCGGCCAGGACTGGCTGGTCCTGCAGCTGTCCGGGGGCAGCGGCGTGGCCTTGGGCATCACCACCGCGCTCCAGTTCGCCCCGACCCTGCTGTTCAGCTTCTACGGCGGGGTGCTGGCCGACCGGTACGACAAGCGCCGGGTCCTGACGATGACGCAGTCGGTCATGGGGGTGCTGGCCCTCGGGCTCGGCCTGCTGGTGGTCACCGACGCGATCGCGCTCTGGCACGTGTACCTGCTGGCCGCCGCGCTCGGCGTCGCCTCGTCGCTGGACATGCCGGTCCGCCAGTCCTTCGTCTCGGAGATGGTCGGCCCCGACCGGCTGGCCAACGCGGTCAGCCTGAACTCCACCGTCTTCAACGGCGCCCGGCTGGTCGGGCCTGCGCTGGCCGGCACGCTCATCGGCGTCTCCGGCGGCGACACCGGGCCGGCGTTCCTGGTCAACGCCGCGAGCTTCGCGGTGACCATCACCGCGCTGCTGGCGATGCGCGGCAGCGAACTGCACCGCAGCCGCCCGGTGGCCCGGTCCCGCGGGCAGCTCCGCGAGGCGCTGGGCTACACCCGGCGCCACCCCGACCTGGTGCTGGCCATGGCGCTGGCCTTCGTGGCCGGCACCTTCGGCTTCAACACCCAGATCACCATCGCGCTGATGGCCCGGGAGGAGTACGGCCTCGGAGCGACTGCCTTCGGGTTCCTGTCCACCTGCTACGCCGTCGGCTCGCTGTCCGGGGCGCTGCTGTCCACCCGGCGCAGCACCCGGCCGCTGCAGCGGTTCCTGGTCGTCTCCGCGGGCGCGTTCGGCGTGCTCCTCGTCGTGGCCGGGCTGATGCCGAACGAGGCGTCGTTCGCGGTCGCGCTGGTGCCGACGGGTGCCGCCGCGCTGGTGTTCAGCGTCGCCTGCAACAGCTTCGTGCAGCTCGGCGTCGCGCCGGAGATGCGGGGCCGGGTGCTGGCGCTGTACTTCACCTGCTTCATGGGCGGCACCCCGCTGGGAGCGCCGGTGATCGGCTGGGTGTCCGAGCACCTGGGGGCCCGCTGGGGGTTCATCGCCGGCGGGCTGGCCTGCGCCACGGCCGCCGTGGTCGCCGCTGCGCTGCTCGCCCGTGGCCGGCGGGTGCGGTTGGAGCTGCACGTCCGGCCGCCGCGGGCGCAGCTGCACGTCGCCGCCCGGCCGCCGGTGCCCGCGGCGGCGGCCGCGCTGGTCGATGCCGCCGACGGGGAGGTGCCGGGGGAGCAGGTGGCGCGGGACCCGGACCCGCACGCGGACCCGGGACGATCAGCTCACCGGCTGCGCTGACGTCGTCACGTTGTGGTCTTGATGACAGCGTCGTACCGTTTCCTCGTGCCGTCGGGAGGGTCGGGCTCTGCAGACGTCGGGACGACGCTGATGCGCCTCGGCGTGCTCACCGTGCTCCTCGCCGTCGCGGTGCTGGTGATCCTGCTGCTCGTCCGCTGGGCGACCGGGGAGCTGGAGCACCGCCGAGCGGCCCGCCGCCGCGCCGAGGCCCGGGCCCTGGCCCGTCGGACCGCACCGCCGCGGCCGCCCACCCGGCGCCCCGCCACCCATCCGGCCGGTCGCCGTGTCGGGCCGCCGACCGATCCGAACCTGCCCGCGCGCCGGCCGCTGGAGGCCGTCGCCGCCGACGTCCGGCGGCTCACGCGCGAGCTGGCGATGGTGCCCGGGGGGATGCCGATGGCCCGCCGGCGTGGGCTGCTGGCCGCCTACGACGACGTGCTCGTCGAGGCGGCCGCCCTGCTGCAGGTCGACCACCGGCTGACCGAGGTGCCACCGGAGCACCGCGAGCTGGAACGGATCCGGCTGATCGGCTCCCTGGAGGCCGCCGGGCTGGTGGTGGGTCGCTGACCCGCCCGGACGCCGACGGCTCGGCGGGCCGGCTGTTCCTCGCCGTCGACCCGGCGCCGGACGCCGTCGCGGAGCTCGACCGCGCGCTGCAGCCGCTGCGCCAGGCCCCGGGCGCTCCCCGCTGGAGCCCGCTGGACCGCTGGCACCTCACCCTGCTGTTCCTCGACCAGGTGCCCGGGGTGCGGCTGACGCCGCTGCTCGACGCGGTCGGGCCCGCCGTCGGCGCGGCGCCGCCGATGTCGCTGGCGATGGCCGAGGGCGGCCGGTTCGGGTCGCGGCGCCGCCCCACCGTCTGCTGGGTCGGCGTCACCGGCGACGTCGCGCCGCTCACCGCGCTGGCCGACCGGCTGGCCACCGCCGCCCGCGGCGTCGGCCTGCCCGTCGAGGACCGGCCCTTCCGGCCGCACCTGACGGTGGGCCGGTGGCGCCGCGGGCAGCCCGCCGACGGCGACCTGCCCGACCGGCTGCAGGGGCACCGGGGGCCGTCGTGGCCGGTGACCGAGGTGGTGCTGTGCCGCAGCCACCTCGGCCCGGTGCCGCGCTACGAGCGGGTCACCGCCTGGCCGGTGGGCTGACCCGCGTGCCGCACCGTGGCCGGCTCACCACGCGTACTCCATCGGGGCGGCCTGCTTGCCGGGGAACAGCTCGTCCAGCCGGTCGAGCTGAGCCTGCTCCAGGGTGATCGAGGTGGCACCCAGGGAGCCCTCGAACTGCGCCATCGTGCGCGGACCGATGATCGGCGCGGTCACCCCCGGGCGGGTCAGCAGCCACGCGATGCCGACGTCGGCCGGCGCCAGCCCCACTCCGCGCAGGCGTCCTCGTACGCCTGGACGGCGGGCCGGTGCTGCTCCAGCCGCTGCTGGGCCGCCTCGGCGCTGCGCCGGTCCCCGTCGGCCTTGGCCAGCACCCCGGCCAGCAGGCCGCCCTGCAACGGGCTCCACGGGATGATGCCGATGCCGTAGTGCTGGGCGGCCGGGAGCACCTCCAGCTCGATGTCCCGGACCAGCAGGTTGTAGATGGACTGCTCGCTCACCAACCCGGTGAAGTGCCGCGCGCGGGCGGACTCGCTGGCCGCGGCGAGCTGCCAGCCGGCGTGGTTGGACGAGCCGACGTAGAGCACCTTGCCCTGGGCGACGAGCGTCTCGCAGGCCTGCCAGATCTCGTCCCACGGCGTGGCCGGGTCGGAGTGGTGGAACTGGTAGAGGTCGATCCAGTCGGTCTGCAGCCGACGCAGCGACGCCTCGCAGGCCCGGACGATGTTGCGGGCGGACAGGAACGTGTCGTTGGGCCAGTCGGTCATGCCGCCGTAGACCTTGGTGGCCAGCACGGTGCGGTCCCGGCGCTCTCCGCCCTGCGCGAACCAGGTGCCCAGCACCTCCTCGGTGCGGCCCTTGCCGGCGTCGAAGCCGTAGACGTTCGCGGTGTCGAAGAAGTTCACGCCTTCGGTGTGGGCGCGGTCCATGATCGCGTGGCTGTCCTCCTCGGAGGTCTTCCAGCCGAAGTTCATCGTGCCCAGGCACAGCCGGGAGACGGAGAGGCCGCTGCGGCCGAGGTGGGTCTGGTCCATGCCGTCGAGCCTGGCACCCTGTCCGGCGTGCCGCAGACCGACCAGCCCGCCAGCGCCTTCGACACCGCCACCGCCGTCACCCGGACCGAGGGCGGCGTCCTCACCACCGAGCTCGACCCCGGCTGGGACGTCGGCGGCGGGATCCTGAACGGCGGCTACCTGCTCTCGATCGCCGCCCGGGCCGCGGTGCTCGAGTCGCCGCACCCGCACCCGGTGGCGCTGTCGGCCAGCTACCTGCGCGCGCCCGCGGCCGGGCGGGCCTCGCTCACCGTCGTCCCCGGGCCGGCCGGGCGCACCCTGGCGCACAGCCAGGTGGTGCTCGCCGACGACGCCGGGCCGGCCATCACCGTGCAGGCGACGACGGCGGTCCTGGGCGACGAGCCGTCGGCGGTGGCCGCGGTGCCGCCTGCGGTGGCCCCGGTCGGGCAGTGCCTGTCGATCGCCGAGCACGCACACCTGGCGCCGCCGGAGATCCAGGTGCCGGGGCTGGTCCGGCGGATCGACGTCCGGCTGGACCCGGCGAGCGCCGGGTGGGCGCTGGGACAGCCGGGGGAGGAGCCGGTGCTGCGGGCGTGGCTGCGCTTCACCGACGAACGCGAGCCGGACCCGCTGGCGCTGGTCGCCTTCGCCGACGCGCTGCCGCCCACCAGCTGGGCGCTGGGCCGGTTCGGCTGGGCGCCGACGGTGCAGCTCCAGGTGCTCGTGCGCGCGCTGCCGGCGCCGGGCTGGTGCCTGGTGGAGGCCCGCGCCGGCGAGATCGCCGGTGGCTGGCTGGACGAGGACTACCGGATCTGGGACTCCACCGGCCGGCTGGTCGCGCAGAGCCGGCAGCTCGCCCGCGCCCCTCGCTGACGCCCGGGACAGGTCGGTCCGGGAATCACCCCGGCGCGTGGCGGTCCAGGAAGGGCACCAGCACGTCCCGTAGGGCACCCGGATGGGTGAGCGCCACGTCGTGCCCGGCGCCGGGGATCGTCACCTGCTCGGCGTGCGGCAGCCAGCCGCGTACCAGCGCATCGACCCCCTCGAAGAGCGGACCGTGCTCGCTGCCCGCGACGTGCAGCACCGGGCAGCGCACCTGGGCGGCGGTACCCGCGTCGAACCGCCAGCCGAGCAGCGCCGGGACGTCGACGTCGAAGAACGTGGCGCTGTCGGCCAGCGCCCGCGCCGCGCTGCCGGGGGCGGTGCCGTCGAGCAGCTCGCGCCAGTGCGGCCCCGTCGTCCGGGTGAGGAAGCGGTCGGCCGCCTCCGCCGCCCCGCGGGCCTGCCGGTCGCTGCGCACCTCGGCGTTCGCGGCGCGGAACGCGGCGTCCCGGGCGCCGTGCACCGGCGGCGGTTCCACCAGCGTGAGGGTGCGGACCGTGCCCGGGTGGTCGACCGCCAGCTGCAGGGCCACCGCGGCGCTGTAGGAGACCCCGAGGACGTGCGCGCTGCCGATGCCGAGTGCCGCGAGCAGCCCGGCGCAGTCCGCGGCGTCCCGCGCGACCGAGCCGGGGAGCGGAGCCGGGCTGCTGCCGCCGTACCCGCGCCGGTGGTGGTGGACCACCCGGAAGCGGTGCTGCAGCCGCTCGGCCAGCGGCAGCAGCTCGTCCGCGACCAGCGCGGTCGGCACCAGGGCAACGGGTTCACCGGCGCCGAGCACGGCCGTCGCCAGCTCCGCGCCGTCGACGGCGACCGGCACCATCGGCCCGAGCACGCGGCGATCCTCGCGCACCGGCGGGCCGGCGGCCAGGTGCCCGGGCGCGGCTCGTGCGGCCGGGACCTCAGGCGTCCTGGCGGAGCACGGTGGCGGGGTCGGCGCGGTCGGCGGCGCGCTGCGCGTAGAGCGCTGCCAGGCCAGCCACGGCGAGGACGACGGCGGCCGTGCCGGCCGCTGCTGCCCATGGCACGTCGAGCAGCGGCGTGGGCGGGCGGAGCAGGTCGACGTCGAGGCGCCGGTACACGAGCGCGACGGCGCCCGCGGCGAGCACCGCACCCAGCAGCACGCCGGCCACCGCGACCCCGGCGAGCTCGACGAGCAGCGACCGCAGGTGCGCCGCGCGGGTCAGCCCCAGCCGGCGGGCCATCACGTAGCCCGACACCCGGGTGCGGGAGCGGGCCTCCAGGTACAGCAGCAGCCCGCCGACGGCGATCACCCCGACGAACACCGCGAGCGCGGACAGGTAGCCGAACGTCCAGGTGATGCCGAGGAAGTTCGCGGTGTTGAGCACCAGCGGCGGGGTGAGCGTGCGGTTGCGCGCGCCGCCGGCGTCGACCAGGGCGGTGACCGCGGCGTCGGGGTCGTCGTTCGTCCAGACCTCGGCCCGCCGCTCCGCGCCGGCCTCCCGGGGGACGTCGGGCAGCCGGTCGGCGTCCACCAGCACGACCGGCCCGTCGATGCGCCGCCCGGGCAGCACCTGGGCGGTGGCCACCACCTGCGCGGGCAGCTCCATCCGGCCCAGTCGCAGCCCGGGGTCCCCGGTGGGCAGGCCGGCGGCGACCACCGGCAGCCGGCCGTCGACGGCGGGGCCGGTCAGCTCGGCCACCAGGTCGGCCAGCGGGCGGTCGGCGAACGACTCGTCCCAGAAGGCGGTGCCGGCGAAGGTGTCCGGGTCGACGCCGAGCACCTGGACGTCGACGCGCGACCCGTCCGGCTCGACCGCATCGGCCTCGTAGCGCTCGACCAGGGTGCCCACCGCGTCGATGCCGGTCGTCGGCGCGAACCGGGACAGCGAGGTGACCGCCGCCTCCGCGCCGATCTGCACGCCGACCTTCGCGTCCAGGGTGGTCTGCGCGCTCGCGGTGAGGGTGGCGGTGTAGCCCAGGACGGCGACCGGCAGGGTGACCGCGACCAGCAGGGTGGCGGTGGCCAGCCGGGCGGCGCTCAGCCGGTTGACGGCGAGGAAGACGGCGGGCCCCCGGCGTCCGGCCCAGCGCCGCAGCCGGGGCAGGCCCGCGCTGAGCACCCGGGCGAGCAGCGCCGCGGCGCCGGCGATCGCCAGCAGCGGGAACGCCACCAGCAGCCCGTTCACCTGGGCCACCCCGGCGTCGTCGACGACTGCGTCGCGCCCCTCCAGCAGCAGCCAGCACCAGGCGGCGGCCAGCAGCAGCGCCACCTCCCACGGCACCCGGGCCGGCCACCGGGGCGCGGCGCCGAGTGGTCGCTCGGCGGTGCCACGAGCACGCAGCCCGGCGACCAGCGACGCGGCGGCCAGCCCGACGACGAACGCGGCGACGCCGGCCCAGACCGCGGCGGTGGTGGCGGCGGGGTCCAGGTCGTCGGCCGGGCCCAGCCGGGCCACCAGCAGTCGGGAGGCAGCCCAGCCCAGCGCGGCACCGGCCAGCGCGGGCAGCCCCAGCTCGAGGGCGGCCTTGCCGGCCAACGGCACCGGGCCGACGCCGCGGGCGGCGAGCAGCCGCACCTCGGTGGCCCGGCGGTCGGCCCAGAAGCTGCCGGCCGAGGCGACCAGCACCAGTGCCAGCAGTGCACCGGCCACCGCCACCGGGATCACCGGGCCGCGCAGGCCGCGCTCGATCAGCCGGGCGCGGTCGATGGCGTCGGGCATCCGGTCGTTGAGCACCGGCCCGGCCACCTGGGCTCCGAGCCGCGCGATCTCCGGCTCGGCGACCGCCTGGACCTCGGCCTGCTCGGTGAGCAGCTGCTCGGCGTCGGTGACCGAGAGCGTCTCCGGGTCGACCTGCACCTGCTGCAGCCGCCGGGCACCACCGGTGGCGGTGGCCAGCCGGTAGAAGGTCGCCTCGTCGGTGGCCAGCACCACCGGCGGGGGCGCGCTGTTGGCCGAGGCCTCGTTGAGGAACAGCAGCTCGTAGTCGCACCAGTAGGGGTCGTCGGGGGTCTCGGCGAGGTCGGTGTAGACCCCGGCCACCGGTAAGGGCACCCCGCCCACGGCCAGCTCGTCGCCCGCAGTCAGGGCGTCGCCGCGCGCCACGGACCGCGGCAGCAGCAACCCAGGCGTGTCCAGGTCGCCGTCCAGCAACTGGAGGTGCTCGGCCAGGTCGGGTCGGTGGAGCGCGGTGACGAGGGTGCTGAGCGGCTCACCGTCCGGGCCGGCCAACAGCAGGCTCTGGGCCCTGACGCCGGACTGGCCGATGGTCGCCGTGCCGAGGGCCGGCACCGCAGTCCGGTCGCGCTCGGCCCACGCGTCGATCAGGTCCTGGTCGACCGGAGGGCGCTGCCCGTCCGTGCCGTACAGCGGCGTGCCGTCCTCGGGATCGGCGAGCGCCCATCCGATGCCGGTCTGCGCCCAGCCCACCTCGGCACACCGCTGGGCGAGCTGCTGCTGCAGCGCCGCCGAGCGGGCGGAGGAGAGGAACAGCGGGGCGGAGGCCACCGCGCAGGCCAGGATCGCCGTGGTCACCAGCACGGCGACCACCGCGGCGGCGGAGCGCAGGCCCAGCAGCGGCGCCCGGGTCCACGGCGCCAGCCGCCACAGCGCCGGGCGGCTCATACCGGCGCCCCGGCCGTGACGAGCCCGTCGCGCATCGACAGCACCCGGTCCGCGCGGGACCAGGCGATCTCGTCGTGGGTGGCGACCAGCACGGCGGCGCCGTCGTCGGCGGCGGCCCGGACGGCGTCGAGCAGCCGGTCGGCGTGGCCGCGGTCCTGGTGGGCGGTGGGCTCGTCGGCCAGCAGCACCGCCGGGCGCAGCAGCAGGGCCCGCGCCACCGCCACCCGCTGCTGCTCACCGAGGGAGGCCTGGTGCGGGTAGCGGTCGGCCAGGTGGTCCAGCCCGAAGCCGGCCAGCAGCGCGGCGGCCCGGGGCCCGTCGTCGGCCAGGGTGCCGCGCAGCCGGGCGGGCAGCAGCACGTTGTCGGCCAGGCTCAGGTCGGCGACCAGCCCGAGCGCCTGCGGCACCAGGGCCAGCTCCGGCCAGCCCAGCGCGTCCGGTCGCCGGCCGGCCAGGTCGCCGGCGTAGGTCAGCTGCCCGGCGTCGGCGGTCTCCCACCCGCACAGCAGCGCCAGCAGCGTCGACTTGCCCGACCCCGAGGGGCCGACCAGCGCGACGAACTCACCGGCGGCCACCGCCAGGTCGACCCCGGCCAGCGCGGCGACGCTCTCGGCGCCCCGCCGGTAGTGCTTGACCAGCCCGGTGCCGCGGAAGCCACCGCTCACGCCGCCACCAGCCGGCCGTGGTCGAGCCGGATGAACCCGTCGGCGATCGCCGTCACCCGCGGGTCGTGCGAGGAGACGACGAACCCGACCCCGCCCGCGGCGAGCTCCTCCATCGCGGCGAGCACCCGCTCGGCCGCGGCCGTGTCCAGCTCAGCGGTCGGCTCGTCGGCGACCACCAGCGCCGGGCCGCCGACGACGCCGCAGGCCACCGCCAGCCGCTGCTGCTCACCGCCGGAGAGCTGCCCCGGGCGGTGGTCGGCGCGCCCGGCCAGGCCGAGCCGGTCCAGCAGGTCGGTGGCCTCGCCGTCGCTGACCGGGGCGCCGCGCAGCTGGGCGGCCAGCCGCACCTGCGCGACGGCGTCGAGGTAGGGGAGCAGGTTCTCCCCGGGCCGCTGGAACAGGTAGGCGACCTGTCGCTGTCGCAGCCGGCGCCGGGCCCACGCCCGCAGCCGGTCGACCCGCTGCCCGGCGATGACCACCTCGCCGTCGTCGGGGGAGTCGATGCAGGCCAGCAGGCGCAGCAGCGAGGACTTGCCCGACCCCGACGGCCCGACGACCACGGTCACCCGGGCGCGCGGGATCTCCAGGCTCACGCCGTCCAGGGCGGTGACCGACTCGGTCGACGTCCGGTAGGTCTTGACCACTCCCCGGCAGACGGCCGCCGCATCCGAGTCGCTCATCAGGGCGGGAGCCTAGGCGGTGGCCGGCCCGATCCCCGGCAGCTCCACCGGACCGGTCAGGTACCGCTGGACGGTCGGCCCGATCGCGGCCACCAGCTCCTCGGGTGGTGCGGAGGCGAGCGGCTCGATCCGCAGCACGTAGCGGGTCATCACCACCCCGACCAGCTGCGACGCCACCAGCGCGCCTCGCGCCTCCGCCTCGGCCGGCGGCAGGTCCAGGGTGCCCACCACCCGGCGGAGCACCTGGGCGGTGAGGAACTCCCGCAGCAGCCGGGCGGTCCACTCGTTGCTCACCGCCGAGCGCACCAGCGCCAGCCCGCCGGCGCGGGCCGGGCCGTCCCACACCCGCAGCAGCATCCGGACGACGTTCGCGCCGAGCTCGTCGGGGCCGCCGGCGAGCACCTCGGGCAGCAGGTCCGCCGGGTCGGCCGGTGCCTCGACCGCGGCGACGAAGAGCTTGTCCTTGCTGCCGAAGTAGTGGTGCACCAGCGCCGGGTCGACGCCGGCCGCGGTGGCGATCAGCCGGATGGAGGCGCCGTCGAAGCCCCGCTCGGCGAAGGCGTCGCGGGCCGCGGCCAGCACCGCCTCCCGGGTGCCGGGGTTGCCGGGCCGTCGGCCGGAGGGCCGACGGCGGGGGGCGGGGTCGCTCAGCTGGTCCTCCTCCGCAGGGTGGTCGCCGCCAGCCCGAGGGCCAGCAGCGCGGCGCCGGCCACGACGGCGACGTCGGCCCACATGGTGCCCGTCGCGGTGGGGGAGCCGCCGACCTCCTGCAGTGCGTCGACCGCGTAGGTCAGCGGGAGCGCGTCGCTCACCCCCTGCAGCCAGCCGGCCAGCTGCTCCCGCGGCACGAGCAGCCCGCACAGGAAGAACTGCGGCAGCACCACGACCGGCATGAACTGGACCGCCTGGAACTCGCTGCGGGCGAACGCGCTGGCCAGCAGCCCGAGGGCGACGCCGAGCACCGCGTCGACGACGGCGATCAGCACCACGAGCACCACCGGACCGGCGACGTCCAGGTCGTACAGGGTGGTCGCGACGGTCACCGTCACCACCGCCTGGGCCGCCGCGGTCAGCCCGAAGGCGGTGCCGTAGCCCAGCAGCAGGTCACCCCGGGACAGCGGGGTGGTGAGCAGCCGCTCGAGGGTGCCGGTGGTGCGTTCCCGCAGCATCGCGATGCTGGTGACCAGGAACATCACCACGAACGGCAGCACGCCGAGCATGGTCAGCCCCACCCGGTCGAAGGTGTCCGGCTGCCCGGGCGCGGTGGGGACCTCGGCGTAGACCAGGTACAGCAGCCCGAGCAGCGCGCTGGGGAGCACCAGGAGCATGGCGACCGTGCGGTGGTCGTGCCGCAGCTGCCGCAGCACCCGGACGGCGGTGGCGCCGGCCAGACCCGGGTGCAAGGGGGCGGGGTGCAACGGAGCCGGGTGCAACGGGGCAGGGTGCAGCGGGGCGGTCATGCCGCCACCTGCCCGGCCCGGTGGATCAGGGTCAGGAACGCCTGCTCGAGGTCGTCGGTGCCGGCCTCGGCGCGCAGCTGCGCGGGCGTGGAGTCGCTGAGCAGCCGCCCGTCGCGCAGCAGCAGCAGCCGGTCGCAGCGGCCGGCCTCGTCCATCACGTGGCTGGAGACCAGCAGCGTCGTCCCGCCTTCGGCGAGGCGGTGGAACAGCTCCCACAGCTCGACCCGGAGCACCGGGTCCAGCCCCACGGTGGGCTCGTCGAGCACCAGCAGGGCCGGCCGGGCGACCAGGGCGCAGGCCAGCGAGACGCGTCCGCGTTGCCCGCCGGAGAGGTCGCCGACCAGCTGCTGGGCCGCCGCGCCCAGGCCGACGTCGTCCAGCGCGGCGTCGGCGTCGGCCGCGGCCCGGCCGGCCAGGGCGGCGAAGTGCCGGGTGTTCTCCCGCACGGTCAGGTCGGCGTAGACGCTCGGCGCCTGGGTCACGTAGCCGACCCGGCTGCGCAGCGACCGCGCCCCGGCCGGCTCGCCGAGCACGGCGACCTGCCCCGACGTGGTCCGCTGCACGCCGACGACGGCGCGCAGCAGCGTCGTCTTCCCGCTGCCACTGGGCCCCAGCAGGCCGGTGACCTGACCGGGCGGCGCGGCGAAGTCCAGTCCGTGCAGCACCCGGCGGCCGCCGCGGTGCACGACGAGATCGGTGACGGTGACGGCGTCCATGCCGGCCTCCAGAACTCAACGGCTGATGAACTCAACGTGTGATGAGTTCAGCATCCGAGGCCGGGGACGTCAAGCGTCGAAGAGGGCGACCCCCGTGCGACCGGCCTTCGCGCGGTACATCGCGATGTCGGCCTGGCGGAAGAGCGTCCCGGTGTCGGCGGCGTCCGGCCCCGAGACGGCGATGCCCAGGCTCGCGTCGACGTCCAGCTCGTGCCCCTCGACCGGGAACGGCTGCTGGAGCGCCGCGCGCAGCCGGGTGGCGGCCGAGACGGCCTCCGCCGCGCTCACCCCGGGCATCAGGACGGCGAACTCGTCGCCGCCGAGCCGGCCCACCAGGTCGGTGTCGCGCACCAGCGGGCGCAGCCGGGGGCCCACCTGGGCCAGCAGCTGGTCGCCGTGCCCGTGGCCCAGGGTGTCGTTGACCTCCTTGAAGCCGTCCAGGTCCAGGAACACCACGGCCAGCCGGCCGCCCCCGCGCGGGTCGCTGAGCAGTGCATCGGCCCGGTCGAGCACCGCGGCCCGGTTCGGCAGGCCGGTGAGGTCGTCGTGGGTGGCCTGGAAGGAGAGCCGGCGCTGCAGCTCCAGGCGCTCGGTGACGTCCCGGGCGGTCAGCAGCACGCCGCCGATCACCGGGTCGTCGCGGCGGTCGGACGAGCTGATCTCCAGGTGCCGCCAGCCGCCGTCCCGGTGCCGGACCTGCACCACGAACACCTGGTCCCGGGCCTGGTCCCGGGTGATCGGGGCGCCGGCCGGGGTGAACAGGTCACCGTCCTCGGCGTGCAGCAGGTCCCGCACCCGCTGGCCGAGGACGTCCTCCCGCGCCCAGCCGAGCACGTCGGTGATCGAGTCGGAGACGAACGCGATCTCCCCGGCCGGGTTGAGCAGGGCCATGACGTCACTGGTGGCGTGCACCACCGACCGGAAGCGGCGCTCGCGTTCCAGCGCGGTGAGGAGGGAGTTGAAGGCCGCGGCCGTCGCGCCCAGGTCGTCGGCGGACTCCACCGGCAGGTCCAGCGCCGTGCGGGGCCCGTCGCCGGTCACCGGGTCACCGACGATCCGGGCCACGGTGGTCAGCCGGCCGGCGAGCACCCTCAGCCGGCGGCCGATCAGCACGCGCACCAGCAGCCAGTTGGCGCCGCCCAGGACGAGCCCGGCGGCCAGGCAGGCGGTGCGGAACGAGGGAGCACCGGCGTACCGGGCCGGCACGCCCAGCAGCTCGGCGAACAGCGGGAACACCGCGCCCATGGCCAGACCCAGCAGCGCCATGCCGACGGCGAGCCGCGGGAACACACCCCACCGGGCGGGGGTCCCCCCGGCCACGGGTGGGGTGCGGCTCGACACCCCGAGTGCATCGGCCCGATCGGTGTGCGCCCGCAGGTCCGTCACCGGCGGGCTCCCCCGGGAGGGTGGACCCGGTGGGGTCAGCGGCGCGCGGCCAGCGCCCGGCCCAGTTCGGTGCCGGACCGGAACGCGCTCTCCACCTTCGGCGGCGCGGACCAGCCGTCGCCGCACACCCCGAGGCCCTCGTGCAGCAGGAAGGGCTCCTCCCGGGGCGACCCCGGCCGGGCCATCGCCCAGCGGTGCGCGTGCGTCCAGTCCGGTTCCCCGGTCACGCCCAGCACCTGCTGGAGGGCGGCGACCACCGCCGGGACCACGCCCTCGGGGGCGTCCAGGTGCCGGGCGGCCAGCTCCGCGGTGGTGTGCGCGACCAGCACCGGGGCGCCGTCCCCGCGCCGGGCGCCGTCGTCGGCGACCCATTCCAGGTCGGGGTGGTCGTGCACGAAGACGCCGTGCAGGTCGGCCGGCCAGCGCCGGTCGGGCCAGCCGAGCGCGACGGCGACGGCGGGGCGCCAGCCGTCGGCGTCCAGCCGGGCGCGCACCGGGTCGCCCGTGGCCAGCAGCCGGGCCGCCTGCGGGTCGGGCAGGGCCAGCACCGCCGTGGCCACCGGGTCGCCGTCCACCGTGGGGGTGTCGCCGCCGGTGACGGCGCTGACCGCGTGCTCGGGGACCACGTCGAGGCCCTCGGCGAGGTCCACCACGAGGCTGCGCAGCCCGCCGGGGGTGCCGTAGCGCACCGGCCCGGACGTCGTCCGCTCGATCCCGTCCGGGCCGGCGACGGCGAAGGTGTCGGTCCACGGGTGGGCCAGCCCGCGGCGCACCCAGTCGTCGACCAGGGGCCGCAGGGGCGAGTCGTCGCCCGCGGTCAGGTAGGACGCGCCCAGGTCGACCGGTCGACCGTGCAGGGTGCGGCCGCCCATCCGCCCACCCGGCCGGCGTCCCCGGTCGAGCACCTGCACCGGCCGGCCGGCCGACGCGAGCTCCCGGGCGCAGGCGATGCCGGAGATGCCCGCGCCGACGACGACGGTCTTCAGGGAGGAGGAGGCCACGGAGCGATCCTGCGGTGCCCGTCGCCGTCCCGCGCGCTGGAGGCGGCGGGGCGACGGGGATGATCGGCGCCGTGCCCGTCGACCCCCTGCTGATCACCGACCCGGCCGACGAGCGGGTCGCCGACTTCCGCGACCTGGTCGCCGGCGACCGCCGGCCCGGCACCGAGCGGGGCACCGGGCCGGTGATCGTGGAGGGCGTCCCCGCCGTCGAGCGCCTGCTCGCCTCGCCCTACCCGGTGCGCAGCGTCTTCGGCATCCCCGGGCGGGTGTCCGCGCTGGACCTCCCGGACGGCGTGGCCGCCTACGAGGCGGACCGGTGGGTGCTGTCGGACGTCATCGGTTTCCGGTTGACCCGGGGCGTGCTCGCCTCGGCCGACCGGCTGCCCCCGGCGGACCTCGACGAGCTGCTGGCCGGCCCCGACCCGGCCGCGCCGCGCCGGCTGGCGGTGCTGGAAGGGCTGAACGACCACGAGAACATCGGCTCGATCGCCCGCTCGGCGATGGCGCTGGGCGTCGACGGCCTGCTGCTGGACCCGACCTGCGCCGACCCGCTCTACCGGCGGTGCGTGCGGGTCTCCATGGGCCACGTGCTGTCGCTGCCGATCGCGGTGCTGGGCGACTGGCCGGGCGGCCTGGACCGGCTGCACGAGGCCGGGTACCTCACGGTCGCGCTCACCCCCGCGGACGACGCCGTCGACCTCGGCGAGGTGGACCTCGCCGCCTCCCCGCGCACCGCGGTGCTGCTCGGCGCCGAGGGGCCCGGGCTCACCGAGGCGGCCAGGACCGCCGCGCGGGTGCGGGCCCGGATCCCGATGCGCGCCGGGGTGGACTCCCTGGGCGTGGCCGCCGCGGCGGCGATCGCCTTCGCGACGCTGCGCTGACCCGTCCGGCCGGGCACTGGCGTACGGCGTTGCGCGCCCCTACCGTTCCGGCATGACGTTCTGGGTGGTCACCGGGCTGGTGCTGGCCGTGCTGCTGGGCGGCGCGTGGTGGATGGACCGGCGCGCGAAGGCCCGGGGAGCCCGGGTGAACGGCGACGTGGGACGCGGCGTGAGCCGTGCCGCGGTGCGCGGCGACGTCGACGCCCACCGCGGCGCCGACACCCAGGGGCACCGCACCAGCATGGGTGGCGGCTGGTGACCCGAGCGGGACGACGGCCCGCGGGCCGCCGTCCCGCTGCCGATCAGCCGCGCAGGGACAGCCGCGCCAGCTCGGCGCGCGCCTCCTCGGCGTACTGCGGGTTGCACATCACGTCGTAGCGGCCGGCCACCGTCTTGCTGGTGCTGGTGAAGTCGCGCCGGCCACCGGTGGCCGCGTAGCCCACCGCGGCGAACACCGCGCCGAAGACCAGACCGATCAGCAGACCGGTGAGCACCGAGCCGATCCAGCTGCTGCCGTCGGGGGCGAAGATGCCCAGCAGCAGGCCGACGAACAGACCGAACCAGGCGCCGCTGGCCGCGCCCGCGCCGATCGCCCGGCCCCAGGTGAGCCGGCCGGTGACCTTCTCCACCAGCCGCAGGTCGCTGCCGATGATCGTCACGTTCTCCACCGGGAACTTCTGGTCGGAGAGGTGGTCCACCGCGCGCTGGGCCTGCTGGTAGTCGTCGTAGGACCCCACCTGCACGCCGCCGAGCGGCATCGAGACCGAAGCTGACACGTCGTCCTCCGTTCCGGGCCGGTCTGGTCGTCGGTGGCCGGAGGTCCCGGCACCGCTCGCGTCCGCCGACCGGTCCACTACCCGGAACGATCATCGTGGACACGCTGTTCCTCGGCGCGCGTCACGCCAGGCTGTCGGCCCAGGCGCGGTGCAGGCCGGCGAACCGGCCGGTGCCGGTGATCAGCTCGGCGGGCGCGCCGTCCTCGACCACCTGCCCGGCCTCCATCACCAGCACCCGGTCGGCGATCTCCACCGTGGAGAGCCGGTGGGCGATGATCAGCGCCGTCCGGTCGGCCAGCAGGGTCTGCAGGGCCCGCTGCACCAGGCGCTCGCTGGGCACGTCGAGGGAGCTGGTGGCCTCGTCGAGCACCAGCACCGCCGGGTCGGCGAGGAAGGCGCGGGCGAAGCTGACCAGCTGCCGCTGCCCGGCCGACAGCCGGCCGCCTCGCTTGCGGACGTCGGTGTCGTACCCCTCGGGCAGTGCCCGGATGAAGGTGTCGGCGCCGATCGCCCGGGCGGCCTCCTCGACCTCCGCGCGGGTGGCGTCCGGGCGGCCGAACCCGATGTTGTCGGCGATCGAGCCGGAGAACAGGAAGCTCTCCTGGGTGACCATGACCACCGCCCGGCGCAGGTCGGCGTCGGCCAACCGGTCCAGCGGCACCCCGTCCAGCCGCACCTGCCCGGCGAGCGGGTCGTAGAAACGGGCCGCGAGCCGGGCCAGGGTCGACTTCCCGGCGCCGGTGGCGCCGACCAGGGCGACGGTCTGCCCGGCCGGGATCGTCAGGTCCAGCTCCGGGAGCACGGTGGCCGCGCCGTAGCCGAAGCGCACCTCGTCGAAGACCAGCTCCCCGGCGGGGGAGGGGAGCGGGGTCGGATCGGCCGGCTCGGGCACCGTCGAGCGCTCCTCGAGCACCCCGGAGAGCTTCTCCAGCGCGGCGCTGGCCGACTGGTAGCTGTTGTAGAACATCGCGATGTCCTGCAGCGGGTCGAAGAACCGGCGCAGGTAGAGCAGGAAGGACAGCAGGACGCCGACCGCGAGGTCGCCGTCGATCACCCGCAGCGCGCCGTAGCCGAGCACGCCGACGGTGACCAGGTTCGCCACCGTGGTGACCGCCGGCACGAAGACCGCGATCAGCCAGAAGGCGTGGTGGTGGGCGCGCCGGTTGGCCTCGTTCAGCTCGGTGTGCAGCTCGTCGTTGCGCGGCTCGCGGCGGAACGCCTGCACGGCACGGATGCCCCCGAAGGTCTCGGTGAACTGCACGATCAGCGCCGCGACGGTCTCCCGGGTGCGGCGGTAGGCGATCGTCGAGTTGCGCTGGAACCACCGGCCGATGAGGAACAGCGCGGGGAAGCCGAGCAGGGCGACCAGCCCGAGCGGCAGGTCGAGCACCAGCAGGACGACGCCGATGCCGACGACGCTGAACAGCGCGGTGAGCAGCCCGTCCAGCCCCTCGTCGAGCAGCTCGGCGAGCGCCTCCACGTCGCTGGTCAGCCGGCTGATCGTCTTCCCCGAGGTGTACCGCTCGTGGAAGGACAGCGGCAGGTGCTGCACGTGGGTGAACACCCTCCGGCGCAGGGTCAGCAGCACGGCCTGGCCGACCCGGCCGGAGCCGGTCAGGAACACGTAGCGGAGCCCGGCGTCGGCGCAGGCGGCGCCGACCATCGCGGCGGTGACCCAGACCAGGGGCCAGGCATCGCCGTCGACCAGCGCCGGCAGCGCGACGTCGACGCCGATGCCGATGAGCAGCGGGCCGGCCAGCCAGGCGGCGTTCTGCGCCACGATGACCGCCAGCAGCGCCCACAGCGCCCGGCGGTGCGGGCGGAGCAGCTCGCCCAGCAGCCGGCGGGAGCGGCCGCGCAGGAACGTGCTGGCGGAGGTGCTCAGCTCCCCGGCGTCCTCCGCGGCGACGCCGCGCCAGTCGGCGTGCGCGTCGGCCGGCGCGCCGCCGGGGAGGTCGCGGCGCCCGCGCCGGTCCCGGGGGTGGTCACCGGGCACCTCCCTCGCCGGCCCCGGCGAGCTCCGGCGCCGAGGAGAGCAGCTCGCGGTAGGCCGGCACGGTGGCCAGCAGCTCGCCGTGCGGGCCCACCGCGGTGATCCGGCCGTCCTGCAGCAGCGCCACCCGGTCGGCCAGCAGCACGGTCGAGGCCCGGTGGGCGACCACCAGCGCCGTCGTCTCGGCGAGCACCTCGCGCAGCGCGCGCTCGACCAGCGCCTCGGTGTGCACGTCGAGCGCGGACAGCGGGTCGTCGAGCACCAGCACCGACGGCCGCCCGAGCACCGCGCGGGCCAGCGCCAGCCGCTGCCGCTGGCCGCCGGACAGCGACAGGCCCTGCTCGCCGATCCGGGTGTCCAGGCCCCAGGGCAGGTCGTGCACGAACCCGGCCTGCGCGACCCGCAGCGCCTCCTCGACCTCGGCGTCGCCGGCGCCGGGCCGGCCCAGCGTGACGTTCTCCCGCACGCTCATCGAGAAGAGGGTGGCCTCCTCGAACGCGGTGGCCACCACGCGGCGCAGCTGGTCCAGCGGCAGGTCGCGGACGTCGTGGCCGTCGAGGGTCACCCGCCCGCCCGTGACGTCGTACAGCCGGGCCACCAGCGCGGTCGCCGTCGTCTTGCCCGACCCGGTCGCGCCCACCAGCGCGACCGTCTCCCCGGGGGCGATCTCGAGGTCGATGCCGCGCAGCACCGGGTCGCCGGTGCCGGGGAAGCGGAAGGAGACGTCCTCGAAGCGCAGCCGCGCCGGCGTGCCCACCGGCTGCGGATGCACCCCGGGGCGGTCGGTGACCGTCAGTTCGGCGTCGAGCAGCTCGCCGATCCGGTCGCAGGCGCTGGCCGCCTCCTGGGCCTGGGCCAGCAGGAACCCGAGGGAGAGGATCGGCCACAGCAGCACGGTGAACAGGGCGATGAACCCGATCAGCGCGCCGGCGGTCAGCGCGCCGCTGTTCACCGCCAGGGCGCCGCCCACCAGGATCATCGCGAGGGTGACCTGCGGGTGGAACTCGAACAGGCACCAGATCAGCGCCAGCGTGCGGACCTTGCCCAGCTGCAGCTCCCGCAGCCGCACGGCCTTGCGGTCGTAGCGGCCGAAGACCAGGCCGCTGCGGCCCAGCGACCGGACCACCCGGATGCCCTGCACCGCCTCCTCCACGTCGGTGGCCAGCTCGCCCTGCTCGTCCTGCACCAGGCGCGACTCGGTGTTGTAGCGCTTCTCCCAGCGCGCCCCGAAGACCACCAGCGGGGCACTGGTGGCCAGCACGGCCAGGCCCAGCGGCCAGTGGATGGCGACCAGCAGGGCGCCGACGACGATGCAGGTGATCAGGTTCACCAGCAGGAAGACCGCCCCGAACCCGACGAAGCGCCGGATGGTGGCGACGTCGGAGGTGGCGCGGGAGAGCAGCTGCCCCGAGGACCAGCCCTCGTGGAAGGCGACCGGGAGCCGCTGCAGCCGCTGGTACAGGGCGTCGCGCAGGTCGCGCTCGATCTGCAGGCTGCTGACGTTCATCGCCCAGCGGCGGAGGAAGAACAGCGCCGCCTCCGCCAGCCCGAACAGCAGGGCCAGCCCCAGCAGCGGCAGGAGCGCGCCGCGGTCGCCGTCGGCGATGGGCCCCTCGACGATCGGCGGGACCAGGAGCGGTACCGCAAGCTGGGCGAGGCTGGCCAGCAACGCCGCCGTGAAGGTCAGCGCGATGAGGCGGCGGTAGGGGCGGGCGAAGGGCCACAGCCGCGTCAGCGCGGTGAGCCGCCCCCGGTCGGTCTCGGCGGGGGCGGGGGTCTCGGTCATGGCCAGCGCAGGTTATGCCGAGGGACCGACGATCTCGATCCGATTGGGGAGGGCCGTCCTCAGCGGCGCCGGCGGACCCCGAAGACGATGTCCTCCCAGGCCGGGATCCGGGCCCGCGGGTCGTCCTCGTCCTCGAACTCGGTGGCGCCGTCGACGTCCGGCTCGGCGAGGCGGCCGAGCACCACGGTGTCCTGGGTGTCGGGGTCGGTGCCCGGCTCGGTTCCCGGCACGCCGGTCCGAGCGGGCGCAGCGGCTCCGGGAACGGGCACGGCCCCGGCGGCGGGGGAGTCGAGGTGGTCCCCGTCGGCGTCCGGCGGCGCGTCCTCGGCGAGGTGCTGCTCGTCGGGAGCGGGTGCCTGGTCCTCCCCGGCACGCACCACGGAGATGCCGCGGCGGCCGGCCGGTGCGGGCGGCAGCCCGGCCGGGACGTCCGGCACGACCCGGACCAGCCGGGTGCCCTCGGCGAAGTCGGTGGTGGCGGCGTCGACCGGCGTCACCGACTTGGCGGGGATGTCGTAGCGCCAGCGCGTGCCGCCGGACGTGGCGCCGGTGTCCCAGTCGGCGCGCACCTGCCACGAGCCGTCCTCGCTGCGGTGGGCGTCCCAGCTGATCGCGTCGACGTCGGTGCCCAGCAGCCGCAGCCGCTCGGACATGTACTCCTCGAGCGGGACGCCCGGGGTGCCGTCGGAGAGCCGGACCCGCGCCTCGCGGGCCTGCTCGGCGACCCGTGCGCGCTCCTGGAGCACCGGGTAGGCGAAGCGCATGATCCGCTCGACCCGCGTGCCGGAGGCCCGTGCGACCTCCTCCGGGGACTCCCCGGCCCGGATGCGGGCCTGGATGACCCGCGGGGGCAGCTCGTCGGCCGGCGGCTGACCGGTGCGGCGGGACTCCCCGGCCAGCACGGCCCGCAGCCGGTCGTCGACGGGCAGCTCGAACCGCTCGCCGTCCTCCGCCGCGTCCGACCCGTCGGAGGTGGGCGCCGGCTCGGCGGCGAGCACCAGGTTCTTGCCGTCGTCGGAGAGAGCCACGAAGCGCAGGGCGCGCATGAGGGGCGACCTCCAGCAGGTTCCGGTGCGAGCCGGGGGAGCGGACCCCGGTCACGCTATCGCCCGCCCGGGCGACCCGCGCCACGGACACGCCCGGCCCGGCGCGTCGGCTCGACAACGAGGTCCGTCGTGCACCCGGGTCGCCCCGACCCAGGGCGACGGTGCGGTCGCAGGCTGCTGACGGCTCGACCAGAATGGACCCTTCGGCGTTCGCCGAGCCCCCGCCCGGGTCATGTGCTGGAAACACCCGCGGGGGATGGTGGTCCGACGGACGGCGCGGTGCGGCGCCTCCGCGACGAGCGGAAGGGGAGCACGTGTGCGGCATCTCCGGTGAGGTCCGGTTCGACGGCGGCGTGGCCGACATGGCGGCCGTGGCCGCGATGTGCGACCAGCTGCAGCGGCGGGGGCCGGACGGCTCGGGTGGCTGGCAGGCCGGGCCGGTCGCGCTGGGCCACCGGCGGCTGAAGATCATCGACCTGACCGACGCCGGGGCGCAGCCGATGGTGGACGCCGAGCTCGGGTTGACGATGGTCTTCAACGGGATCATCTACAACTACAAGGAGCTGCGCGCCGAGCTGCAGGCCGCCGGCTACCGCTTCTTCTCCACCTCCGACACCGAGGTGGTGCTCAAGGCCTACCACCGCTGGGGCCGCGAGTGCGTCGAGCGCTTCCTGGGGATGTTCGCCTTCGTCGTCGTCGAGCGGGACACCGGGCGCGTGGTCATGGCCCGCGACCGCTTCGGGATCAAGCCGCTGTACCTCAGCCGTGGGCCCGGCCGGCTCCGGTTCGCCTCGTCGCTGCCCGCGCTGGTCCGCGCCGGCGGGGTGGACACCACCATCGACCCGGTGGCGCTGCACCACTACATGTCCTTCCACGCCGTCGTCCCGGCGCCGCGCACGATCCTGGCCGGGGTCGGGAAGCTGCCGCCGGCGACCGTGCGCACCTACGAACCCGACGGTCGCGAGACCGACTGGGTGTACTGGCGCCCGGTGCACGAGCGGCGCCCGGAGCTCGCCGGCCTGCACCCGGTGGAGTGGCAGGAGCGGGTGCTCGACTCGCTGCGCGTGGCGGTGCGCCGGCGGATGGTCGCCGACGTGCCCGTCGGTGTGCTGCTGTCCGGCGGCATCGACTCCAGCCTGGTCGTCGGCCTGCTCGCCGAGGAGGGGCAGAAGGGGCTGGCCACCTTCTCCATCGGCTTCGAGGCGGTCGGTGAGCGCTCGGGCGACGAGTTCGTCTACTCCGACGTCGTCGCGCAGACCTTCGAGACCGACCACCACCGGCTGATGATCCCCAGCGCCGACGTGCACGCCGGCCTCGACGGGGCGATCGGCGCGATGGCCGAGCCGCAGGTCAGCCACGACGCCGTCGCCTTCTACCTGCTCTCCCAGCAGGTCAGCCAGCACGTGAAGGTGGTGCAGAGCGGCCAGGGCGCCGACGAGGTGATGGCCGGGTACGACTGGTACCCGCCGCTGGCCGACGTCCCGGCCGACCAGGCCGTCGACGCCTACACCCGGCACTTCGTCGACCAGCCGCACAGCCGGCTGGCCCAGGTGCTCGCCGAGCAGTGGCTCACCGCCGACGACGTCAGCCGGCAGCTGGTCGCCGACCACTTCGCCCGGCCGGGCGCGGAGACGACGCTGGACAAGGCGCTGCGGCTGGACTCCACGGTGATGCTCGTCGACGACCCGGTGAAGCGGGTCGACAACATGACGATGGCCTGGGGCCTGGAGGCCCGCGTGCCGTTCCTGGACCACGAGTTCGCCGAGCTCGCCGCCGCCGTCCCGCCCGAGCTGAAGCTCGCCCACGGCGGCAAGGGCGTGCTCAAGGACGCCGCCCGGAAGGTGATCCCGGCCGACGTCATCGACCGGCCCAAGGGCTACTTCCCGGTGCCGGCGATCATCGACCTGCACGGGGACTACCTGGAGACGGTGCGCGCGGCGCTGCACGCACCGGAGGCCCGGGAGCGCGGCCTGTTCCGCCCCGAGCACGTCGACCGGCTGCTCGCCGAGCCGAACGCGCACCGCACCACGCTGGGCGCCAACCAGCTGTGGCAGGTGGGTCTGCTGGAGCTCTGGCTGCAGCGGCACGGGATCCGCTGACCGGCGTGTGAGCCAGCTCGCGGCGTGGTGGGGAAGGGCGTGCGGCCGGCGTCTGCTCCACTCTGCTGACGGCCCGGGGCGCCCGGGCCACCGTCGACCTGAGGAGGAGCCATGACCGACGTGCTGCGCCGGACCGGCCTCTCCACCCCGGTCCGGCTGGCCATCGCCGAGATCGCCGGGGCCTCCGGCGCCTGGACCCCGGCGCTCGCGCCGACCGGCGACCGGATCGCCTACGTCAGCGACCGCTCCGGGCTGCCCCGGCTCGAGGTGGCCGCGCTGGACCAGCACACCCCGCCGGCGGTGCTGTCGGCCGCGGACGAGGAGGTCGTCTCGGTCGCCTGGTCACCGGACGGCGAGTGGCTGGCCTACCTGGTCAGCCCGGGCGGGTCGATCTGCGCGCAGCTGTGGGCGGTGCGCCCGGACGGCACCGACCGGCACCTGGTCGCCGGGGAGGACCCGCGGGCGACCGTGCTCGCCGGTGGCTGGACGCTGCAGCCGGGCCACTACGTCTGCTCGATCGCCCCCGGCGACGGCCCGGACGCCGACGTGGTGCTGGTCGACGTGGTCAGCGGGGCGCACCGCACGCTGGCCCGCGGCGGGTTCCTCGCGGTGACCGCCGTCGCCGCCGACGAGCGCACCGTGCTGGCCCGCCGTGGCCCGCGCGGGCACCGGCACGTGGTCACCGTCGACGTCGCCACCGGCGTGCAGCGGCGGGTGATCCCGCTGGGTGCCCCCGGCGGCGCGGCCAGCGAGGACGGCCGGTTCGCCCTCGACGGCGCGGCGGTCTTCCTGCGCGCCGCGCTCCCGCCCCGGCCCGGCCTGCCGCGCAGCGACCGGACCGCGCTGCTGCGGGTGCCGCTGCACGGCGAGGACCGCCTCCCCGGGGACGCGGAGGTGCTCATCGCCCGTCCGGACGCCGACCTGGAGGCCTACGCCGTCCGGCTGGACGGCACGGTCGTCTGCGTGTGGAACCGCGACGGCGTCACGCAGCTGGAGCTCCGCCGGGTTGCCGACGGTGGCCTGGTGCGGTCGGTGCCGCTGCCGGAGCCGGTCATGCCCGGCTGGTCGCTGGCCGCGGACGGGCGGACCCTGCTGGCCGAGCTGACCGGTCCGACGGCGCCCCGCGCCCTGTACCGGGTGTCGCTGGACGAGGAGACGGACGCGCCGGCCCCGTTGCCGTCCACCCCGCACTGGCCCGACCCGCGCCTGCTGGTCACCCCGGTGCGCCGGGAGTACCGGTCCGCCGACGGCACCGAGCTCGACGGGTGGCTGTACACCCCGCCCGGCGTCGACGGGCCCAACCGGACCGTGGTCAGCTTCCACGGCGGGCCGGAGGGGCAGGAGCGGCCGGCGTTCTCCCCGCTCGCCCAGTCGCTGGTCGCCGCCGGGCTCACCGTGTTCGCCCCGAACGTGCGCGGCTCGGGCGGCCGCGGGCACGCGTTCATGGCCGCCGACGACCTGCACGCCCGCGAGGCGTCCTTCGCCGACGTCCCGGCCACCGTCGACCACCTGGTCACCAGCGGGATCGCGCTGCCCGGGCACGTCGGGGCCTACGGGTGGTCCTACGGCGGTTACCTCACCCTGGTCGCGCTCACCCGCTGGCCGGAGCTCTTCGCCACCGGCGTCACGCTGGCCGGGATGAGCGACCTGCGCACCTTCTTCGCCGGCACCGAGCCCTGGATGGCGGCGGCGTCGGTCACCGAGTACGGCGACCCGGTGACCGACCGGGACATGCTCGCCTCGATCTCGCCGATGACGATGCTGGACCGGCTGCGTGCCCCCGTGCTGCTCACCCACGGAGACCGGGACACCAACGTGCCGGTGCTGGAGTCCGTGCAGGCCCACCAGGCCCTCGCCGCCCGCCGCGCCGCCGACTGCGGCGCCCCCGCCGAACTGCTCCTCTTCCGGGGGGAGGGTCACACGATCGTGGGTCGGGAGAACGTGCTGCACCTGTCGGAGCGGGTCACCGAGTGGTTCGATCGCTGGCTGTGAGCTCCCCGCCGGTCAGCCCCCCGGCCGACCCCGCAGCAGACGACCGGCGATGAGCGAGACCGCGGGCGTCTTCGCGCGCTACCCGGGCTCCGCCACCGACGAGGCGGTCGACGCCGCCGGCCGCGTGCGCCCGGAGTGGTCCCCGGTGGCGCGCGTGCTCGACGAGCTCGGCGCCGGGGGGATCGCCGCCACCGCGGCCGCTACCGCCCAGGAGCGCGGGCTGCGCGGCGTCGTGCAGGGCAGCTGGCTGGACGGGCGGTTCACCGAGCGGCCGGTGCCGATGTGCCCGGTGCCGCGGCTGCTCCCGGCCGCCGACTGGGCGCACCTCGCGCGCGGGGTCGAGCAGCGCGCCCGCGCGCTGAACGCCTTCCTCGCCGACGTCTACCGCGCCGCCGGCCGACGGCGCAGCGACCCGGACGGCGGCCCGGAGGTGGTGCGCGCCGGCGTGGTGCCCGCCCGGCTGGTCACCGCCAGCCCCGGCCACCGCCCCGAGGCCGTGGCCCTGGGCACGCCGACCCGGGCCCGGGCCACCGTGCTGGCGTGCGACCTCGTCCAGGGCCCGGACGGCTGGGTGGTGCTCGCCGACGACGCGCGGATGCCGGTCGGCATCGGCTACGCGCTGGCCGACCGGGACAGCGGCCGGGCCGCGCTGCCGGACCTCTACGCCGACGCCGAGGCGCGCGGGCTGGCCGACCCGGCCGGGGCGGTCGCGCTGCTGCGGGCGGCCCTGGTCGAGGCGGCGCCCCCGGCGTGCAGCGGCGCTCCCGGGCTGGCGGTGCTCAGCGACGGGCCGGGCAGCACCAGCTGGTTCGAGCACCGGCTGCTCGCCGAGGCGCTGGGCGTGCCGCTGGCCACCCCGGACACCCTCTGGGCGACCCCGGCCGGCGGGGTCGCCGTCCAGGTGCGCGGGGAGCGGGTGCCGGTCGACGTGCTGTACCGGCGGGTGGACGAGAGCGAGCTGGCCGGCCACCTGACCGCCGGCGGCCCGCCGCTGGGCGTGCTGACCGGGCACGCGGTGCGGGCCGGCCGGCTCACCCTGGCCAACGTGCCGGGCAACGGCGTCGCGGACGACCCCGCACTGCACCGGTACGTGCCCGAGCTGATCCGCTTCTACCTGGCCGAGGAGCCGGTGCTGGCCGGCGTGCCCACCTGGTCACTGGCCGAGGACGCGCACCTGGCCCAGGTCCGCGACCGGCTGCACGAGCTGGTCGTGGTGCCGGTCGACGGCTACGGCGGGCAGGGCGTGGTGCACGGCCCGCGGTGCTCGGCGGCCGAGCTGGCCGAGTTGCACGCCGAGGTGGAGGCCGCACCCCACCGGTTCGTCGTCCGGGAGCCGGTCGAGCCCTCGACCGTGCCCACCGTCGTCGACGGGACCGTGCGGCCGCGGCGGGCGGGCCTTCGGGTGTTCGCCGTCGCCGGGGCGGGCAGCACCCGGGTGCTGCCCGCCCCGCTCAGCCGGGTCGCGGCCGACGTGGACGGCCTGCCGGCCGACGACGACGCGGCCAGCAAGGACACCTGGGTCCTGCCCGGCTGACGCGGACGCCGGCGGCCGCGGGCGCGCCGTCAGAGGGGCTGCAGCCGGCGCCAGGCGGTCCAGGCGCTGGCGATCATGTCGGGCAGGCCCCGCCGCGCGCGGAACCCCAGCTCGCGCTCGATCCGGCCGACCGCGGCGACGACGCTCGCCGCGTCCCCGGGACGGCGGCCGGCCACGACCGGGGTGGTGTCGGCGCCGGTGACCTCGGCGACGACGCGCAGCACGTCGCGCACGCTGCAGCCGGCGCCGGTGCCCACGTTGTACGTGCCGCCGGCCGACCCCGCGGTCAGCGCCCGGGCGGCGGCCAGGTGCGCGGTGGCGACGTCGGCGACGTGCACGTAGTCCCGGACCCCGGTGCCGTCGGGGGTGGCGTGGTCGTCGCCGAACACCACCGGCGGCGTGCCGGCGTCGAGGGCGGCGAAGACCATCGGCACCAGGTTGGCCGCACCGGTGTCGCCGAGCCGGGGTCGCGCGGCGCCGGCCACGTTGAAGTAGCGCAGCGAGGTGGCCGCCAGCCCGTAGGCGGTGGCGCAGTCGCGCAGCACCCACTCGCTGACCAGCTTGGTCTGCCCGTAGGGCGACAGCGGGCGGCACGGCGCGTCCTCGGTGACCGGGTCGGCGTCGGGTGCGCCGTAGACCGCGGCGCTGCTGGAGAAGACGAACCGGCCCACGCCCTTCGCCCGGCAGCTCTCCAGCAGCGCGACCAGCCCCTCGACGTTCTCCGCGAAGTACCGGAGGGGGTCGGCCACCGACTCCGCGACCGCCTTCTTGCCGGCCACGTGCACCACGCCCTGCACCGCGTGCTCGCGCAGCACCCGGCGCACCAGCCCGCGGTCCCGCACCGAGCCGACCACCAGGGGCACCCCGGGCAGCCCGTCGAGCCGGCCGGCGTCCCCGCTGGACAGGTCGTCGAGCACCACCACTGGTTCACCGGCGGCGGCCATCGCGTGCACCACGTGGGCGCCGATGTAGCCGGCGCCGCCGGTGACCAGCCAGGTCACGCCTGCACCGCCACCAGTTCCGGCGGCAGCGCCGCGAGCGCCGCCGGCCCGGCCAGCAGCACCTCCGGCAGGTCCGCGAGGGCGGTGCGCATGCCGGTCTCCCCGCCGAACTGGAAGCCCAGCTGGCTGCGGTAGCAGGCGCATGCCCCGGCCCGCCGCTCCGGCAGCTGCGGGAGCCGCACGGGCGACAGCCCGCCGGGCAGCGCCCCGCCGGGGACGGCGTCGGGCCGCCGCAGCACGTAGGGGCTGTCCCGCCACCACAGCGTCGGCCGGTCCAGCGCCGCCACCGCGCGCAGCACCTGCAGGTGGTCGACGTGGGCGCCCAGCCCCTGCGGCGCCAGCCACAGGTCGGCGTCCAAGCCGGCCAGCCGGTCGGCGACCTCGGTCCACACGTCGTCGCCGGGGTGCACGCCGGCGAACAGGTCCGGCGCGCTGGTGTAGCCGCGGTGCGGGGCCTCGGGCAGGTCCCAGTCGACCGCCGTCGCGCCGAGCACCGCCACCGCGGCGGCGTTCTCGATCCGGCGCAGCGCCAGGTAGTCGACGTCGGCCGGCAGCCCCTTGTCCAGCTGGCAGGCCAGCGCGAAGCCGGTCGGGTCGGGCACGCTGCGGGTGAAGCAGGTGACCACGGTGACCTCGTGCCCCGCGTCGGCCAGTGCGGCGAGGGTCGCCCCGGCGGAGAAGGCGGCGTCGTCGAGGTGCGGGCTGACCGCGAGCACGCGCATCAGAGCAGGTGCGCCGCGGACCGGAAGCGGCACGTCTCGTCCACCGTGGCGGGTGACGTCCAGTCCAGGTCCGGCGCGGTGCCGGCCAGCTCGGTGCAGACCTCGTCGATGCTGCGGGCGAGCACCGGCCAGGAGTACAGCCGGCGCACCTCCTCCAGCGCGGTGGTGGCCAGCCGGGTGCGCAGCGCGGCGTCGCCGAGCAGCCGGTCCAGCTCCTTGCGCAGGCCGGCGACGTCGCCCGGTTCGTGCAGCAGCCCGTTCTCCTCGTGCCGCAGGCAGTCGACGACGCCGACGCTGTCGGTGCTCACCGTGGGCAGCCCGCTGGCCATCGCCTCCAGCAGGGTGTTGCTGAACCCCTCGCTGTAGGTGGGGCTGACGAACACGTCCGCCGTGCGGTACACCGCGGGTGCCTCGTCCGGGGGCACGTAGCCGAGGAAGGTCGTGCGCCCGTCGGCGCGGGCCTTCGCCTCGTCCAGGTCCGGGCCGATGCCGGACACCACCAGCCGGACGCCGTCGGGCAGCGCCTCGAGCAGGTCGAGCACGCCCTTGCGCCGGTCGACCCGGCCGTGGAACAGCAGCACCGGCGGGTCGGCCAGGCTGCCCAGCGGCCGGTCGCCGGGGGTGAACCGGGTGGTGTCGGTCGCGCCCGGCACGATCGTGAACCGCGCCGGGTCGGTGCCCAGGTTGCCGACGACCTCGTCGCGGAAACTGGCGCTGCCGATCAGCACCGCTCCGGCGTGGTCGAGCACGGCGCGCATCGCGTCGGCGTGCGTGCTGCAGCAGGTGCCCACCCAGTGCCCGTCGCCGCCCTGGATGCTGACCAGGTTCGGCAGTCCGGTCCGCCGGGAGGCCTCCAGCACGGCCAGGCCGGGCGGGTAGCCGTACTGGGCGTGCAGCACGTCGAAGGGCCGCTGCTCGTGCAGCTCGACGACGGTGCGCACGATCTCGGCGATGTCGCCCTCCCAGTCGGCCGGGACGACGGTCTCGCCCCGGCTGGGCAGGGCGTGCACCTCGACGCCCGCGGGCACCCGGTCGGCCGGCGGCACGCCGCCGCCGTAGACCCGGGTGCCCGCCTCGTCGTCCCGGTACTGGCTGACCAGGGTGACCTCGTGGCCCAGCGCGACGAGCTCGCGGAGCAGGTTCTCCGCGTAGACGCTCATCCCGCTCACCGCGGGCCAGTAGCGGCGGCTGACGAAGCAGATCCTCATGACTCGTCCCTCATGACTCGGCCTTCCGCAACAGCTCGATGGAGCGGGGCACCAGCTGGTGCGCCCGGTGGCCGTCCCGCGAGAGCTCGAGGGTGACCAGCCGCTGGTAGTCGGCCGCCTGCAGCGCGGCCAGCACCGCGGGCAGGTCTACGTCGCCCTCGTCGAGCGGCAGGTGGTCGTGCACGCCGCGGCGCATCCCCTCGACCGCGACCGTGCCCAGGCGGTCGGCGAAGGTCGCCACCGCCTGCTCGGGGGCGTACCGGCCGCTGACGACGCAGTGCCCGGTGTCCAGCGCCAGGGTCAGCCCCGGGACCTCGGCGGCCAGCCGCGCCCAGTCGTCGGCGTCCTCGACGAGCATCCCCGGCTCCGGCTCGACGGCCAGGTCGTAGGCGCGCCCACCGTGGCTGTCGACCAGGGCCCGGACGCCGTCGGCCAGCCAGCGCCACGCGTCGTCCCGGTCGACCCCCGGCTGCGGCACGCCGGCCCAGAAGCTCACCGCCTCGGCCCGCAGCACCTCGGCGAGGTCGCAGGCCAGCCGCAGGTAGGCCAGCCGGCGGTGGCGGCCCTCGGCGCCGGGGTTGACCAGCGTGGGCTCGTGCTTGACCCGCGGGTCGAGCAGGAACCGGGCACCGGTCTCCACGACCACGTCCAGACCCAGGGCGTCGCAGCGCGCCCGCACCCGCTCGGCCTGGGCGAACGCGTCGTCGGCGAACGGGTCCAGGTGCACCACGTCGAGGGTGAGCGCCACCCCGGCGTAGCCGCAGTCGGCCAGGAAGGCCAGCGCGTCGTCCAGCCGGTGGGAGGTCAGCCCGTTGGTGTTGTAGGCGTACCGCAGGCTCATGACACGGCCCCGGCCGCCGTCGCCGCGACGTGCCGGCCCGGCTCCCGGTACAGCGCGTACAGCTCGCCCACCGCGCGGTCCGCGCCGGCCCGGTCGAACCAGGCCGGCCCGCCGAGGCGCTCTTCGGCCTCGGCGGTCAGGTGCACCCTCGCCCAGCCGCCCGGGTCGACGCCGACGGCGGCGAGCCCGGCACCGGGGCCGTCGCGCTCCAGCAGCCGTTGCACGCCGCGCTCGCCGATCCGGCCGTAGGACATCGTCTCGGCCTCCAGCCCCGGCACCAGCACCTTCGCTCCGACCGCCTCGCCCTGCGAGGGCTGCAGGTCGACCAGCACGTCGAACCCGGCCGCGGTCAGCGTCCCGACGGGGTCGCCGCTGCCGGTGGGCAGGTCGGTCAGCGCCACGGTGCTGCGCTGGGCGAGCACCGAACCCCGCAGCAGGTCGACCAGCCGGTCGGTGCCCAGCCGGGTCCACGCCAGCATCGCCCGCAGCGCCCGGTCCTCCTCGACCATCCGCTCCGGCGGGTGCCCGCGCAGCCACTGGTCCAGGTAGCCCGGCGGGGTCGCGGCCGCGACGGCGTCCAGCGGGCCGTGCATGAACGCCTTCCGGCTGCGGGCGGCGGCGAACTCGAACAGCGCCTTGCGCACCGCGGCGTCCCGGTCGGCCGACGCCGCCTCGCCGCAGGCGGTGACCATCATCGGCGCCGGCTCCGAGCCGTCCCGCGAGCAGCCGACGGCGTAGACCGAGACGACGCCGTGCCCGGTGCTCGCCAGCTTGACCAGGACGTCGATGCCCGCGGCGTCCAGCCGGTCCAGCAGGGCGAGGGCGTCCGGGTCGCGCAGCCCGGCCAGGTCGAGCACCACGCCCTGGTCCAGCGCCCGGAAGGTGGTGACGTTGCCGTCGCGCTGCAGCAGCTCCAGCACCGCGTGGCCGACCGCCCGCTCGGCGTCGAACCCGGCGCCCTGCCCGTTGCTGATCACGGTGGTCAGCCAGCCGCCGGGCGGCGGGTCGCCGGGCAGCTCCTCCGGGGCGGAGACCACCAGCTCGGCGGGGACGAGCACCTGCTCGCCGTCCCGGGTGCGGCTCATCGGCAGCCACTGCAGCGGCCGGTCGTCGACGTAGTCGCTGCCGGCCTCGAGGCACAGCGTGCGCGGGTCGGCGACCCGGTCCCGGCCCTCGGTGCGGGCCAGCTCGCGGTAGGAGCCGTGCACCCGGTCGAGCCCGGCGTGCGCGCGGACGGACAGCGCCATCTCCGCCATCTCTCCCAGCGCCCCGGTGCGCGCCTCCTCCCGGGTGGCGCCGTAGCCCAGCCCGCTGCCGCCGGGGTGGTCCGGCGTCGAGGACAGGAACGCGCTGTGCAGCGGCACGTCGAGGACGTCCAGCCCCTCGATCGGGAACTCCTCGACGCCGGGCGGGAACGAGGCGAGGTACCGCTGGGCGGTGCTCACAGCTCGGCCAGCGGGATCGGGGCGGCGTCCGGCCGGCGGGACAGCAGCCGCTGCACCAGGTGCACGACGTGGTCGGTGGTCACGCCCGGCACCAGCTCGAACGGGGTGGCGACGGCGCCGAAGTCCAGTTCGGCGACCACCGCCAGGTACTCCCGCAGCTCCCCGTGCGACAAGGGGATCTGCGCGTGGAACGCCTTGTGGGCGCTCAGGCCCACCGGTGCGCCGTCGCCGTCCAGGTCGACCTTCAGCGAGTCGCCGCAGAAGAGCACCCCGCGCCGGCTGTCGTGCAGCACCGAGTGGCCGGGGAAGTGCCCGCCGGTGCGGTGCAGGGTGAGGTCCGGCGCCAGCTCCAGCACGTCGTCGGCGGGCCAGGTGACCCGGAAGGCCTTGGTCCACTCCAGGTCGCGCACCCCGACGCAGACGGTGCCCGGTTCCAGCTCCAGCTGCAGCTGCCACAGCGCGCCGTAGCCGTGCACGTGGCTGGCGGCCAGCACGTCGAACCCGCCCTTCTCGGCGGCCATCCGGCGCAGCTCGGCCAGCATCTCGGGCGTGTACCAGGGGGCGCACTCGAAGCCGACCAGCCCGGCGTCGGTCTCGATCACCCAGCCGCGGCTGTCCAGCCCGAACCGCGGCTCGGTGCCGAACTCGGTGACGCCGGCGACCGCGGTGGGCCGCCAGAACCCGGTGACCAGCTCGTCGGCCTGCTTGGGCGTCACGAACTCGAAGCCGTGCTCGGGCAGCGCGTTGCGCACGTCGGCGCAGACCGGGCACACCTGCGGGCCGGGCGCCGGCCAGCGCTGCCAGTGCCCGCAGTTGGTGCAGGCGAAGGCGGGCAGGTCGGGCAGCAGGCCGCGGTAGGGGTTGGTGTCGGGTGACGTCACAGAGCAGCTCCGGTGCGGTCGGTGGCGGTGTCGAGGGCCTGCACGAGCAGGCGGTGCAGGGCGAGGTCGCGTGCGGCCGGGTACGGCCAGGGCGCCGTGCCGGCGACGGCGGCGCCGAACGCGGCGAACTGGGCGGTGAAGGGGCCGGTGCCGGCGAACGGGACGTCGACCGGCTCGGGGCGGAACAGGGTGAGCGAGCCACCGGCGGTCTGGCCCATCGTGTCCACGGCGACCGCGGTGCCCCGGGTGCCGACCACCTCCAGCCGGCGGCGGGGGAGGGCGTCGGGGCAGTTGTAGGCCACGTGCAGGTCGACCAGCACGCCGCCGGAGGTGCGGCCGATGAGCAGCGCGCCGTCGTCGACCGGGTAGGTCTGCACCCGGCGCTGCAGCAGTGCGGTGAGCTCGGCGACGTCCTCGCCGACCAGCACCCCGGCCAGGTCCAGCCCGTGCGGGGCCAGGTCGATCGCGGCGCCGCCACCGGCCCGGGCCGGGTCGACGCGCCAGTTGTCGTGCGGCCTGCCGTCGGGCGACCAGTCGGCCGGCAGCCAGCAGCAGTAGACGACCCGGACGGCGGTGACCGTGCCGAGCTCGGGCACCAGCTCGCGCAGCCGCACGTGGGCCGGGTGCCAGCGCTGGTCGTAGGCGGTGCCGAGCAGCACGCCGGCCCGGTCGGCCGCGGCGACGACCGCTTCGGCGTCGGCGACGTCGGCGGCCAGCGGCTTCTCGCACAGCACCGCCACACCCGCGCCGGCCGCGGCCTCGACGACCTGTCGGTGCGCGGAGTTGGGCACCGCCACGTAGACCGCGTCGAGCCCGGGCGTGGCGAGGAAGGCGGCCAGGTCGGTCGTCGCCCGGGGGCCGACGGGCATCCGGGACAGCGCCCCCGGGTCGCGGTCGTGCAGGGCGACCAGGCAGGCGCCGGGAACCTGGCGCAGGGCCGGGACGGCGTGGTCGCGGGCGACCCAGCCGCAGCCGGCCACCCCCCAGCCGACGCGGCTCACCACTGCTCCGGCAGGTCGACCAGCAGCCGCCGGCGGGCGGCGTCGGCGGGCAGCGGCTCGGGCCAGCGTTCCGGCAGGTGGCCCGACCGGGGGCCGTACTCGGCTTCGTACCGATCGCTGGGCCAGCGCAGCTCGCCGTCGACGTAGAGCGGGTTGGGGCGCAGCGGCCCGAGCGGCTCGCCGAGGTCGGCCGGCGCCGGGCCGCGCAGGTCACCGGCGACCAGGCCGATCGCCTCGCTGCCGGTCAGGTCCCCGGCCGCCGCCGGCCGGGGCTCGCGGCCCTCGAGCAGTGACCGGGTCAGCTCGGCGTCGTCGTAGAGCACCGTGGCGCCGAGCAGCCGGGCGTACTCCTGCGGGTCGAGCGGCTCACCGGCGGAGACGGTGTCGGCGACGTGCGCGTGCCCCACGACGACGGTGCCGCCCGGCCCGGCGAGCGCGCGCATCGCGGCCGCGGCGGCGGGCTTGTCGCGCAGGAAGTAGAACGCGTCGTGGCAGGTGACGTACGCCGGCCGGGCCACCTGCAGGTCCGGTGCGGCGGTCAGGTCGGCGCACACGTACCGGGCCTCGGGGCAGATGAACCGCTGGGCGAGCCACAGCTTGGCCCAGACGACGTCCAGGCCGAGCAGGTCGCGCACCCCGCGGCGGGACAGCTCGCGCAGCTGGGTGCCGATGCCGCAGGCGACGTCGACGACCGGTCGGTCGCCGGGCCAGTGCTGCCCGAGCAGGGCGAGCACGGCCAGGTGCGTGGGGTCGGACCAGCGGTGGGCGAAGTAGTCGCCCACCCGGCCCATGCCGAGCAGCGCCATCGCCTCCCGCAGCGTGGGTGCCGCCGGCACCCGGGCCAGCTGCTCGTCCGGCGGGGGCGGCTCGGGCCACCAGTCGTCGGCGTCGGCGAGCAGCGCCACCCGGGCCCGGTCGACGTCGCCGTCGGCGACCAGCCCGGCCACCCGGGCCTGCAGCTCCTCGCGCCCCGCGCGGGCGAACGGGATGCCGTCCACGACCGGGATGCCGGTCGCGGTGAGGCCCGTCGCCGCGTCCAGGCCGGCCGTGCTCACAGCCCGGCCGCGGCGAGCACGTCGAGGTGGAAGGCCTGCACCGGCCCGGCGTGCACCAGCTCCAGGTCGTCCAGCGCCTGGCCGGCGGTGAACGCGGCGGCCCGCGCGTGGTGGTGCACCTGCAGCACCCGGTCGAGCACGTCGGCGGCGTGGAAGGCCTGCGACGCCGGCGCCACGGCGTCGCCCCGCAGCAGCAGCACCTCCCGCAGCCGGGCGGCCAGCGGTGCGGGCAGAGCGGTCAGCTCGCGCTCTTCCAGCGTGCCGATCACCCGGTCCAGCTGGTCGCCGAGCAGCACCTCGCCGGCGAACCCGGCGTCGGGCAGCACCACGTTGTGCAGGTGGTGGGCCAGCCCGACCAGGAAGGGGACGACCGGGTCCGCACCCATCAGCGGCGCCAGCAAGGCGGCGTAGACGGCGACGGTGAAGCAGTGGTCGCCGTGGCTCTCCGGCGGTTCCACGACCACCCGCGGCTTCCCGGGCGCGGTGGCGCCGGCCCGCGGCTGGGCGTTGAGCGCCACCGCGAGGGGCGGGGGCGCGCCGGCTCCCCGCAGCCCCGGCAGCGCGGCCCGCAGCCGGCCGGCCAGCCCGCCGTCCAGCGCGCCGGCCACCTCGTCGAAGGCGCGCCGCAGCACCGCCTGCGCCTCGTCGGCGGAGAGCCCGGCCGCGGCCAGCACCGCGGCGTCGACGCCGGCCAGCCGGGCCCGGGCGACGGCGGCGGCGGTCTCCGACAGCGCCACCGTCCCGGCGTCCTCACCCGCGAGGAGCCGGGCCCAGGACCGGGCGAACGCCTGCTCGGCGAGCGACCCGGGTGCGCCCGCGGTTCGCACCCGCTTGGCGTCGCCGATCTCGGCCAGCAGCGGACGCAGCCCGCCGAGGGGTGCCGGCCCGGACGTCGTCGCCGTCACCGGGAGGCCGGGTCGGCGTCGCTCCCCGTCCGGTCGGCCCCGCTGGTCAACCAGTCCATCAACACGGACTCCTGCCGGTGCAGCGCGTGCTCGGGGGTGCTGCCGTCGGCGGTGATGGGGGCCTTGAAGAACCAGCCCAGGTGCCGCTGCACGCCGCCCTCGCCGCGCTGCTGGGCCAGGTCGACCAGCCGGACGATCTCCACGGCCAGCGGCGCGGCCAGGATCGAGTCCCGGCACTGGAAGTCGACCTTGATCTGCATCCGCTGGCCGAGGAAGCCGATCAGGTCGATCGCGTCCCAGGCCTCCTTCTGGTCACCGCGCGGCCGGTAGTAGTCGATCCGGACGACGTGGTCCTCGACCGGGTAGCCGAGGATCGAGTCCAGCACCTTCCCCTTGGTCTGCAGCTTGCTCTCCAGCGACGCCGGGTCGTCGAGGGCCAAGCCGTCGCGGTTGCCCAGGATGTTGGCGGAGTACCAGCCCTCGACGGTCAGCGCGCGGCTGCGGAAGGCCGGGGCCAGCACCGTCTTCATCATGGTCTGGCCGGTCTTGCCGTCCTTGCCCGCGATCGGGACCGCGTGCCGCTCGGCCAGCTGGACCAGGGCCGGCACGTCGGCGGACAGGGACGGGGTGAAGTTCGCGTAGCCGACGCCTTCGACGATGGCCGCGTAGGCGTAGACCATCGACGGCGTGATGGCCCGGTCGTCGGCGTCCAGCCCGGCCTCGAAGGCCTCCGGCGTCTGCAGGCAGGCCGCCGCGGGGTCGGGCCAGCGCTCGGTGGAGGCGAGGTTGAGCAGCACCAGCCCGTCGAGCTGCTGCTCCTCGCGGAACCGGCGGAGGTCGGCGCGGACGGCGTCCACCTGGGCCCGCCGGCCCTCGGCCAGCACGACGTTGCCGCCGGTGACGTTGCGGCAGAAGTCGGCGTCGCCAGCGGCCGGCCACGGCGTGATGCCCGACAGCAGCGGCTCGGCCTGCTGCAGCTGGCGGGCGTCGAGCACGCCGTGCTGCTCGGCGGCCTTGTAGAGGTCGGAGGCGTCGAGGTCCCAGCCGCCGACGACCAGGTCGTCGTAGCCGGCGAGGCCGGTGGCCTCCTCCAGGGACCGGCCACCGACGGTCACCCCGGCGAGCGGGAGACCGTCGGCGCCCACGGCGCCGAGCCGGAGCAGCTCCAGCCCGGCCACCGCGGTGGTCGCGACGGCACCCCCGAGTCCGACGATGGCGGTTCCGACGCGGCGTGCGGGCTGCGGCACGGGGTGCTCCTCGAGCTCAGTGCCCGGGTGGACTCCCCAGGCCTGAGACGACCCTCACGCGACCCCACAAGATGCGCGACCAGAAGATGGCACACGATCTGGTTGCTGCGCCGACACGCCGTAGAGCGCCCGGGACACGCCGTCGCCGTTCACCTGGACGTCTCCGGCCGCGGCGGGCGCCGCGGGGTCAGAGGCGGCCGACGACGTGGTCGATGCAGGCGGTCAGCGCGCTGACGTCGTCCGGGTCGACCGCAGGGAACATGCCCACCCGCAGCTGGTTGCGGCCCAGCTTCCGGTACGGCTCGACGTCGACGACGCCATTGGCCCGCAGCGTCTTCGCGACCGCGGCGGCGTCGACCGACGCGTCGAAGTCGACGGTGCCGACCACCAGGGAGCGGTGTGCCGGGTCGGCGACGAACGGCGTCGTGTACGCCGTCTGCTCCGCCCACCCGTACAGCCGGCTCGAGGACTCCTGGCTGCGCGCCACCGCCCCGGACAGGCCGCCGAGGCCGAGCATCCACTCGATCTGGTCGGCCAGCAGGAACAGCGTGGCGACCGCCGGGGTGTTGTAGGTCTGGTCCTTGCCCGAGTTGTCCACCGCGATCGACAGGTCCAGGAAGCCGGGGATCCAGCGGCCCGAGGCCTTGATCTCGGCGACCCGGGCCAGCGCCGCCGGCGACATCAGCGCGATCCACAGCCCGCCGTCGCTGGCGAAGGACTTCTGCGGGGCGAAGTAGTAGACGTCGGCCTCCTGGACGTCGACCGGCAGCCCGCCGGCGCCGGAGGTCGCGTCGACCACCACCAGGGCGTCGTCGTCGGCGCCGGCCGGGCGGACCACCGGCGCCATGACCCCGGTGGAGGTCTCGTTGTGCGCCCAGGCGTAGACGTCGACGCCGGCCTCCGCGGTCGGCAGCGCCAGCGAGCCCGGGTCGGCCTTCGCGATCGTGGGGGCGTCGAGGAACGGGGCCTCGGCGATCGCGGAGGCGAACTTCGCGGAGAACTCGCCGTAGCTGCCGTGCGCGCTCTTGCGGCGCACCAGCCCGATGGTCGCGGCGTCCCAGAACGCCGTCGACCCGCCGTTGCCGAGCACCACCTGGTAGCCCTCGGGCAGGTCGAACAGCTGGGTGAGGCCCTCCCGCACCCGCTTGACCAGGCCCTTGACCGGGGCCTGCCGGTGCGAGGTGCCCATCAGGCCGGCGCCGACGGTGGCCAGCGCCTGCAGCGCCTCGGGCCTGACCTTGGAGGGGCCGCAGCCGAAGCGGCCGTCCTTCGGGAGCAGGTCGGTCGGGATGGTGATCGTCATGGTGTCGTCCTCACGTGGTGCCGACGGCCCCGGTGCAGGGACCCGCCGCGAGCGTGCGAGTGGTGGGGGGCAGCGGGGTCCTTCATCAGGCGGGGGCGGTGAGGGTCGTCGTCCGGATGGTGTCCCAGCCCTCGACGTCCTGCGGCTTGCGCGGGTCCGGGCCGACGTAGCGGGCCGAGGGGCGCACCAGCCGGCCGGTGTTCTTCTGCTCCAGGACGTGCGCGCACCACCCCGCGGTCCGGGCGCAGGTGAACATCGAGGTGAACATGTGCGGCGGCACCTCGGCGAAGTCGAGGACGATCGCCGCCCAGAACTCGACGTTGGTCTCGATCGGCCGGTCCGGACGCCGCTCGCGCAGCTCCTTCAGCGCGGCCTGCTCCAGGGCGAGGGCCGCCTCGAAGCGCGGGGCGCCGAGCTCCTCGGCGGTGCGGCGCAGCACCCGGGCCCGCGGGTCCTCGGCCCGGTAGACCCGGTGGCCGAAGCCCATCAGCCGTTCCTTGCGGTCGAGCAGGTCCTTGACGTAGGCCTCCGCGTTCCCGGACTGCTCCACGCCGTCGAGCATGTGCAGCACCCGCGAGGGGGCGCCGCCGTGCAGCGGGCCGGACATCGCGCCGATCGCGCCGGAGAGTGCGGCGGCGACGTCGGCACCGGTGGAGGCGATCACCCGGGCGGTGAAGGTGGAGGCGTTCATGCCGTGCTCGGCCGCCGACGTCCAGTAGGCGTCGACCGCGGCCACGTGGCGCGGGTCGGGCTCGCCGCGCCAGCGCACCATGAACCGCTCGACGATCGTCGAGGCCTCGTCGACCCGCTTCTGCGGGACGGCGGGGACGCCGATGCCGCGCGCGGACTGGGCGACGTAGGACAGCGCCATCACCGCGGCGCGGGCGAGCTCGTCGCGGGCCTCCTCGGCGGAGATGTCCAGCAGCGGGCGGTAGCCCCAGATCGGGGTGAGCATCGCCAGCGCGGCCTGCACGTCGACCCGGACGTCGCCGGTGTGCACCGGGATCGGGAACGGCTCGGCCGGCGGCAGACCCGGCCCGAACTGGCCGTCGACCAGCAGCGCCCACACGTGGCCGAAGGTGACCTGACCGACCAGGTCCTCGATGTCCACGCCGCGGTAGCGCAGTGCCCCGCCGTCCTTGTCCGGCTCGGCGATCGTGGTCTCGAAGGCGGTGACGCCTTCCAGGCCGGGGACGAAGTCGTCAGCCATCTCGCATGCTCCCTCGCGCGCGGGTGGGGGTGGACGCCGGTGCTGGTCGGTCCACAACCTAGGCGGTACCGGGCGGCAGCGGTGCAGCCGGGCACCCGGTCGCCGGGCGGTGCGCGCTGCAACGGTGACAGCATGGAGGCGTGCCCGACCTGACCAGCATGCGCAGGGACTACGACGCCCAGGGGCTCTCCGAGGAGACCGTGGCCCCCACCTGGGTCGAGCAGTTCGACCGGTGGTTCGCCGACGCGGTGGCCGCCGAGCTGCCCGAACCCAACGCCATGGTGGTCGCCACCGCCGACGCCGACGGCGTGCCCGACGCCCGGATCGTGCTGATGAAGGGCTACGACGCCGGCGGCTTCGTGTTCGGCACCAACTACGCCTCGGCCAAGGGCGCGCAGCTGGCGGTGAACCCGCGCGCCGCCGTCGTCTTCCCGTGGCACGTCCAGCAGCGGCAGGTGCGGGTCACCGGCACCGTCGAGCGGATCGGCGAGACCGCCTCCGACGCGCTCTGGGACCCCCGCCCGCGCGGGGCGCAGCTGGCCGCCGTCGCCTCGGTGCAGTCGACCGTCGTCGACGACCGAGAGGAGCTGGTCGAGCGGATGCGGCTGCTGGACGCCGAGACCGGGCCGGGGCCGGTGCCGCGGCCGCCGAGCTGGGGCGGCTACCGGGTGGCGCCCACGCGCGTGGAGTTCTGGCAGGGTGGCCACGACCGGCTGCACGACCGGCTGGTCTTCGTGCGGGATGACGAGGAAGGCGGCGGCTGGGTCCTGCAGCGCCTCGCCCCATGAAGGGTGAAGGACCCCACCGCCCCCCACACCTCGCACGCTCGGCGCGGGACCCTGCGCCGGGGCCTGGCCCCCGCACCTCGCAGGCTCGGCGCGGGCCCCTGCAGCGGGGCCGTTCCAGCACCTCACCTCCGGTCGACCCGGTGGAGGGCGGGCTGGGCGTCGAGCAGCCGACGCCGCCGGTGCCGCGGCGCCGCGGGTGGGCGATCGACACCACGCCGCTGCGCAACCGCGCCTACCGCCGGGTCTTCGGCGGGGTCGCGGTCACCATGCTCGGTCAGCAGATGACGCTGGTCGCCGTCCCGTACCAGGTCTACCGCCTCACCGGCTCGTCGCTGATGGTCGGGCTGACCTCGGTGGTCGCGCTGGTGCCGTTGGTGGTCTTCGGCCTGCTCGGCGGGGCGATCGCCGATGCGATGGACCGCCGCCGGCTGATGGTGATCAGCTCGGTCGGGGCCGCCGTCACCAGCGCGCTGCTGGCCGTCCAGGCGCTGCTCCCCGGTCCCGGGCAGCTGTGGGTGCTGTGGGTGCTGGCCGCCGCCGTGTCGGCGTTCGCCGCGGTCAACCAGCCCGCCCGCAGCGCCGTCATCCCGGCCCTGGTCGGGGCCGAGGGCGTCGCCGCGGCCAACGCGCTGGCGATGACCGTGCGGCAGGCCGGGGTGATCGTCGGCCCGCTGCTGGCCGGGCTGCTGATCGGCCTGGGCGACCTGTCGATCCTCTACACCGTCGACGCGATCGGCTTCGTCCTCGCCGTGCTGCTGCTGCGCGGGCTGCCGGCCCTGCCCCCGGAGGGGGTGTCCGGCCCGCTGCGACTGGGGGCCGCGGTGCGCGGCGTGGGGGAGGGCTTCGGGTTCCTGCGCACCCAGCCGGTGCTGCTGATGACCTTCGTCGTCGACGTGATCGCGATGCTGTTCGCCTGGCCGCAGGCGGTGTTCCCCGAGCTGTCCGAGACCACCTACGCCGGTGACGCGAACAGCTTGGGCTGGCTGTTCGCCGGGGTGTCCATCGGCTCGCTGCTGATGGGGCTGACGTCGGGCTGGGTGAGCCGGGTCGACCGGCAGGGCGCCGTGGTGCTCGCCGCGATCGCGGTCTGGGGCGTGGCCATCATCGGGTTCGGGGTGTCGGCCTCGCTCTGGCTGGCGGTGCTCTGCCTGGCGGTCGCGGGCGCGGCGGACATGGTCAGCGCCGTCCTGCGCTCCGCGATGCTGCAGACGGCGGCGCCGGACGAGATGCGCGGGCGCATGCAGGGCGTGTTCGTCGTCGTGGTCGCCGGCGGCCCGCGGCTGGGCGACCTGCGCGCCGGCGTCATGGCCAGCAGCCTCGGGGTCACCGCGGCGATGGTCTCCGGCGGCGTCGTGATCATCGTGGCGATGGCCGTGGTCGCCGTCGCCGTCCCGTCGTTCTGGTTCTTCCGCGCCTCGCGCGCCGACGAGGTCGCGGCGCAGGCCCGGGCCCGGATGGCGGAACGCGCGAACGACTGACCGCTGTCACACGGGGTAGCTGCGCCTCCATGGCCCTGCCGAAGATCCTCGTCCTCGTCCTCGCCGGTGGTCAGGGGGGCCGGCTGGAGCTGCTCACCGAGACCCGCGCCAAGCCCGCCGTCCCGTTCGCCGGCGTCTACCGGCTGATCGACTTCCCGCTGTCCAACTGCGAGCACTCGCAGATCCCCGACGTGTGGGTGTCGGTGCAGTACCAGCCGATGTCGCTGTCGCAGCACCTGGCCAACGGCCGCCCCTGGGACCTGGACCGCACGACCGGCGGACTGATGGTGCTGCCCCCGTTCCAGGCGCCCAGCGAGCGGGCCGGGTTCACCGCGGGCACCGCCGACGGGCTCTGGCGGCAGGCCCAGCTGATCCGCGACTTCGCCCCGGATGCGCTCGTCGTCGTCAGCTCCGACGCCGTCTACAAGCTCGACTACCGCGCCGTCGTCGACGAGCACCTGGGGTCCGGCGCCGAGGTGACCATGGTGACGACCGACGTCGCGGCCGACGACGCGTCCCGGTACGGGATCGTGCAGACCGACGGCGACCGGGTCACCGACTACGCCTACAAGCCCGACGAGCCGGCCACCACGACCGCCACCAACGAGGTCTTCGTCTTCAGCCCGACGCCGACGCTGGACCGGCTCGAGGCGCTGGACGACGAGGTCGGCGAGGAGGGCCTGGAGGACCTGGGCACCCACCTGCTGCCCGCGCAGACCCGGGACGGCGTGGCCCGTGCGCACCGGCTGAACAGCTACTGGCGCGACGTCGGGACGGTCGAGGCCTACTGGCAGGCGCACCAGGACTTCCTCTCCCCGGAGCCGCCCATCGACCTGGACGAGCCGGCCTGGCCGGTGCACACGCGCGGCGGCCGGCGCAGCGCCGCACGGGTGCTGCACGGCGCGGTGGTCGAGGGCAGCCTGATCTCCGGCGGCACCCGGGTGGCCGGGCGGGTGAGCGGCTCGGTGCTCTCGCCCGGGGTGGTCGTGGAGGAGGGCGCCACCGTCGTCGACTCGGTGCTGCTGCCCGGCGCCCGGGTGCGCGCGGGCGCGACCGTGACCCGGACGGTGCTGGACGACGACGTCGTGGTCGGCCGGAGCGCCACCGTCGGCGGGGACGGGGACATCACCCTGGTGGGCCGCCGGGCCCAGGTCGAGGACGGCGCCGAGCTGGCCGCCGGCGCCCGGCTCCCCGAGCCCGAGCGCAGCTGACCCCCACCGGCTCTCGGCGCTCCCACTCCGGCTTTCGGCGCCGAAACCCGGCCGGGTTCGGCGCCGAAACCTGATCGGTGGGGTCAGGCGAGGGTCGTGGCGACCACCCGGAGGTCGGTGACCAGCGCGTCGTAGGCGGCCTGGCGGCCCTCGTCCGGGGTGCGCAGCACCGCCGAGGGGTGCGTCGTCGCGATGACCCAGGTCTGGTGCGGGGCGTCCTCGTCCTGGTCGGCCTCGGGGACGGGTTCGGTGCCCGGCAGCGTCCACGGCATCAGCTGCCCGTGGTCGCGGGTGATCCGGAACGACGGCGAGATCAGCGCCTTCGCCGCGACCGCGCCCAGGCACACGACGACCTCGGGCTGCAGCACGGCGAACTCCGCCTCCAGCCACGGCCGGCAGGCGGCGAGGTGCTCGGCTCCCGGTGACTGGTGGATCCGCCGCTTCGGGGTCGGCCGGAACCGGAAGTGCTTCACCGAGTTGGTGACGTAGGCGTCGCGGCGGTCGATGCCGGCCTCGACCAGGGCCTCGTCCAGCAGGCGCCCGGCCGGGCCGACGAACGGCTCGCCCGTCCGGTCCTCGGAGTCGCCGGGTTGCTCACCGACGAAGACGACGCGGGCGGTCTCCGGCCCCTCGCCGAACACGGTCTGGGTGGCCGGTTCCCACAGCTCGCAGGCCCGGCAGCCCGCGGCGGCCTCGCGGAGCCCGGCCAGGCCGACGCCGCTGGGCGGCTGCGCGGGGTGGTTCTCGCTGCTCATGGACCGATGACACCGGAAACGGTGCTGTCCCGCAGCGTGGGACGTCGCTACGGTCGCGGCGGTTGGGCGACACACCCAGCCGTTCACTTGACGGGACGGAAAGTGATCCGCCAGTCTTTCCGCGATGGAAAGTCAGCCCGGGCGGACGTGCCGGGATGCGACGACGACCGGAGGAGCAGTGCTCGAGATCGACGGCCTGGTCAAGGCCTACGGCGAGAACCAGGTGCTCAAGGGGGTGAGCTTCACCGTCGCACCCGGCCAGATGTTCGGCTTCTGCGGGTCCAACGGTGCCGGCAAGACCACCACGATGCGCATCGCCATGGGTCTGGCCCGCGCCGACGCCGGCGAGGTGCGCTGGAACGGCGCCCCGGTCGACGAGGCGGTGCGCCGCCGGATCGGCTACATGCCGGAGGAGCGCGGCCTCTACCCGAAGATGAAGGTGCGCGAGCAGCTGGCCTACTTCGCCCGGCTGCACGGCATGGACGCCGGCAGCGCCGGTCGCGCGGCCGGCGAGTGGGGCGAGCGGCTCGGCCTGGGGGAGCGGCTGGGCGACCCGGTGGAGAAGCTGTCGCTGGGCAACCAGCAGCGCGTGCAGCTGGCCGCCGCGCTCGTCAGCGAACCGGACGTGCTGATCCTCGACGAGCCGTTCTCCGGCCTGGACCCGGTCGGCGTCGACTCCCTCGCGGAGGCGCTGCTGGACCAGTGCCGGCGCGGCGTGCCGGTCGTCTTCTCCAGCCACCAGCTGGACCTGGTCGAGCGGCTCTGTGACGCCGTCGGCATCCTGGCCCGCGGTTCGATGGTCGCCACCGGCACCGTCGCCGAGCTGCGCGCCTCGGCCCACGGCCGGCAGCTGCGCGTCGTCGCCCCCGACGCCGCGGCCGGCTGGGCCGCCGGCCTGCCCGGTGTCCGGGTGGTCTCGGAGAGCCGCGGCGACACGGTGCTCGAGCTGCAGCACGGCGCCGACGACCAGCAGGTGCTGCACGCCGCGGTCGCCACCGGGCGGGTGACCCACTTCGCCTGGCGTGAGCCCACGCTGGTCGAGCTGTTCCGCGACGCGGTCAGCGCCCCGGCGACCCCCGTGGCGGTGGCGGCGTGAGCGCCCCGGTGCGGCACCAGACGCGTCCGCAGAGCCCGGCGGCGCTGGTCCGCCTGGTCGCCGCCCGCGAGGTCACGACCCGGATCCGCGACAAGAACTTCCTGATCGGCTCCGCCGTCCTGATCCTGCTCATCGTCGGCATGCTGGTCTTCCAGGTGATCATCAACAGCGGCACCGACGAGACCCGCATCGGCGTCGTCGGCGGGGACGCCGCCGTGGAGCAGGCGCTGACGGCCCAGGGTGACGCGCTGGGCACCGACGTCACGGTCGTCGAGTACGACGACGAGGCGGCGGCCCGGACGGCGGTGGAGGACGAGGACGTCGACGGCGCGCTGCTCAGCCCGTCGGGTGCGCAGCCCGAGCTGCTGGTCGACAGCGGCGGCGAGAGCACCCGGACCCTGGTCCAGGGCGCGCTGACCAACCTGGCCATGGCCGCCCAGCTCGACCAGGCCGGGGTGCAGCTGCAGCCCGGGCCGGAGGTGGAGCTGGTCTCGCTGGACGCCGACGCCGACGACCGGTTCACCTCGACCATCGTCGCGCTGGTCGGGGTGGTCGTGCTGTACAGCCTGATCATCCTGTTCGGCCAGTTCGTCGCCCAGGGCGTGGTCGAGGAGAAGTCCAGCCGGGTGGTCGAGCTGCTGCTGGCCACCATGCGCCCCTGGCAGCTGCTCGCCGGCAAGGTCATCGGGCTGGGGCTGCTCGGCCTGGCCCAGATCCTGCTGGTCGCGGTCATCGGCGTGGCCGGGGCGCTGGCCTTCGACGTCGTCGAGCTGCCCGGCGACGTCATCGGCCCGGTGGTCACCGTGATCGCGTGGTTCGTGCTCGGCTACGCGTTCTACGCCTCGGTGTTCGCCGCGGCCGCCTCGCTGGTCAGCCGGCAGGAGGACCTCGGCACGGTCATCACCCCGACCACGATCCTGCTGGTGGCCGGGTTCGTGATCGCCATCCAGGCCGCGCAGGACCCGGCCAGCACGCTGGCCACGGTCACCTCGTTCATCCCGGGGCTCTCACCGATGGTGATGCCGGTGCGCATGGCCGCCGGGGAGGCCGCTGTCTGGGAGGTCGCCGTCGCGGTCGTGCTGATGCTGCTGGCGATCGCCGCGGTGGTGCGGATCGGGGGCCGGATCTACTCCGGCGCCCTGCTGCGCACCAGCGGCAAGGTCAGCATGCGCGAGGCCCTCAAGACCGAGCGCGCCTGAGGCCTGAGCTCCAGGGCGGGGCGGGCGCTCGACCCGGCCGCCTGGGGCGGGTGGGGTGGGTGGGGCGGTGAAGTCGTGCATTCGACCAATTTCGAGATCCGAACTGGCTCGACTCGTCCCACCACGCGCCGGTCCCGTTCGCCCGGTGCGCCCGAGACTCTGCCCGACCGGGGCGCCTGCCCCGAGGCGGGCGGAGCGAGGAGTGGGTTCGGTGGGGACTGTCCAGAGGGTGGGGCGACGTCCGGGCAGGCGGGCACTCGCGTGCGCGCTCGGCGTCACGGCAACGCTGGGCGGGCTCCTCGCAGCTCCGGCCGCGCAGGCCGCCAGCTTCGACGTCGAGTGGCAGGACACGGAAGGCAGCCCCGTCACCTGGTCGGTCCCGGCGGGCGTGTGCGAGCTGTCCTGGACGGTGGAGGGCGGCGCCGGCGGGCCGGGTGACGACGGTGACGGTGGCGACGTGCCCGGTGGCGCCGGTGGCTGGGTCATCGGTCGGATGGCGGTGATCCCGGGGCAGCAGTTCGTCGTCCAGGTCGGCGCCCGTGGCAGCTCCGCCGGTGCCGGCGGTGCCGGCGGTATGTCCGGCGGCGAGCCCTCGGGTGGGTCCACCGCCGGGTCCGACGGCGGTGGTGGTGGCGGAGGTGCCTCCATCGTGTGGTCCGGCGCCTCGCGCACCGGGACGCCGCTCATCGTCGCCGGCGGCGGTGGCGGTGGGGGCGCCAGCTGGACCGCCGCCGGTGGGGACGCCGGGCCGACAGGGGGCGACGGCGCAGCGGACAGCGGCAACAGCGTGGGCTACTCGATCCCCGGTGGTGGTGGAGGCAGCAACGCCACCGCGGGCGCCGGTGCGGTCGCACCCGACGGCGGCCCCATCGACGGCGGAGGTCACTACGCCTGGGGGGAGAACGGGACGAGCGGGTCGACGCTTCTCGGCGGTGCCGGCGCCCGAGCGGCCGGCGGTGGCGGCGGTGGCTGGCAGGGCGGCGGCGGCGGCGCGTCCAACCGCTACAACAGCAACTCCACGCAGTCCGGATCGGGCGGCGGCGCGGGTGCCAACGGCGTGGGCGCCGGGCTGCAGGACGTGCTGAGCGGCCGCGGACCCACCTCCCGCGGCGGCCGGATCGGGGCCGACTTCAGTGCCTGTGTGACGCCCCCGGTGCCGGTCCTCGACTCGGCCGCCCCGGCCGGGGGAGGGAAGGTGCGGCTGGCGTTCCGCCCGGGGCCGGCCAACGGCGTCACCACCCAGGGGTACGAGTACACCATCGACGGCGGAGCGAGCTGGACGACCTTGGCCACGGCACCCGGCGCCGCCGGTGCGCTGACCGCTGAGGTCGGTGGGCTCACCGACGGCAACAGCTACACCTTCGCGGTCCGGGCGACGGCGGTGGCCGAGCGGAGCGCCGCGAGCAACAGCCGCTCGGTGACCTTGGTGAGCGCGCCCGGCGCGGTCCGGGACCTGACGGCCAAGGCCGAGCGCGCCTCGGTGCTCGTCTCCTGGCAGCCGCCGACCAGCGGTGGGGCGGTCGACCACTACGAGGTGACCCTGCTGCCGAGCGGTCAGGCGATCTCGACCACGCAGCTCTCCGCCCGCTTCGGCGCGGTGGCCGGGCAGTCCTACACGGCGACCGTCGTCGCCGTCTCGGCGGCGAGGACCGCCGGGCCGGCCGGCTCCGCCACCACCCAGGCCGAGGCCGCGTCCCCGGTGGTCCCGGCGACGGTGCCCGAGGCTCCGCTGACCCTGACCACGGACAAGGGGCAGATCAGCTCGACCACCCCGGGGGCGAAGCTGACGGTGATCGGCACCGGTTTCCTGCCGTTCTCGACCGCGACGATCGTCATCTACTCCGAGCCGCAGGTGCTGGGCACGGTGACCACCGACGCCGACGGCAACTTCAGCAGGGAGGTGGAGGTGCCGGCGACGCTGGCGGCCGGGCAGCACTCGCTGGTGGCCTCGGGTACCGCGCCGGATGGCACGGAGCGGTTCATGCGGATGGACGTCACCGTCGCCGCGGGTGCCGCTGGTACCCCGGCCGGGGGTGGGCTGGCCTACACCGGTGCCTCGGTCGCTGCCCCGCTGGGCCTGGGCCTGGTCACGCTGGTCGGTGGGGGTGTGCTGCTGCTGGTCTCCCGGCGGCGTCGCACCGCCTGATCGACCCGCTCCGCCAGCGACCCCGGTGCCGTGCCACCCGCCGCCGGACTCAGACCTCGCGCAGGCCGGTGAGCGGGCCGCGGTACGGGTACGCCGCGGGGCCGCGCACCCCGGGCCGGGCGGTGAACAGCCGCCCGGCCCCGGGCTGCGCGGTGCGGGCGGCGTAGTCCAGCCCGTGCGCGGAGGTGCTGATCGCCAGCAGGTCGCGCTCCGGCCCGGCGAAGCAGCAGCTGGTCGCGTTCTCGGTGGGGACGTCGACCACGGTGAGCAGCTCGCCCTCGGGTGACCAGCGGCGTACCGCCCGCCCGCCCCACATCGCGGTCCACACGCAGCCCTCGTCGTCGACGACCAGCCCGTCGGCGACGCCGATCGAGCCGTCGAAGCGCAGGAACTCCCGCCGTCCGGACAGCTCGCCGGTGCCCAGGTCGTAGTCGAAGGCCCAGACCACCGAGTCGCCGGAGTCGGAGAGGTAGGCGGTGCGGTCGTCGGGGGACCAGCCCAGGCCGTTGGAGATGGTGAGCCCGGGCAGGGCCACGGTGACCGTGCCGTCGAGGTCGACCCGGTAGAGCCGCCCCGCGCCCGGGGACTCGTCGAAGGCCATCGTGCCGGCGAAGAAGCGGCCGGCCCGGTCGCAGGCGCCGTCGTTCATCCGGGTGCCGCGTTCCGTGGTGCCGCCCTCGGCGGAGAGCTCCAGCAGCACCCGTGCCTCGCCCTCGGGGGAGAGGTGGGTGAACCCGCCGCCGGCGCCCAGCAGCCACCCGCCGTCGGCGGCCGGGACGACGACGCCGACGGTGTCCCCGCCCCGGTGCGCGGCGAGGTCGGAGACCGTGCCGTCGGCGTCGACCCGGCCGCGGCGGACGAGTCCGGCGGTGATGTCGACCCACACCAGCTCGTCACGCGCGGCGTCCCAGATCGGGCCCTCACCGTGCTCGGCGGGGGACGGGTCGGCGGGCAGTGCTGCTGGTCGGCTCACCTCCCGATCCTCACCGACCCGCGGCCGGGCCGCCCATCGGGCACGACACGGGACCGTGAGGTCTGGAGACGAAAAGACACCCATCCGACTGCTCCGATATGGCATTACTTGCCCGAGATTCAGTCGATCCGGCACATGTGTCGCCAGGTACAACGATCGCCTACTTCCCGGGTGCGGTGCGCGTCCGGGCCACGGAGGGAGCAGTACGTGATCAAGGACGACCGGCGGTTCGGGGCCGCCTGGCGCCTCGCGGCAGGAGCGGTGGGCCTGGCCATCGGACTGGGCGGCGGGCTGCTCGTTCCCGCTGCGGCCCACGCCCAGACCGGGTTCGAGGAGTGGGTGATCCCGGGACAGGAGGGGCCCTTCACCGTCCCGAGCGGCGTCTGCCAGGTCAACTGGTTGCTCTACGGCGGTTCCGGCGGCGACGGGTCCAACGGCATCGAGACGTCCACCGGTGGCGACGGGGGATGGGTCGAGACCCACATGCCTGTGACCGCCGGCGCGGAGTTCTACGTCCAGGTCGGCACGGAGGGGCGGACCGGTGCCGAGGGAGGCGCGGGTGGGATGAGCGGGACAGCACCCTCTGGCGGCTCGTCCTCCGGTGGCGGGGGTGGCGGAGGCGGTGCCTCCATCGTGCGGTCCGGGGCGACGATCACCGGCGAGCCGGTGATCGTCGCCGCAGGTGGCGGTGGCGGCGGCAACACCGAAGGCGCGTTCGGCGGGCCGGCCACAGTGCGTGGCGCCTTCGGCAACAGCTCCGGCTCCAACGGTGGCGGGCGCGGCGGCACGCACGCGGCACCCGGGACCGGTGGCGTCACCAGCGTCAGCGGCGGTGTCAACGGCGGCAATGGCGTGGACCTGGTGGGTGGGGCCGCTCCGGCCGGTGCCGGCGGCGGTGGCGGTGGCTTCATGGCAGGTGGCGCGGGCTCGGCCTCCGGCACCGGTGCTTCGCTGCAGGGCGCCGGTGGTGGCTCCGGGGCGAGCTACGTCGCCGACGCGAGCACCGACTGGACGAACTCGCACAGCGGCAACTCGCCGCTGGTCCGCGCCACCTTCGTCGCCTGCCCGCCGGCGCCGGCGCCGGCGCCGGCGAAGCCGGCCGCGCCGCAGCTGTCCTCGGCGGTCTCCACCCTCCCGGGGGCGGTCGACCTGGTGCTGGTCCCCGGCGCGCCGGTGCAGGGCCTGCCCGTCGATCGCTACCAGGTGAGCACCAACGGCACCGGCGGCCCGTGGACCACGCTCATCACCCAGCCCCAGCAGGACACCCCGCACCTGACGGCGACCGTCACGGGGCTCACCCCGGGCATGACCTACCCGGTGACCGTCCGGGCGATGAGCGACGACGTGGCCAGCGACCCCAGCGAGGTCAAGCAGGTCACGGTCGCACCGATCATCGTCGTGCCGTTCCCGACCCCGACCCCGACCCCGATTCCGACCCCGACCCCGCCGGTCACCCCGGTCCCGGACACCGGCGGCGAGGACGTCGTCGTCGGCACCCCTGGTGCGCCGACCGGTGTCGCGGCGAAGGCCGAGCGCGCCTCGGTGCTCGTCTCCTGGCAGCCGCCGACCAGCGGTGGGGCGGTCGACCACTACGAGGTGACCCTGCTGCCGAGCGGTCAGACGGTCTCGACCACGCAGCTCTCCGCCCGCTTCGGCGCGGTGGCCGGGCAGTCCTACACGGCGACCGTCGTCGCCGTCTCGGCGGCGAGGACCGCCGGGCCGGCCGGCTCCGCCACCACCCAGGCCGAGGCCGCGTCCCCGGTGGTCCCGGCGGCGGTGCCCAGCGCGCCGCTGACCCTGACCACGGACAAGGGGCAGATCAGCTCGACCACCCCGGGGGCGAAGCTGACCGTCATCGGCACCGGTTTCCTGCCGTTCTCGACCGCGACGATCGTCATCTACTCCGAGCCGCAGGTGCTGGGCACGGTGACCACCGACGCCGACGGCAACTTCAGCAGGGAGGTGGAGGTGCCGGCGACGCTGGCCGCCGGACAGCACTCGCTGGTCGCCTCCGGCACGGCCCCCGACGGCACCGAGCGGTTCATGCGGATGGACGTGACGGTCGCCGCCGCTACCGGTGCCGTGCCCGCGGCGGCCGAGGGCGGGCTGGCCTACACGGGCGCGTCCGTGCTGGTCCCGGCCGGCGTCGGCCTGGCCGCACTGATCGGGGGGACGGTCCTGCTGCTGGTCTCCCGGCGGCGTCGCACCGCCTGATCGACCCGCTCCGCCGGCGACCCCGGCGACCGGCCCACCACGGGCCGGTCGCCGGGGTCGTCCCCGTCCCGCGGCCGCCCCGTCACCAGCCGGACACACCCGGCCCGGATACTCGTGCCGTGTCCGAAGCCACTGTCGACGTCGCCGACCTCCGCGTCCCCGGGGGTCCCACCGCCTCTGACGACCGCACCGACGACCTCCAGCTCCGTGACGACATCCGGCTGCTGGGCCGGGTGCTCGGCGAGGTGATCGCCGAGCAGGCCGGCCCGGAGGTGCTCGAGCTGGTCGAGTCCACCCGCGTGGAGGCGTTCGAGATCCGCCGCGACGAGCGGGACCGTTCCCAGCTCGCCGACCGCCTCGCCGGGCTCGACCCGAAGAGCGCCAACCACGTCGTCCGGGCGTTCAGCCACTTCTCGCTGCTGGCCAACATCGCCGAGGACGTGCACCACGAGCGCCGCCGCAGGCACCACCGGCGCGAGGGCTCGCCGCCGCAGAAGGGCAGCCTCGCCGGCTCGCTGCAGCTGCTCGACGACGCCGGGCTGGACGGCGCCACCGTGGCGCGGGAGCTCGCCGGCGCGCTGGTGGTCCCGGTGGTCACCGCGCACCCGACCGAGACCCGACGCCGCACCATCTCCCAGGTGCAGCGGCAGGTCAGCGAGCTGATCCGGCAGCGTGGTCAGGAGCCGGGCGACGCGGAGGACCCGGCCTGGTCGGCCCGGCTCTCCCGCCAGGTGCTCACCCTGTGGCAGACGGCGCTGCTGCGGCTGAGCCGGCTGCGCCTGGCCGACGAGATCGACGAGGCGCTGCGCTACTACGAGCTGTCGCTGTTCGACGTGGTCCCGGCGATCAACACCGAGCTGCGCCAGGCCCTGCGCGAGCGGTGGCCGGACGCCGACCTGCTGCGCGAGCCGATGCTGCAGCCGGGCTCGTGGATCGGCGGGGACCGAGACGGCAACCCGTTCGTCACCGCCGACGCCGTCCGCCGGGCCACCACCCGCCAGGCGGCGACGGCGCTGGAGCACCACCTGGCCGAGCTGCTCGCGCTGGGCGCGGAGCTGTCGATGTCCGACCGGCTGGTCCGCCCGACGCCGGAGCTGTACGCGCTGGCCGACGCCGCCGGTGACGACTCACCGTTCCGCGCCGACGAGCCCTACCGCCGGGCGCTGCGGGGCATCCACGGGCGGCTGGCCGCCACGGCGCTGCGGGTGCTCGGCTCGGTGCCGGGCCAGCAGCCGGAGGTGCTGCTGGACCCCTACGTCGCGCCCGAGGAGCTGCGCGCCGACCTGGACGTGCTCGACACCTCGCTGCGCAGCCACGGCGCGGGCGCGCTGGCCGACGACCGGCTGGCCCGGCTGCGCGACGCGGTGGAGGTCTTCGGCTTCCACCTGTGCGGGCTGGACATGCGGCAGAACTCCTCGGTGCACGAGGAGGTGCTCGCCGAGCTGCTGGCCTGGGCCGGCGTCTGCGCCGACTACACCTCCCTCGACGAGGCGGCCCGGGTGGAGCTGCTCACCGGTGAGCTGCGGATGCGCCGGCCGCTGGTGCGGCGGGACGCCGAGCTGTCCGAGCTGGCGCGCGGCGAGCTGGACCTGCTGGTGGCCGCCGCCGAGCAGGTCGCGCTGCTGGGCCCGCGCACCATCCCCAACTACGTGATCAGCATGTGCGAGTCGGTCAGCGACGTGCTGGAGGTCGCCGTCCTGCTCAAGGAGGTCGGCCTGCTCGACCCCGACGGCGCCGACGGGCCGCGCTGCCCGATCGGCATCTCCCCGCTCTTCGAGACGATCGACGACCTGCAGGCCGCCGGCGCGACCCTCACCGCGATGCTCGACCAGCCGCTGTACCGGGCGCTGGTCGCGAACCGGGGTGACCAGCAGGAGGTCATGCTCGGCTACTCCGACAGCAACAAGGACGGCGGCTACCTGGCCGCCAACTGGGCGCTGTACCGGGCCGAGCTGGAGCTGGTCGAGGTGGCCCGGGCCAACGGCATCCGGCTGCGGCTGTTCCACGGCCGCGGCGGCACCGTGGGCCGCGGCGGCGGCCCGAGCTACGAGGCGATCAAGGCCCAGCCTCCGGGCTCGGTCGCCGGCCAGCTGCGGATCACCGAGCAGGGTGAGGTGATCGCCGCCAAGTACTCCACCCCCGACCTCGCCCGGCGGAACCTGGAGGCGCTGGTCGCGGCGACGCTGGAGTCGACGCTGCTGGACACCGAGGGCCTGGACGAGGACGCCGAGGAGACCTACGCGCTGCTCGACGACCTGGCCGAGCGGGCGCGGCGGGCGTACAGCGCGCTGGTGCACGAGACGCCGGGCTTCGTGGAGTGGTTCCGCGCGGCCACCCCGATCCGGGAGCTCTCCGAGCTGAACATCGGCAGCCGCCCGCCGTCCCGCAAGGCCACCGACAAGATCACCGACCTGCGGGCGATCCCGTGGGTGTTCAGCTGGTCGCAGACCCGGATCATGCTGCCCGGCTGGTACGGCACCGGCTCGGCGCTGGAGAGCTGGGTGGACGGCGACCCCGAGCGCCTGGCCCGGCTGCAGGACCTGCACCGGCGCTGGCCGTTCTTCCGCACCGTGCTCTCGAACATGGGCATGGTGCTGGCCAAGACCGACCTGGAGCTCGCCGCCCGGTACGCCTCGCTGGTGCCCGACGCGGAGCTGCGGGAGCTGGTGTTCGGGCAGATCACCGCCGAGCACGAGCGCACCGTGCGGATGCTGCTGGCGATCACCGGCGACGACCGGCTGCTGGCGGACAACCCGGCGCTGGCCCGGTCGATCCGCAACCGCTTCCCCTACCTGGAGCCGCTGCACCACCTGCAGGTGGAGATGCTGCGCCGGCGCCGGGCAGGGGACGACGACGAGCTTGTCCGCCGCTGCATCCAGCTGGCCATCAACGGCGTCGCCACCGCGCTGCGCAACAGCGGCTGACGGCGGCACCGTGCACCGAGGGCCCGTTCCCGGCCGGGAACGGGCCCTCGGTGCACAGTGCTCAGCTGCGGGCGGCCTCGATGGCCGCGGCCAGGCGGCGCACGCCCTCGTCGACGTCGCCGGGCTGGACGGCGGAGAACGCCAGCCGGAACGCGTTCTCCCCGCCCTCCAGCAGGAAGTCGGTGCCCGGCACGATCGCCACCCCGCGGGCGGCGGCCTCGGCCGCGATCCGGGCGACGTCGTGCCCCTCACCGGCGGGCAGCGACACCCACAGGAAGTAGCCGCCGTCCGGACGCCGGAAGGTGGCCTGCGGCAGGTGCGTGCGCAGCGCCTGGTCCAGCAGCCCGACCCGCTCGGCGAGCGCGTTCTTCACCGTCTCCAGGGCCGCCGCGTAGCGCGGGCCGGTGACGAACTGGAACACCGTGCCCTGGGCGACCATGTTCGGCGCGATGTAGGTGTTGGTGGCCCGCACCCGGATCCGGTCGATCAGCGCCGGCGGCCCGACCAGGTAGCCGACCCGGATGCCCGGGCAGACGGTCTTGGAGAACGAGCAGGCGTAGACCACGTGGGTCGAGTCGGCGCCGCCGTCGAGCTCCAGCATCCGGGGCAGCGGCTCACCGCTGAACCGGATGTCGACGTAGGGGTCGTCCTCGAAGAGCAGGAAGTCGAACTCGTGCGCCAGCTCCAGCAGCCGGCGGCGCTTGGCCAGCGAGAGGGTGTAGCCGGCCGGGTTCTGGAAGTTCGGGATGACGTGTGCGAACACCGGGCGGACGCCGTCGCGAAGCAGCTGCTCGACCTCGTCGACCGCGATCCCGTCCTCTTCGAGCGTGACCAGGTGCAGGTCGCCGCCGCGGGTCTTCAGCCCCAGCAGGGTGCGGTCGTAGGTGGGCCGCTCGGTGACCACCGCCGCGCCCGGGGTGACCAGCTCGTCGAAGAGGAAGGCGTCGGCCTGCATCGACCCGTTGGTGACCAGCACGTGGCTCTCGGGCACGCCGTGCTGCTCGGCGATCCACCTCCGCAGCGGCACGTAGCCGATCGCCGTCCCGTAGCCGGTCATCCCGGCCGGGTCGGCGTCGAACGCGGTGACGGCGGCCTGCTTGAGGCCCTCGACGTCGACGATGTCGGTCGACGGGGCGCCGCGGGCGAAGGAGATCGTCGTGGCTGCGGGCTTCGTCGACGGGGCGGTCTCGGGCGTCTGGTCGGTGGTGGGACCGGTCACGGAGTCGAGTCTGCCGTACCGCGGTCCAGCGCGACTCCCGGGACCGCGGCGGCCCGCACGGCGGCCAGCAGCGCCGCGCGCTCGTGCAGGGTGGTGCGGTCCCGGCCGCGGGTGGCACCGAGCGCGACCTCGGCGGCGTCGATGGCCCGCCAGTCGGCCAGCAGCACCGGCTGCGCGCCCCGGGCCTGCAGGGCGCGCACCAGGTCGTCCGGGTCGCCGCCGGTGTGCAGCCGCTCGGTCGCCGCATCGGCGAGCAGGCTGGCCACCGTCTCCCGGGCATCGTGCTTGTTGGTGCCCACCACCCCGGTCGGCCCGCGCTTGATCCAGCCGGCCACGTACTCCCCGGGGCTGATCTCGCCCTCGCGCAGCACCCGCCCGGCCCGGTGCGGCACCGTGCCGCCGTCCAGCGGCAGCCCGGGCAGCGGGTGCCCGCGGTAGCCCACCGAGCGGACCACCAGGTCGGCCGGGACGACGTCCAGCTCGCCGGTGCCGGTGGCCCGGCCGTCGGCGTCCACCGTCGTCCGCTCCACCTCCACGCCGGTGACCCGGTCGGTGCCCAGCAGCCGCACCGGGCGGGCGTGGAACCGCAGCCGCACGACGGGCCGGCCGGGCTCGGCGGTGTGCGCGGCGTACTCGTGCAGCACCGCGAGGTTGCGGGCCACGTGCCGGTCGCCGGCGGCCAGCGCGTCGTCGCCGGGGTCGGTCAGGTCGGCCGGGTCGACGAGCACGGTGGCGTCGGCGAGGTGCCCGAGCTCGCGCAGCTCCTGGGTGGTGAAGGTGGCCTGCGCGGGGCCGCGGCGGCCCAGCACGGTCACCCGCTCGACCGGAGCGGCGGCCAGCGCGTCGAGCACGTGCTGCGGCATCTCGGTCGGGTCGAGCTCGGCGGGGGAGCGGACCAGCACCCGGGCGACGTCGAGCGCCACGTTGCCCACGCCGACCACGACGACGTCCCGCGCGCGGGCCACCGCCTCCTCGACCCGCGCCCGGTCGGCGTCGGGGTGGCCGCAGTACCAGGCGACGACGTCGGTGGCGGCGAGGCTGCCGGGCAGCTCCTCACCGGGCACGCCCAGCGCGCGGTCGCCGGCCGCGCCGTAGGTGTAGACGACGGCGTCCACGTGCCGGCGCAGCTCCGCGATCGACAGGTCGAGGCCGACCTCCACGTTGCCGACGAAGCGCACCCGCTCGTGGTCCAGGGTGTGGTGCAGCGTCTCGCGCAGCGCCCGCATCTTCCGGTGGTCCGGGGCGATGCCGTGGCGGACCAGCCCGAACGGCGTGGGGAGGCGGTCGATCAGGTCGACGGCGACCGGCACGTCGTCCTGCGCGGCCAGCGCCTCGGCGGCGTAGATGCCCGCGGGGCCGGCGCCCACCACGGCAACCCGCAGCGGTCGTGGTCCGGTACCGCTGGGCTGCGCCACGTCTGGCATCGTCGTCCTCCCGGCGGCCGTGCGCCAGGTCACTCCGCGCCCGATCGCCGCCCGACTGCTCTGGAGGCCCCTCGCCATGTCGTTCGTCATCGTCGCCACCGTCGTGCCCGAGCCGGAGAGCCGCGACGCCGTGCGGGAGGCGCTGCTGGCCGCCGTCCCGCAGGTGCACGACGAGCCCGGCTGCGAGCTGTACTCGGTGCAGGAGGACGAGCAGGGCTTCGTCTTCGTCGAGCGCTGGGCGAGCCAGGAGGCGATGGCCGAGCACGGCAAGGGCGAGGCGCTGCGCACCATGATGGCCACGGTCTCCGAGCACTTGGCCCAGCCGCTCGACGTGCGGGTGCTGCGGCCGCTCCCGGCCGGCGACCCGGAGAAGGGCGCCGTCTGAGGCCCCGATCGTCGGTGCCCGGGTGCAGGGTGGCGGCATGACCGACGCCCCACCCTGGGAACCACCGATGGCCGGCACGGAGGCCGAGCACCTGCTCGGCTCGCTGGACCGGCTGCGCACCACGTTCCGCTGGAAGGCCGACGGCCTGGACGCCGCCGGGCTGCGCACCCGGATCGGTGCCTCGGCACTGAGCCTCGGCGGCCTGCTGTCCCACCTCGCCGCGGTGGAAGAGCTGTACTCCACCCACCGGCTCAGCGGTGCGCCGATCGGCGGGGGCTGGGACCCCAGCCGCTGGGACACCGCCGAGGGCTGGGCGGAGACCTGCGCCGGCGCCGGCACCCCGGCCGAGCTCTACGCCCTCTGGGACGACGCGGTGACCCGCTCCCGGGAGCGGACGGCGGCGGCGCTGGCCGACGGCGGGCTCGACCAGCTGGTGCACACCGGCTGGCTGGGCGGGCAGCAGGTCAGCCTGCGCCGGCTGCTCTGCGACCTGCTCGAGGAGTACGGGCGGCACACCGGCCACGCCGACCTGCTGCGCGAAGCGGTCGACGGCCGGGTGGGGGAGGACCCGCCCGACGACTGGCGGCCGGTCGGTGCCGCATGACCGGGCGGGGCCGCTAGACCGCCTGGCAGGTGGGACACCAGAACAGGTTCCGGCCGACCATCTCCTGGGTGCGGACCTCCGTGCCGCAGATCCGGCAGAGCAGGCCCTGGCGCCGGTACACGTAGTGGGCGTCCTCCCGGAGCGCCGGGCCGCGCCGTCGCTCCCGGTCGGCGCGCTCGGTGGTGACGATCCGGCCCTCCTTCACCCCGGCCCGCATGAGCACGACCAGGTCCGCCCACAGGGCTGCCCACTCGTCGGCGGTCACGTCGCGGCCCGGGCGGAACGGGCTCAGCCGCTGCCGGAACAGCACCTCCGCGCGGTAGACGTTCCCCACGCCGGCGAGCACCGCCTGGTCCATCAGCAGCGCGCCGATCGGCACCCGGCTGCGGGAGATGCGGGCGAACGCCTTCGCCGGGTCGGACCGACGCCGCAGCGGGTCCGGGCCCAGCCGGTCGAGGATGAACTGCACCTCGCCCTCGGTGATCAGGTCGCAGGCGGTGGCGCCGCGCAGGTCGGTCCACACGCCCTCGCCGTCCTCGCCCGGTCCCTCCCAGCGCATCCGCAGGGCACCCCGGGGCGCCGGGGGCAGGCCGGTGCCGGAGGTGAACTTCCCGTACAGCCCCAGGTGCACGTGCACGACGTCCGGGCCGAAGGAGGCGAACAGGTGCTTGCCGTAGGAGGTGACCTCGTCGAGCACCCGCCCGTCGAGCAGTTCGGCCTGCCCGGCGAACCGGCCCTGCGGGCTGGTCACGTGCACCTCGCGCCCGGCGAACGCGGCCTGCTGCTCGCGGGCCAGGCGGAACAGGGTGTGGCCCTCAGGCACGGGCAGCTCGCGCGATCACGCCGTCCAGCTTCACCTGAGGCGCGGGTCTCTGCCACGGTGGGCGGCGTGACCCAGGTGACACCGCAGCTGGCCCGGAAGGCGTGGGGCTCGCTGGAGACCATGCACGTCGTCGCGTTCTTCGCCCCGGAGGTGCAGGCCGCCTACGACGCGATGGGCGTCCGCGGCGCCCGCGCCGGCTACTTCGCTGCCCGCGCCTCGGCGCTCGGCCCGGTCGGCCCGGCCCCGGTGGTGGCGACCTTCTACGTGTTCGCGCCGTCCCTGGTGGAGCGGGTCGTGCCCCGGGTGTGGGGCGCGGCCCCGCCGGAGCGGTGGGCGGCGGCCCGGGTCGACGGCGTCCGGACGGCGCTGCACGGGGCGCTGGGGGAGCCCGACGTCACCGAGGCGCTGGAGCTGGCCCGGCAGGCGTGCGCGGGGCTGACCGCCGCGGGCCGGCCGCTGTACGCCGCCTGGGCGTCCGCCGCCGAGCCCGACGAGCCGCTGCTGCAGCTGTGGCACGCCGGGCTGCTGCTGCGCGAGCACCGCGGCGACGGGCACGTCAGCGCGCTGCTGGCCGCCGGGCTGGACCCGGTGGAGGCGCTGGTCACCGGCGGGCTGGCGACAAACAGCACCGAGTTCGTGCGCACCACCCGCGGCTGGACCGACGAGGAGTGGGCCGCCGGGGTGCAGCGCTGCCGTGACCGCGGACTGGTCGACGACGGCGGGCTCACCGACGCGGGCACCCGGCTGCGCCGGGAGGTGGAGGAGACCACCGACGCCCTGGCCACCGATGGGTGGGCGCACCTGGGGCCGAGGGCACGCAGCGGCTGGTCGAGCTGCTCGGCCCGCTGCGGCGCCGGATGTTCGACAGCGGCCTGCTGCCCGACTGGATCCGCGCCCGCTCCTGACGCCCTCTCTCCAGGTTTCGGCGCCGGAACCCGGGGTGGGGGAGGGTCAGCGGCGGGTGGCGCGGGTGTAGCGCTCCAGGGCGACCAGGCGCTCGGAGGCGTGGTCGACGACCGGTTCGGGGTAGCCGGCCGGGACGCCGCCGGGGGCGGTCCACGGCTCGTGCACGTGCTTGGGGTCCAGGTCGCGCAGCTCGGGCACCCAGCGCTGCACGTAGCTGCCGTCGGGGTCGAACTTCTTGCCCTGGGTGGTCGGGTTGAACACCCGGTAGTACGGCGAGGCGTCGGTGCCGGTGCCGGCGACCCACTGCCAGCCGTGGTTGTTGCTGGCCAGGTCGCCGTCGACCAGGTGCGCCATGAAGTGCTCGGCGCCCAGCGTCCACTCCTGGTGCAGGTCCTTGACCAGGAACGAGGCGACGATCATCCGCACCCGGTTGTGCACGTACGCCTCGCCCAGCAGTTGCCGCATGCCGGCGTCCACGATCGGGAACCCGGTGCGGCCGGCCTTCCAGGCGGCGACCAGCTCCTCGGCGTCCGGGCCGGAGTCGTAGCCCATGGCCTGCAGCTCGGGCTTGAGGTACTCCCGCGCCGACTCGGGCCGGTGCCACAGCACGTCGGCGTAGAAGTCGCGCCAGGCGAGCTCGTTCGCGTAGCTCCGCGCCGACTCGGAGTCCGGTCCCGTGTCGAGGCCGGCGAGGTCGGCCAGCAGCGTGCGCGGGTGGATGCAGCCGTACTTCAGGTAGGCCGACAGCCGGCTGGTGCCGTTCGTGCCCGGGGTGTTGCGGCCCTCGGCGTAGCCGGGCAGCCGCTCGTCGCGGAACCGCTGCCAGGCGGCGGTCGCCGCGGCCTCGCCGGCCGGGGGCAGGGTGACGTCGTCCAGGTCCGGAGTCGGGGGTGGGTCCTCGGACCGGACGCCGGTGGTCCACGCGACGCCGTCCGGGCGGGCCGCGGGGGAGTGCCAACCGTGCTCCCGCCAGGCGCGGGCGAAGGGGGAGAACACCTGGAACGGCGTCCCGTCGCGCTTGACCACCCGCCCCGGGGCGACGGCGTACGGCGAGCCGGTGCGGACCAGCGGCACCTCGCCCAGCGCCCGCTCGACGGCGGCGTCCCGGCGGCGACCGTAGGGGCCGGCGTCGGCGGTGACGTGCACGCTGCCCGCACCGACCTCGGCGGCCAGCGCGGGCAGGACCTGGGCCGGGTCGCCGGAGCGGAACACCAGGGCGCCGCCGGTCTGCTCCCGCAGGTCGGTCAGGCAGTCGAGCAGGAAACGCCGGCGCGGGTTCCCCGACGGCCCCCACAGGCGGTCGTCGAAGACGAACACCGGCAGGACGTCGCCGTCCGGGCCGGCCGCGTCGAGGGCGGCGAGCAGTGCCGGGTGGTCGCCCAGCCGGAGGTCGCGGCGGAACCAGAGCAGCGCGGTGGGCACCCGGCCGAGCCTAGGGACGACCGGGGCTCACCGCAGGGTCACGGCCGGAGCGCGCTCAGTGGTCGGCGGTGGCCAGACCGAAGGTCGGCTTGTCGTCCTCGGCGACCAGGTCCAGCTGGTCGGGGTGCTCGACGAGGTACTTCCGGACGAACGAGCAGTAGGGCAGCACGGTGACCTGGCGCTCCCGGGCGGCCACGAGGACGTCGTGCACCAGGCGGGTGCCGAGGCCGCGGCCGCCCATCGCCGGGTCGATCTCGGTGTGCGGCAGGGTCATCGAGCCGCCGTCGACGTGGTAACTGGCCAGCCCGACGACGCGCTCGCCGTCGCGGATCTCGAACCGCCCCTTCTCGGGGACGTCCACCACCGTGATGTCCATCTGCTCTCCACCTCCCGCGCCACCGGCGCCGTTGCCGGGGACTCGTGCGTGCTGAGACAAGGTAACGGTCGCAGCGAGTTGCCGCCCGCTTCTGTTCCGACGCGCCGGGAGGACGAGTCGTTCCCCGGCCACCCCGGGTGCGACGTGGGTGCCGGTGGCGCCACACCAGCGGGTCACGGGGAGGTCACGGCGCGGGAGTGGCCCGGACGGCCCGTCCGACCGGTGAACGGCCAGGTCAACGGCTGGTCGTGGGGGTCGACGAGGTCGATCGGGCACATTGCGAGGTCATGACGGAGTCGTTGCTGGTTGCCGTCGGTGACCGTCGCGATCACTGAGCGCGGCTAACTTCAGCGGGCAAGTGTGGACCCGGGTGACTCGGCCATGAGGTGGCCGACCCGGCGTTCGAGGCCGACACCGACGTTGCGCAGGGACGGCTCGCGTCGCCACCGGAGGAGCGGTGGCGGTGCGGCGGGTGCGCCGCCGGATGGACGCGGTACCGGGTGCAGCCCGCAGACCGCGCCGGCCCCGCGGGCGATGTCGCCCCACCGAACGCACGGCTTCCCGGCCGGTCCACGCCCGATGACGAGAGGTGACCGTGCCCGCAGTTCATGCCGAAGGGCTCTTCAAGGTCTTCGGACGACGTCCCGGGGACGCCGTCCGGCGGCTCCAGGACGGCGCGTCGATCGCCGAGGTCCGCGAGCGGGGAGCGACCCCCGCCGTGGTCGACGTCGGCTTCACGGTCGAGCCGGGCGAGATCTTCGTGGTGATGGGGCTGTCCGGCTCCGGCAAGTCGACGCTGATCCGGATGCTCAACGGGCTGCTGGAACCGACCGCCGGCCGGGTGACGATCGGGGACGCCGAGCTGACGTCGCTCGACGCCCGCGGCGTGCGCCGGCTCCGCCAGGAGCGGATGAGCATGGTCTTCCAGCACTTCGCGCTCTTCCCGCACCGGACGGTGCTCGACAACGCCGCCTACGCCCTGGAGGTGCGCGGCGTCGACCGCACCACCCGCCGGGCCCGAGCGCTGGAGGCGCTCGCCGAGGTGGGGCTGGCCGAGCGGGCCGACGCCCGGCCCGACGAGCTCTCCGGCGGCATGAAGCAGCGGGTCGGGCTGGCCCGCGCGCTGGCCGCGGAGACCGACCTGCTGCTGATGGACGAGGCGTTCAGCGCGCTGGACCCGCTGATCCGCCGGGAGATGCAGGACCAGCTGCTGGACCTGCAGTCGCGGCTGGGCAAGACGATCGTCTTCATCACCCACGACCTCAACGAGGCGATGCGGCTCGGTGACCGGGTGATGGTGATGCGCGACGGCCGGGTGGTGCAGCTCGGCACCCCGGAGCAGATCCTCGACTCCCCGGCCGACGACTACGTGGCCTCCTTCCTGGCCGACGTCGACCGCGGCCGGGTGTTCACCGCCGAGCACGTGATGGCGCCGGCGCCCGTCGTGCTCGCCGGGGGCTCGTCCCCGGCGGCCGCGCTGGACGCGATGCACGCCTCCCACACGTCGTCCGCGCTGGTCGTCGACGGGTTCGGTCAGCTGACCGGAACGGTCGGCGAGGGCGACGCCCAGGCGGCGGTCGACGCGGGACAGGTGGCGCTCACCGACGGCGCCGTCCACCCGTCGGTGACCGTCGGGCCGGAGACGCTGCTCAGCGACCTGCTGGTGTCCGCCGGCCAGGACGAGCACCTGGTCGCCGTCGTCGACGACACCAACCAGCTGCTCGGCGTCGTCCCGCCCACCGCCGTGCTGGCCGCGCTCGGCGGCGCCACCGCCGATCCGCCGACGACCGACCTCACGAAGGAGGGCCCCCGTGGCTGAGCCGACGCTGCTCCCGAACTCCGTGCTCGCGGCGACCGAGAGCGGTACCGACACCGGGCCGCTGCCCCGCATCCCGCTCGGCGACTGGATCGACACCGCGTTCGACTGGCTGAAGGACAACCTCGAGCCGGTCTTCGACGGGATCAGCGCGGTGACCGAGACCGCCGTCGACGGGCTGGCCTCCGGGTTGCTGCTCCTGCCGGCCATCGTGATGGCCGCGCTCTTCGCGGTGCTCGGCGGGGTGGTCCGTTCGGTCCGGTTCGGCGTCGTCTCACTGCTCGGGCTGCTGCTGATCATCGCCCTGGAGCTCTGGGTGCCGGCGATGGAGACCCTGGCGCTGATCCTGGTGGCGACGCTGATCGCCGTGCTGATCGGTGTCCCGGTGGGGATCGCCGCCGCGCGCAACGACCGGGTCAGCGCCGCCGTCCGGCCGGTGCTGGACTTCATGCAGACGATGCCCGGGTTCGTCTACCTGATCCCCGCGGTCACCTTCTTCAGCATCGGCGTCGTGCCCGGCGTGGTCACCACGATCATCTTCGCGCTGCCGCCCGGCGTACGGCTGACCGAGCTGGGCATCCGCCAGGTCGACCCCGAGCTGGTCGAGGCCGGGCACGCCTTCGGCAGCCCACCCGGCCAGATCCTGCGGCGGGTCCAGCTGCCGCTGGCGCTGCCCACGATCATGGCCGGCATCAACCAGGTGATCATGCTGGCGCTGTCGATGGCCGTGATCGCCGGCCTGATCGGCGCCGGTGGCCTGGGCGGTGTGGTGGTCAGCGGCATCTCGCGGCTGGACATCGGCCTCGGCTTCGAGGCGGGCCTGGCCGTGGTCGTCCTCGCCGTCTACCTGGACCGGCTGACCGGTGCCCTCGGCCAGCGGCGCGGCCGGTTCGCCGGCTTCCGCACCTTCCTCGGCCGGGGGAGCAGCACCACCGCGCGTGCCGCGCAGCCCCCGGCCCAGCAGTCCGCGACCCCGCGGACCGTGGCGCCCGCCGAGGCGCCGCACCCCGAACCCGCCCGGTGACCGCACGGGCCGCCCGCCCCGTGGGTGGCCCTCCGCGGACCGGAGCACCAGTGGTGCCGGGGAACCCGACCGGCACCCGTACGAGAGGAACAGATGAACAAGCACCTGACCACCCGCAGCACCCGGATCGCCGCCGGCCTGGCCGCGGTCGCCCTGACCGCCACCGCCTGCGGCGGTGACAGCGACACCGACGCCACCGCGGACGGCGGCGCCACCAGCGGCGCGGCCTGCGAGACCGTCAACCTGGGCTTCATCCCGTCCTGGACCGACGGGCTGAGCATCGCCTGGCTGTGGGACGGGATCCTCGACGAGCAGGGCATCGAGGTCGAGATGACCGAGATCGCCGACGCCGCCCCGCTCTACGCCGGCCTGGCCGGGGGCGACGTCGACGTCTACCCCTCCGCCTGGTCCGAGGTCACCCACGCCGACTACATGGCCGAGTACGGCGACCAGCTCGAGGACCTCGGTGCCTGGTACGAGGGCGCGAAGCTGACCTTCGCCGTCCCCGAGTACACCGACGTCTCCTCCATCGAGGACCTGGCCGGCAACGCCGAGATGTTCGACGGCCGGATCGTCGGCATCGAGCCGGGCGCCGGGCTGACCCGGACGACGAAGGAGAGCGTCATGCCGGCCTACGGGCTGGACGGCGACTACACCCTGGTCGAGTCCTCGACGACGGCGATGCTGGCCGAGCTCCAGGCGGCCACCGACGCCGGCGAGGACGTCGTCGTCACCCTGTGGCGGCCGTTCTGGGCCAACAGCGAGTTCCCGGTGAAGGACCTCGAGGACCCGCAGGGTGCGCTGGGTGACGCCGAGGGCCTGCACACCCTGGCCACCGAGGGCTTCTCCGACCGGTGCGCCGACGTCGCCTCGATGATGGAGGCCTTCTCCCTCACCGACGAGCAGTACGGCTCGCTGGAGAACATGGTCGTCAACGAGTACGGCGAGGGCCGCTACGACGAGGCCGTCGACGCCTGGCTCGAGGAGAACCCGGAGTTCATGGACTCCCTGCAGAGCTGATCGACCGGCACCACCGAGGGGCCCGACGGCATCGCCGTCGGGCCCCTCGCCCGTCCGGCCCTCGCGCCCCGTCAGCCGCCGCCGGGCCGCATGCCAGGATGGACGGCGCCGCCCCCGTAGCTCAGGGGATAGAGCATCGGTTTCCTAAACCGTGTGCCGCAGGTTCGAATCCTGCCGGGGGCACCTCCGAGGGGGCCGTCCGTCGCTCGTCGGAGCGCGGGCGAGACTGGGGGCATGACCGCTGGTGATGCCCGGCCGCGCGCCGACCGGACCCCCACGCCGCTGACCGACGACGCGCGCCGGCTGCTCGACGCGCTCCTCGCCCACGACTTCCTCGGCGTCGCCGAGCTGCGTGCCCAGGTGGTGCGCGCCAGCTCCACCCCGGGCTGCCGGTGCGGCTGCGGCACCCTCGACCTGCACGTCCCCGACGACGTCCCGACCGTTCCGGCCGGCGGCCCGGCACCGGTGGAGGGCACCGTCGTCGACGCCGACGGCACCCCGGTGGGCGGGGTGCTGCTGTTCGTCGAGGACGGCCGGCTGAGCCGGCTGGACATCACGTCCCACGGCGACCCCTTGCCGCTGCCTTCCCCGGACCGGGTCACCTGGGGCCCCACCCGATGGGCGGGCGCGGACACCGTGCGCCGGCCCGCGCGGTTCCGCCGCGGCTCCACTCAGTAGACGGTGAGGCCGCGGGCGCGGAACCGGTCCCGCGCGGCGGCGGTCTGCTCCGGCGTCGGCGGCCGGGTGTCCGCCAGCGGGTAGGGGATGCCGAGCCGGGTCCACTTGTCCCGCCCCAGCTGGTGGAAGGGGAGCACCTCCACCCGCTGCACCGTCGACCAGGCGGCGACGGCGTCGGCGACCGCGTCGATGTTCTCCGGTGCGTCGGTCAGCCCGGGCACCAGCACGAAGCGGATCCACATCGCCGTCCCGCGGTCGGCCAGCCGACGGCCGAACGCCAGGGTCGGCGCGACCTCCTGCCCGGTGACCAGCCGGTAGGTGTCCGGCAGCCCGGACTTCACGTCCAGCAGCACCAGGTCGGTGTCGTCCAGCAGCGCGTCGGTGGCGTGCGCGCCGAGGAAGCCGGAGGTGTCCAGCGCGGTGTGCAGGCCCAGCTCCCTCGCGGCCCGGAAGACGTTCGCGGTGAACGCGGGCTGCACCAGCGGCTCTCCACCGGAGAGCGTGACCCCGCCGTGCGCGGCCCGCAGCGCCGGCGCGTAGCGGCGCAGCTTCGCGACCAGCTCGTCCAGCGTCGTCGGCATCCCGTCGTGCTCGTGCCAGGTGTCGGGGTTCTGGCAGTACTGGCAGCGCAGCAGGCAGCCGGAGAGGAACACGGTGAGCCGGGTGCCCGGCCCGTCGACGCCGGTGACCAGCTCCCAGGAGTGCACCCGGCCCAGGCGGCCGGCGCGCACCGCGGCCAGCTCCTCGTGGTGGAGGTCGGCGCCCACCACGGGGAGCGGGAGGTCGGTGCTCACAGCCCGCCGTGGAAGGTCCGGGACAGCACGTCCAGCTGCTGCTCTCGGGTGAGCCGGACGAAGTTCACCGCGTACCCGGACACCCGGATGGTCAGCTGCGGGTAGTCCTCCGGGTGCTCCATCGCGTCCTCGAGCGTCTCGCGGTTCAGCACGTTGACGTTGAGGTGGTAGCCGCCGGAGACGGTGTAGGCGTCCAGCAGCCCGACCAGGTTGCCGACCTGCTCCTCCTTCGTCCGACCCAGCCCCGCGGGCACCACCGTGGAGGTCAGCGAGATGCCGTCCTGCGCCTCGTCGTAGGGCAGCTTCGCCACGCTCAGCGCGCTGGCCAGCATGCCGTGCCGGTCCCGGCCGTTCATCGGGTTCGCGCCCGGGGCGAAGGGCTGGCCGGCCCGCCGTCCGTCGGGGGTGTTGCCGGTGTGCGTGCCGTAGACGACGTTGCTGGTGATGGTCAGCACCGACTGGGTGTGCACCGCGTTCCGGTAGGTCGGCTGGCGCCGCAGCTTGGCCATGAAGGTGCGCACCAGGTCGACCGCGATGTCGTCGACCCGGTCGTCGTCGTTGCCGAAGGCCGGGAACTCGCCCTCCACGTGGTAGTCGACCACCAGCCCGGTGTCGTCGCGCACCGGCCGCACCGTGGCGTACCTGATCGCCGACAGCGAGTCCGCCGCCACGCTCAGCCCGGCGATCCCGCAGGCCAGCGTGCGCAGCACGGTGCAGTCGTGCAGCGCCATCTCGATGCGCTCGTAGGCGTACTTGTCGTGCATGAGGTGGATGCAGTTGAGCGCGTCGACGTAGGTCTCGGCGAGCCAGTCCAGCAGCCGGTCGTAGGCGGCCCGGACGTCGTCGTAGCCGAGCACCTCGCCGGTCAACGGCGCGCTGGCCGGCGCCACCTGCTCGCCGGTGACCTCGTCCCGGCCGCCGTTGATCGCGTACAGCAGCGCCTTGGCCAGGTTGACCCGCGCGCCGAAGAACTGCATCTGCTTGCCGATCGCCATCGCCGAGACGCAGCAGGCGATGCCGGCGTCGTCCCCCCAGGCCGGGCGGATCAGCTCGTCGGACTCGTACTGGATCGAGGAGGTGTCGATCGACACCTGCGCGCAGAACCGCTTGAACCCCTCCGGCAGCCGGTCGCTCCACAGCACGGTCAGGTTCGGCTCCGGCGCGGGACCGAGGTCGTACAGGGTCTGCAGGAAGCGGAAGGAGGTGCGGGTCACCAGGGTGCGCCCGTCCTCGGCCATCCCTCCGATCGACTCGGTCACCCACGTCGGGTCGCCGGAGAACAGCGCGTCGTACTCCGGGGTGCGCAGGAACCGGACGATGCGCAGCTTGATCACGAACTGGTCGACCAGCTCCTGCGCCGCGCTCTCGTCGATCCGCCCCTCGGTGAGGTCCCGCTGCAGGTAGACGTCGAGGAACGTCGAGGTGCGGCCCAGCGACATCGCCGCGCCGTTCTGCTCCTTCACCGCCGCCAGGTAGCCCAGGTACAGCCACTGCACCGCCTCCTGTGCGGTGGCCGCGGGGCGGCTGACGTCGCAGCCGTAGCCCGCGGCCATCTCCGCCAGCTCGCCCAGGGCGCGGATCTGCTCGGCCAGCTCCTCGCGGTCCCGGATGACCTCCTCGGTGGAGCGGAGCAGGTCCAGCTCGTCCTTCTCCAGCTGCTTGGCCGCGATCAGCGCGTCGACGCCGTAGAGCGCCACCCGCCGGTAGTCGCCGATGATCCGGCCGCGGCCGTAGGCGTCGGGCAGCCCGGTCACGATGTGCGAGCGGCGGGCGGCCAGCACCGCCTGGGGGTAGACGTCGAAGACGCCGTCGTTGTGCGTCTTGCGGTAGGTCGTGAAGATCTCCCGCACCACCGGGTCGGGTTCGTAGCCGTAGGTGCGCAGCGCGTTCTCGACCATCCGCCAGCCGCCGTTGGGCATGATCGCCCGCTTCAGCGGGGCGTCGGTCTGCAGCCCGACGACCACCTCGTCGTCCTCGCTGATGTAGCCCGGCGCGTGCGAGGTGATGGTCGACGGCGTGTGCGGGTCGACGTCGTACACGCCCTTGGCCCGCTCCTCCGGGAAGAGCGCGGACACCGCCTGCCACACCCGGGTGGTCCGCTCGGTGGGGCCGGCGAGGAAGCCGGCGTCGCCCTCGTAGGGGGTGACGTTGCGCTGGATGAAGTCGCGCACGTCGATCCGGTCCTGCCAGGGACCGGGGGAGAACCCACGCCAGGCCTGGTCGCCGGTGCCGGTGCCGGCGGCGGGGCGGTCGATCGTGCTGCTGGTCATCGTGGGCCTCCTCGGCGGCGGGACCGTCCCACCAGCTCCGACGCTAGGAGCGCGGGGGTGCCCCGGGGCGGGGCCCAAGGTCCCCGGAGGGTGGCCGTCCGGCCTTCAGCGGTGCTCGGACGAGGCGGTCACCGGCTGCGTCCCGGCGCCGGCTACGGCCAGGGCGAGCGCGGCGATCCGTTCGCCGGCGTGGCCGTCGCCGAAGGGGCAGGGGAGGGAGCGCAGCCGAGCGGGCCAGCCAGGGCGCAGCAGGTGCGCCGCCGCGGCGGCGACCCCGGCCGGCTGGGTGAGCACGGCGAAGCCCGCGTCGATGCTCTCCGGTCGCTCGGTGCTGTTGCGCACCACGACCAGTGGCTTGCCCAGCACGGTGACCTCCTCCTGCACGCCGCCGGAGTCGGAGACGACCAGCGTCGCACCGAGCGCCAGGGCCAGGAAGGTCGGGTGGTCGACCGGCTGGCACAGCCGGACGTTGACCGGCGGTTCGATGCCGAAGGCCTCCAGCCGGGCACGGGTGCGCGGGTGCAGCGGCAGGAGCACCGGCCGATTCAGCTCGCCGAGGGACTCCAGCAGGGCGGCGAGCTGCTCGGCGGAGTCGGTGTTCTCCGGCCGGTGCACGGTGGCCAGCACGTACTCGCCGGCGGTGACCCGGAAGTCCTCCAGCACGGCCGCCTGCAGCCGCGGTTCCGGTAGCGCCCGCCGGGTGGCCTCGACGATCGGGTTGCCGGTGACGTGCACGGCGCCGGCGGGTGTGCCACCGGCGAGCAGCGCGTCGGCGTTGCCCGCGGTGGCGCAGCAGTGCACGTCCGCGACCGCGCCGATCACCAGCCGGTTGATCTCCTCGGGCATCGCCCGGTCGTGCGACCGCAGGCCGGCCTCCACGTGGACCACGGGTATGCCCAGGTAGTGGGCGGCCTGTGCCCCGGCGTTGGCGCTGTTGGTGTCTCCCTGGACGACCACCGCGGCCGGCCGGGTACTCCGGAAGTGGGTGACCAGCCCGGTGAGCATGAGGCCCACCTGGTCGGCCCGGTCCCGGCCGCCGGCCCCCGACAGCGGCATCGTCGGCGGCGGCAGCGACGCGTTGCGGAAGAAGACGTCGGACAGCTCCGGGTCGTAGTGCTGTGCGGTGAACACCATCTCCGCGGCCTCGCCCAGCGCGTGCACCACCGGCGCCAGCTTGATGATCTCCGGCCGGGTGCCCAGCACCACGGCGATGCGGCGGGTCACCGGGCACCGGCCGGGGTGAGCGACAGGCCGCGGCGGCGGACGACGCGGCGGGCCAGCAGTGCCCAGGCGGCCAGCACGGCGAGTGCGCCACCCGAGGTCGCCGCGTGCAGCGGCACCGCGGGGGTGGGGTACACCTTGACGTTGCCGCCGCAGGTGACCGTGCCGATCGCGGCGGTCACGGCTGGGGAGAGGACGACGACGTCCAGCGCGCTGACGGTGATCCGGTCGGTGCCGCTGCTCGCGTCTGCGGCGACGGCCTGCTCGTTGAGCACGAGCTTGGCGACGGTCGCACCCAGCACCTCCACGTCCACGCCGGTGTTCGGGGCGGCTTGCGAGGCCAGCGGGAGCGGTAGCAGACCGGCCACGACCACCCGGGCGTTGGCCAGTGAGGCCTTGCCGCTGACCGCGCCGCCGGCCTTGGCCGTGCAGCTGGCGGTGATCGCATCGGCCCGGACGGTGGCGGCGTTCAGCCCGCCGGTCAGGTTCAGCCGGACCCCACCGGTGCCGGCCCGGACCGTGCAGCTGCCGTCGTCGTTCACCGTGAGGGAGCCGCCGCTGCCGACGAGCCCGGCGCAGGCGGCGGAGCTGCCGTCGGCGAACGCCCTCGCGGTCTGCACGAAGGTGCCGGCGGTGATCAGCGACTGCCCGGCGAGGGCGGTGGCCCCTGTGCCGTTCGTGCTGGTCACCGTGGCCTGGCTGCCGTCGTTGCGCACCGACTCCGTGCCCGTCGACACGGTCGCGCCGAGGGCGGTCACCCAGGCGGCGTTCGCGGTGGCGGTGGAGGTGTCGGCCAGCGCGGTGCCGGCCGGCAGCAGCACCAGGGCGGTGGCGGCCGCGGCCACCACGAGGCCGGGGCGGCGGAGCGAGGAGCGGATCATCGCGGGCTTCCGATCAGGACGGGGGATCCGGCAGGGGCGGGGTCCAGCGGGAGGGGAGCGGGGGCGGCGCCGGCCTGGTCGGTCCGGGCGGTCTTCTTCCAGTCGGTGCGGCGGCGCAGGGTGCGGGTGAAGGCCCACCAGACCGCGGCCTGCAGCAGGTAGCCGTAGCCGATGTTGGCCAGGCCCAGCCAGACCGCACGGCGGCGGCTGATCACGCCGCCGGTGCGCGCCCGGTAGATCGGCCCCCAGATGAACTGGGGGAGCACGCCGAACAGCAGGGCCAGCGGAACCAGTCCCCAGGCGCCGGCGGCCCACCAGTCGGCCGGTCCGTCGCCGGTGCTGAAGGCGTAGTAGGCGTCCACCGCGATCGCGGTCGGGAAGACGACGCTGCCCAGCATCTGGGACCAGGGGACGTAGAGGTAGTAGGCGACCTCCAGCGCCCCGCCCAGCGGTACCCGCGGGGAGCAGAGCACCTGCCACAGGTAGCGGAGGCACTGGATGCCGCCCTGCGCCCAGCGACTGCGCTGCCGGATCAGGGGCTTGAGCCGGGTGAGGCCGAGCTGGGCGACGAAGGTGTCGTCGCAGTACTCGGTGCGCCCCCCGGTCAGCAGGACGTGCAGACCGAGCTCGAAGTCCTCCAGCAGCGCCCCGTGCCAGGGGGTGCCGTGCTCACGGGCGATCCGGTCCAGCCCGGACATCCGGGTGAACTGGCCGTTGCCGCCCATCGCGACGCTGCCGGTGCGCTGCCGGAGCGTCTGCATCGCAGCGATGGTGCCGGTGAACTCCATGTCCTGCAGCTGCACCAGCAGCGGGTCGCGGTGCCGCTCGCGGCCGAGGTCACCGAGCCGGCCGGGGTCGGTGCTGACCAGGGCGTCGACGTCCTGGGTGATCCGCACCTGCACCTGGACCGCGACCACGGACCTGGCGCCGAAGTAGGCCGGCCCGCAGATGACGTCCGGGCAGACCCGCTCCAGCCGGGCGTCGGCGTCGACCACCCCGACGATGACCTTGTCGCGGTCGGCGTCGACCGGGAGCTCGGCGGAGATCGCCCGCCAGGCGGCGTTCAACGCCGCGCCCTTGCCCTGCCGTGCCTCGGGTGCCCGGCGGGTGAGCACCCGCAGGTTCTGGTGCCGGTCGGCCAGGGCGGCCAGCAGCAGCGGGGTCGCGTCGGTGGAGCCGTCGTCCACGATCCACACGGTCGCGTCGGGGAAGTCGGTGGTCAGGTGGCGCACCGTCGCCGCGATCACGTCCTCCTCGTTGAGGCAGGGGACGACGAGGTGGAAGTCGTGACCGGCGCGGGTGCCCGGCACGCTGTCCCGGCGGCGCAGGAACGGCCGCAGGATGCACAGCACGTAGACCAGGAAGCCGACGCACAGCAGGAACGCCCCGGTGTTCAGCAGGGCCAGCATCGCCTCCGGGTCATGCACGGTGGCGCCCCTTGGAGGCGCTGCCGCGCAGCAGGATGGCGAGGTACAGGGTGCCGGCGGCGACCACGCCGATGGTGCTGATCAGGGTGCCCGCGAGCAGGTGGGTGCGGGCGTAGCCGTCCGCCGGGCCGAAGGTCGCCATCGCCTCGGCGATGGCCAGCAGCCGGACCTGGTTGACCGCGAAGACCGTGCCGATCGCGGCGGCCAGGCTGGCCAGCGCCCGCCAGGCACTCACCCGCTGGACCGCCAGCAGCACGACCGTGACCCCGGTGAAGGGGATGATCAGGAAGGCGACGGTGCAGCCGAGGGTGATGCCGTAACCGGTCTGCACCCCGTCGACGGAGAACAGCACCGACGTGCCGACCCGGGCCGCGTCGGAGATCCCGCCGAGCCGGGCGAGCCCGGCGGACAGCGACGCCTCCAGCTCCTGCACCCGGTCGGCGACCACGAACAACCCGATCATCACGCCGGCCGCGACGATGCTGAGCAGCGGGCGGACCAGGCCGACGTCGTCGCTGCCGGCGGTGGGCGCCGACCACGGGGTCGGCTGGCCGAGGGCGGTGGTCATCGTGCGTGCGGGATCTGCAGTGCCCGGGAGCGGTTGGTCAGGAGGGCGTCCTCGGCCCGCCACCAGGCATCGATCATGCCGTCGAGGCGGGTGCGCATCGCCCAGCCGGTGACGGCGTTGGTGCCGCCGGCGCGCAGCACCTCGCCGACGTCCGCGGCGATGCCGGACACGGTCGTGGCGCTCCCGCCGCCGACCAGCATGCCGAGCTGGCGCGGACCGGTGCGGGCGACCTGGGCGCGGCCGCCGGCGGTCTCGACGACGGCGTGGGCGGCCCGGCGGGCCGACCGGGTGGTGAAGACGGTGCCGAGGTCGACCAGCACCACCCCCACCTGCTCGGCCAGCCGGGCGGCCCGCTCCTCCTCGCGGGCGAGCAGCAGCCCCCAGCCGTGCCGGTCGGGCAGTCCGGTGGTGGCATCGGTGCTGCGCCGGGCGGCGTCCAGGTCCGCCCGGCGGTCGCCGGCGGCCCGCTGCAGGTCGGCGCTGAGGCTGCGGCTCAACGACACGCCCTGCGTGTCCAGCGCCCGCAGCCAGCCGGTCATGTCCGTCCGGAGGTCGCGCTCGGTGAAGCCGCACAGGCTGCCGATCAGCTCGCCCCGCGGGTTTCGCAGCGCGATCCCCGCGTAGTGCTTGATCCCGAACCCGTCGGCCTTGGCGGCCAGTACCGGGTCGCGGGTGGTGCTCAGGTCGAGGGAGACCGCGTCGGTCCGGTGGCGCACCACGTCGTGGCAGATGCTGTCGCCGAAGGGGATCGGCTGGTCGACGGCGAGAACGCCCGGATCGACGCTGGCCGCCAGTGGGGTGTAGACCTCGTCGGCGATCCGGTTGACCAGCCAGCTGGAGCACGTGCCCCCCGCGGCGAACGTGGCGACCGTGCTCCTCGCGGTGTCCCGGAAGTCGGGAGCGGCGGAGGGCAGCACGCTCAGCACCGGATCGGCCGGCGCCGTCTCCCCCCGGTTGGTGAACCGGTCGAGCGAGACGCTGAGCTTGCCGGGGCGCTTGCTGGCGCCCCGGTGGCGTCCTCCCCGGCTGGGCCGCGGTCCTGTGTGCATCGTCATGTCCTGCGTCTCCGTCCTCGGTGAGCACCCGACCCCCGTGGCCGGCTCGCGCAGCATTTCCGTGCTGCACAGATTGGTTGCAGGCGAGAGAACGGCAGGCCACGGAGATTCCTTGAGGCCTCGTTCCGAATTTCTCGCCGTTGACCTCGCTCACGCGCACCGCGGCCTGCCCGGACCGGCGGGACGAGGCGGCGTAGGTTCCTCGGCCGTGGATCCCGATCCGCTCCCGCGGCTGTTCGTCGTCGGCTGCCCGCGTTCGGGGACGACGCTGCTGCAGTCCTTCCTCGCCGCCCACCCGGACGTGCAGGCCTTCCCGGAGACGCACTTCTTCTACCGGCTGCCCGGCGACCTCGACGGCCCGATCCCGCCCGACCTGGCAGCGGACCTGCCGGAGGTCGCCGGCTTCCTCGGCCGGCCGGGGCTGACGTGGCCGGAACCGGCGACCGGGCGGCTGGTGGCCCAGGCGTTCCTGGCGACGGCGGCGGAGGTGACCCGCGCGAACGGCCGGCGCACCTGGGTGGAGAAGACCCCGGCCAACCTCTACGCCCTCGACCGCGTCCAGCGGCTGGTGCCGGGAGCGCGCTTCCTGCACATCCTGCGGGACGGCGCCGACGTCGCGGCCAGCCTGTGCTCGGTGTCCGCCGGGTGGGGGAGCAGCTACACCCCCGACCAGGCGGTCGACCTGTGGGCCGAGTGCGTGGCGATCACCGCCGAGCACCGCGGTCGACCCGGGCACACGGTGGTGTCCTATGCGCAGCTGGCCCAGCACCCCGAGCGGGTGCTCCGCGCCGCCTGCGCCGACGTCGGCCTGCCCTACGACCCGGTGATGGTGGCCGGGCGGGCCGGGGCGGCATCGGCGCTGATCAAGGGCTTCGAGACGTGGAAGGGCGACAACACCGGCCCCCTGGTGCACCGCCCGCGGGAGAAGTTCGGGCTGGTCTTCGACGCCGAGACCCAGCGCCGGGTGGAGAAGCGGGTCGCGGAGGTCGTCGTCCCCGAGCTCACCGGCGACTGAGCGGGGAGCACCGGACCCGGGGGCTGGTTACCGTGCAGGGATGGGTCCGGTGATCGCGGTCGTCGTGGTGCTGGCCCTGCTCGCGGTGATCGTCGCGTGGGGCTCGATGGCCCGGCGCGGCCCGGTCGGGCCACCGGCGCTCACCGAGCGCGACCGGGCCCTGCGCGCGCAGGCGATCGCCGCGGCCCGCTGGACCACCGCCCACGACGAGGTCGACGGCGTCACCCGGGTGTTGCTCCGCCGGGCGTGCACCGGCCCGGACGGCCGCCCCGAGGTGCTCGAGGAGCGGGTCTTCGAGACCTTCCCGGCGAGGGACCCGCTGTGGGAGGCGCGGTTCACCGAGGCGATGGCCGGGGCCCGGTTCCGCTGCCAGTACCTCAACAACGAGGAGGGCCTGGGCTGAGAGCCCGGCCTGTGGACGGCGACCTCCGCTGTGGACGACGCCGGGCGGGCGGTCCCCGCGCGCTGCTGGACTCCGGGCGTGAGACGACGACCTGACCCCCTGGACGACCCCCTCCGCGCGGCCGAGGCGCACGTGGCCGCGCTGGCCGACGAGCTGACCCGGCCACGGGCGGGGGAGTGCCTGCTCTGCTACACCGCCCGGATGCTCGAGGAGGGCGGGTGCGACGGCACGCTGCGCTGGGTGCGCCGCTGGCGCGACGTGCGGCTGCCGCGGGCCACCGCGCTGGAGCGGCGGCTCGGCGGCCGGGGCGCCTACTGCGACTGCGAGGTCTTCCTCAACGGGTGGACGGTCGGTGACCACCTGGCTCAGCCCGGCCCCGACGGCGAGCCGGAGTGGCCGGACACCCGTCCCGGGTGCGTCGGGGTGAGCGCCCGGTCCAGCCAGCCGTGCGCGAACTGGGTGCCCCATCGGCGCGGGTGGTGACCGGCGGGCAGGATGGCCGGCATGGGTCAGGTCGTCGCCACCACCGAACGGATCGTCCACGCACCCGCCGAGCAGGTGCGCGCCGCGCTCGTCGACTACACCGTCACCCGCCCGCGGATCCTCCCCGAGCAGTACAGCGAGTACCGGGTGGACGCCGGCGGGCAGGGCGCCGGCACCCGGGTGCACTGGCGCCTGCAGGCGACCTCCAAGCGGGTCCGCGTGCAGGACGTCACCGTCAGCGAGGCGCCCGACGGCTCGCTGGTGGAGACCGACGCCAACTCCAGCATGATCACCACCTGGCGCGTCCACCGTGCCGACGAGGGCGTCAGCACCGTGCGGGTGAGCAGCGCCTGGACCGGGGCGGGCGGCATCGGGGGCTTCTTCGAGCGCACCTTCGCACCGAAGGGGCTCGGCCGGATCCACGCCGCGCTGCTCGACCGGCTGGAGCAGGCCGTCACCACCGGCTGAGCCGCCTCTCCCTGCACCCGCCCCACCTGCCGGGCCGTCTCCCCCCGGGGGATGAGGTGCCGTCAGGGAGCGGCCGGGAGCTGTCGACAACAGCCTCGTGAGCACTCTCCAGCACGGCACCGGGCTCAGCTCGGACCCGGACGCCACCGTGGCCGGCCGCAGCGCCGCCGCCGCGGCGGTCGCCGGCCTGCCCGCGGGCGACCCCGCGCTCGTGCTGGTCTACGCCTCGGTCCGCTACGACCTCACCGAGCTGCTCGCCGCCATCCGCGCGGTCACCGGCGACGCACCTCTCGTCGGCTCGACCAGCTGCGGCCACTTCGCCGGCGCCCAGGTGGCCGGCCCCGGGACGGGCGTCGTCGTGCTCGCCCTGGCCGGCGGGGACTACCGGTTCGGCGTCGGCTGGGCCGAGGGCATGAGCAGCCGCCCCACCGAGGTCGGCGCCGAGGTGGTGCGCACCGCCCGCGCCGCCAGCGGTGACCACGACCTGCCCTACGCCGCGCTGCTGCTGCTCACCGACGGCCTGGTCGGCGGCCAGCAGTCGGTCGTCGCCGGCGCCCACCGGGCGGCCGGGGCCAGCGTGCCGATCGTCGGTGGCGCAGCCGGCGACGACTGGCGGCTGACCAGCACCAGCGTCCTCGTCGACGACACCGCCCGCACCGACGGCGCCGTCGGCGTCTGGATCGCCTCACCCCGCCCGCTGCGGGTGGCCACCGCGCACGGCTGGACCCCGATGGGGCCACCGCAACTGGTCACCCGCGCCGAGCAGGCCGTCATCCACGAGATCGGCGGAGAACCCGCCGCCGCCGTCTACGCCGCCGCCGTCGATCGCGACGGGGCGCTGCCCCGCGGACTCAGCGAGGCCGTCGTGGAGAGCTCCTACGCGCTCGGCGTCCTGGAACCCGACGGGTCGCACCTGGTGCGCGCGGTCTACACCGCCGAGTCCGGTGACCTCACCTCGTTCGAGCCGGTGCCCACCTTCGCTGCCGTGCAGGTGATGAGCGCCGAGCGGGACGTGCTGCTCGCCGTCGTCGACGACGTCGCCGCCGGGGCGCTGGCCACGGGTGCGGAGCGGGTGCTGCTGACCTTCGACTGCGCCGCGCGGCAGACGATCCTCGGTGACGGCATCGTCGAGGAGGTCGCCCGGCTGCAGACCGCGGCCGGTGACGCCACCGCGTTCGGCTTCTACACCTACGGCGAGTTCGCCCGTTCGCGCGGCGCCGGCGGGGTGCACAACGCCACGCTGACCGCGCTGGCGCTGTGATGGCCGACCCCCTCGCCGACCCCCTCGCCGAGCCCACCGCCGAGCCCACCGCCGCGCCCCGGCTGCGGTGGCGCGCCGGCGGGAGCCCCGCCCTCGTCGAACCGGGCACCGGGGAGCTGTGGGCGATGCTCGCCCAGGCGCAGTCCGCCGCGCAGGACGCCTACCGGCACTCCGCCGGGCTGGTCCGGATGCTCGACGTGATCGGCCGAGGTGGGAGCCCCGAGGAGCTCGCCGCGCGGGCGGTCGAGGCGCTGTCGGAGACCTTCTCCGCCGATCTGGTGCTCTGGGGGCGGACCGGTCCCGACGGGATGGACGTCGTCGCCGCCTGCGGCTTCGGGGACCAGCACGCCGTCGTGCTGCCCGAGCTGCCCGGCGCCGCGGACCTGTTCACCAGCCGCAGCCCGGGCACCTGGTCGGCCCCGGACGGGGACGTCCCGCCGGTGGTCGCCGGAGTGGCGGTGGAGCAGGCGGTGCACGTGCCCGTGGCGACCGGTGACCCGGCCGGCCCCGCCCTGCTGCTCCTCTACTCCGGGCGTGCGGACCTCGGCTCCGCCGACCTGCTCATGCTGCGCGCGGTCGCCCAGCGCCTCCGTTCCTCCCTGGAGGACGCCGCCCGGCGGCGGACCGTGGAGCGGCTGGCCGCCACCGGCTCCCGGCTGGCGCGTCACCTCACCCGCCAGCCGCTGCTGGAGGAGGCTGCGCGGATCCTCGCCACGATCAGCGGTGCGCGCTGGACCAGCGCGGTCACCGTCGAGGACGGCATCGCCACGATGACCGCCCAGGCCGACTGGGTGGTCGACGACCCCGCCCTGTGGCCGCGCCCGGTGAGCCAGCTGCAGGCGTGGCCCGCGGCGTGCCGGGGCGAACCGCACGTCATCCACGACATGGCCACCGGCCCCGACGTCCTGCCCGAGCACCTGCGTGGTGAGGGCCGGGCCCTGCTGTGCATCCCGGTGCTGGTCGACGGCGAGCCGGTGGCCCTGCTGTACGCGGTCGACCCGCGGCCCGGGGCGTTCACCTCCGCCCCGGTGGACGCCGCCTGCCTGCTGGCCGGGTACGTCGGCGCCGCGCTGGTCAACGCCCGGCTCTACTCGGCGCTGGCCGAGAGCGAGTCCCGGTTGCGCGTGCTCACCGACGCGATCAGCGACCTCGTCGCCGTCGTCGAGCGGGCCGGCACGGTGCGCTGGGCCTCGCCGTCCTACGCCCGCGGGCTGGGCGCCGGGCCCTCGGAGCTGGTCGGCACCGACTGGCTGGACCGGGTGCACCCCGACGACCGCGCCGCCGTCCGGGAGGCGCTGGCCGCCTGCCCGGAGGTGAGCGGCGTCGAGCACCGGCTGCGCCGGGGTGATGACGCCTGGGCCTGGGTGGAGACCCGGCTGGCCGTCGCCCCCGGTGACGCCACCAGCACCGTGCTCTCCTCCCGGTTCGTCGGCGAGCGCCGCCGGCTGGAGGACGAGCTGCGGGCGCAGGCCACCCACGACCCGCTCACCGGGCTGGCCAACCGGGCACTGGTGCGCCAGGAGCTGGCCGATCGGTTGGCCGGTCCGCGGACCGGGCCGGTGGGCGTGCTCTTCTGCGACCTCGACGAGTTCAAGGCCGTCAACGACCGGCTCGGGCACGAGGCCGGCGACGACCTGCTGTGCCAGGTCGCCGACCGGCTGCGCGAGTGCCTGCGCCCCGGGGACCTGCTGGCCCGCCTGGGCGGGGACGAGTTCGTCGTCGTGCTGGACGACGCCGCCGACCGGACCGTGCTGGCCACGGTCGGCGAGCGCATGCTGAGCGCGCTGCGCCGGCCGTTCTCCCTCGACGACGAGCTGGTCCGGATCGGTGCCAGCGTCGGCGGTGCGCTGGGCGACCGGTCCGGCGCGGCGGCGGTCAGCGACCTGCTGCGCGACGCCGACGCGGCGATGTACGAGGCCAAGCGGGCCGGCCGCGGGCGGGTGCAGGTGTTCGACGCCGCCGCGGCCCAGCGGTCGGTCCAGCGGCTCTCGCTCCGCCAGGAGGTGCAGGGGGCGCTGGCCCGCGACGAGCTCAGGGTGGTCTTCCAGCCGATGGTCGCGCTGGCCAACGGGCGGCTGGAGGGCGTCGAGGCGCTGCTGCGCTGGCGGCACCCCGGGTTCGGCGACATCTCGCCGGAGGTCTTCGTGCCGCTGGCCGAGGAGACCGGGGCGATCGGCCCGATCGGCGACTGGGTCGTCGAGGAGACCTGCCGCGAGCTGGCCCGCTGGCGGGACGTGCCGGACGCCGACCAGATGCGCGCGTCGGTGAACCTCTCGGCGGTGCAGCTGGAGGACCCGTCGTTCGTCGACCGGGTGCTGGCCACCGTGCAGCGGTACGGCCTGCCGGCCGGCGCACTGCGGCTGGAGGTCACCGAGAGCCTGGAGAAGACCGCCGGCCAGCTCACCGAGCTGCACCGGCTGCGCGCCGCCGGCGTGGGGCTGGTCCTGGACGACTTCGGCGTCTCCTACTCCAACCTGGCGCACCTGCGGGACCTGCCGGTCGACACCCTCAAGATCGACCGGTCCTTCGTCGCCGGGCTCGGCGCGGGTGACGACGACGCGCGGCTGAGCACCGGGATCGTCCGGGCGGTGCTCGCGCTGTCCGAGGCCGCCGGCCTGGCGGTGATCGCCGAGGGCGTGGAGACCGAGCGGCAGCGTGACGCGCTGCTGCGGCTGGGCTGCCGCACCGCACAGGGCTGGCTGTTCTCCCCGGGGGTCGACGCCGGCAGCATCACCGCGCTGCTGGTCGACGGCGGCGTGCTGGCCACCACCGGCTGAACGACACCGGCTGACCACCACGGGGTGAGCGGCACGGGCGCGCCGGGCCGCCACCGGGGACGATGGTGCGGTGACCGCAGCACCCCCCGCCGTCGACGGCCTCGACGAGCTCACCGGCCTGCTCGCCGGGGGCGGCGCGCTGGTGCTCTCCGGCGCCGGGCTGTCCACCGACTCCGGCATCCCCGACTACCGCGGCGTCACCGGCTCGCTGCGCCGGCACACGCCGATGACCTGGCAGACCTTCACCGGCGACCCGCGGGGCCGGCACCGCTACTGGGCGCGCAGCTTCGTCGGCTGGCGGCAGATCGCCGGCGCGCGGCCCAACGGCGGGCACGTCGCCGTCGCCGGACTGCAGGCTCTCGGTGCGGTCGGTGAGGTGATCACCCAGAACGTCGACGGGCTGCACCAGGCCGGCGGCGCCCGGGACGTCCTCGAACTGCACGGCGGGCTGGACCGCACCGTCTGCCTGGCCTGCGGCGACGTCGCCGGCCGGGCGTCGCTGGACGAGCGGCTGCGCGCGGTCAACCCCGGCTTCCGGCCCGAGGCGACCGACGAGGTGAACCCCGACGGCGACGTCGAGCTGCCCGACGAGGCGCTCGACGGGTTCGTGATGGTCGACTGCCTGGCCTGCGGCGGTGGCCCGCTCAAGCCCGACGTCGTCTTCTTCGGCGAGACCGTGCCGCGCGACCGGGTCGACCGCTGCTTCGCGCTGGTCGAGCAGGCGCGGTCGCTGCTGGTGCTCGGCTCGTCGTTGACCGTGATGAGCGGCTACCGGTTCGTCATCGCCGCGGCCAAGCGCGGCATCCCGATTGCCGTTGTCAACTCCGGGCCCACCCGCGGCGACGCGAAGGCCACCGTCCGGGTCGACGCCCCCCTGGGCGCCGTCCTGCCCGAGCTGGCCCGCCGGCTGGCATGACCCGCGACGTCGAGCGCACCGACGACGGCCGCTGGATCGTCGTCGACGGCCGGCGCTGGCGCACCGCCGACCCAGCGCTGCCCGACGACGTCCGGGCCCGGCTGCTGCACCACCTGGGGGTGGCCCGGTCGGCGGTGCGCACCAGCCGGGGGGACGACGACGCGGTCGCCGCGGCCCGTGCCCGGGTGCAGCTGGCCAAGACCGGCCTGGGGGAGCGGGGCGCGCCGTGGTGGGACCAGGACGAGGCCGAGCGCCGCACCCGCTGGGAGACCGCGCTGGAGCAGCTGGAGCCCTGAGTCACCAGGGCAGCGGGCGGCCGTCCCGGAAGAACCCGCCGCGCGGGCCGTCGTCGGGCAGCGTGGCCGCCCACACCACCCCGCGGGCACTCTCCTCCACCGGCCGTGCCCCCATCGCCTCTGCGCCGGGATAGGTGGCCGTCAGCCCCGGGCAGACGGCGTTGACCAGTACCGGCGTGCCGGCGAGCTCGGTGGCGAGCGTGGCGGTCAGCGCGTTGAGGGCCGCCTTGCTGACGCCGTAGGACGCGGCGCGGCCGTCGCGCGCCCGCAAGCCGAAGGCGTCGTCGCCGTGCGAACCCGCGCCGCTGCTCACGTTGACCACCCGGGGCGCGGGGGAGGCCGACAGCAGCGGCAGCAGGGCCTGGGTGACCCGCCAGGTGCCCAGGAGGTTCGTCTCGAGCACCTCGCGGGCGCGGTCCAGGTCGGCGCCGGACGCGGTCTCCGACCAGTCGACGAAGGCGGCGGCGTTGTTGACCAGGACGTCGAGCCGGCCCGGGTCGCGGCTGATGGTCGCCGCGGCGGCCGCCACGCTGCCGGGATCGGTGACGTCCAGGGCGACGGGGAGCGGGCGGACGCCTCCGCCCAGGTCGGTCGCGGCCTCGTCGGCGGCCGCCCGGTCGCGGGCTGCGAGCAGGACCCGCAGCCCCCGGTCGGCGAGCTGGCGGCAGACCTCACGGCCCAGTCCGCGTGCCGCACCGGTCACCAGGGCCACTGGCGTCTGTTCCTCCGTGGCCGTCATCCCGGACCTCCTCCGGCTCGGCGCCGTGCTCCGTCCCGGCCGCGGCACGGGCACCACACGGGCGGGTCATGGGGATGGTACGACGGACGGGCCGCCTGAGAGGCGGCCGATCCCCTCCGCTCCGGAACACTGGCCGAGCTCCCGCGGGACCGGTCACCCTGGAGGGACTGATGCCGGCGGGAGGTGCGAGGTGGGCCAGGACGACGGCCGTGGACACCGAGCGGACGCGGGGACCGGGAGCGGAGCCCCGTCCGCGGACGAGCCGCCACAGGTGCACGCCACAACCGCGGAGCAGTGGCGAGCGTGGCTGGCCGCGCACCACGCCGACAGCCGGGGCGCGTGTGGCTCGTGTCGTGGAAGCGCCACACCGGGCGTCCAGCCGTCGGCTACGACGCGGCTGTGCGAGAGGCGCTCGCCGTTGGCTGGGTGGACAGCCGGCCGGCCGCTCTGGACGAGGACCGGTCGATGCTGTGGTTCTCGCCGCGCCAGGCGGGCAGCGCCTGGTCGCGGCCGAACAAGCAGCGGATCGCCGAGCTCGAGGAGGCGGGCCTCCTGACGCCGTCCGGTCGGGCCACGGTCGAGCGGGCCCGGGCAGACGGCAGCTGGAGCCGGCTGGACGAGGTGGAGGACCTGGTGGTCCCGGCCGACCTGTCCGCGGCGTTCGACGCGATACCGGAGGCCCGCGAACAGTGGGCGGGGTTCCCACCGTCGGCGCGGCGCGCGATCCTGGAGTGGATCGTGCAGGCCCGGCGACCTGAGACGAGGGCGCGTCGCGTCGCGGAGACCGCCCGTCTGGCTGCCCGGGGTGAGCGGGCCAACCAGTGGCGCAAGCGATGAGGCCGGGAACGCGGCTGATGTGAGTCCGGGGATTGGGCGTTCACGGGGCCGGGCAGGTAGCGCAGCGATGCAGACCTTCCTGCCGGTCGCCGACTTCACCGAGTCCGCCCGGCTCCTGGACAACCCCAGGCTCGGCAAGCAGCGGGTCGAGTGCCTGCAGGTGCTGCGCGCGCTGGAGCTGCCCGACTACGGCTGGGCCAACCACCCGGTCGTCACCATGTGGCGCGGGCACACCGCCGGGCTCGTCGTCTACTCCCTGGCCATGGTGCGGGTCTGGACGGAGCGCGGGTTCGCCGACAGCACCGAGACGCTGATCGCCGAGTTCGCCCCGGACGCCGCGCGGCTGACCCAGCCCGAGGCCGCGGACGCCGGCCTGCTGCCCAGCTGGGTCGGCGACGAGCAGCTGCACCTGTCGCACCGGTCGAACCTGCTGGCCAAGGACCCGGGCTTCTACCGCGCGCGGTTCCCCGCCGACCCCGACGACCTGCCCTACGTCTGGCCCGGCGCGGACGACGTGCCTGCGGCCCCCGCCCCCGAGGGCGTGCCGGTGTGGGTGGTGCGGCCGCGGGCGCACAACGAGCTGGGCGCCGCGCTGGCCAGCGGGGTCGTGGGGCTCGGCACCCAGTCCGGGATCGACGTCGACGCGACCGGTCAGTCCCCGACGGAGCTGCGGGCGCTGTCCAAGGAGCTGTCCGGCAGGCGCCCGGCGAAGGACCTGCGCCAGTTGTCGGCCTTCCTCGACGAGGTGGCCCCGGGTGACCTGGTCGGGCTGCCCGTCGAGCACGGGGCCGGGCTGCTGCTCGGTGAGGTGGTCGGCGACTACCTCTTCGCCGGCCGCGAGCTGCTGCCGCACCGCCGGCCGGCCCGGTTCACCTCGGTGGTGCCGCGGTCGGCGGCCCGCCCCCCGGCGACCCTGCAGGACCCGCGGGCGCTGTTCCAGGTGATGCTGGACCCGGCCGCCGTCCCCGCGGGCCTCCGGCGCGACGACCCGTTGACAGGCAAGTCGATGCTTGCCTAACGTGCTGCGTCGTGGGTGACGTGTCCGGTGACGTCTTCAAGGCGCTCGCCGATCCCACGCGCAGGGCGATCCTCGACGAGCTCACGGACCGGGACGGGCAGACGCTGTTCGAGCTCTGCGCCCGCCTCGCCACCAAGCACGGCCTGGGGTCGAGCAGGCAGGCGGTCTCGCAGCACGTCGGCGTCCTGACGTCGGCCGGTCTGGTGTCGACCAGGCGAGAGGGCCGCTACACGTTCCACCATCTCGACCCGGCACCGCTGCGCGAGCTGACGCGGCGGTGGACGGGTCCCCACCCGGAGGAGGACCGATGAGGATCACCACGATGAGCGTGCTGGTCGACGACCAGGCCAGGGCGCTGCGCTTCTACACCGAGGTGCTGGGCTTCGTGACGAAGCAGGAGATCCCGCTCGGGGAGCACTCCTGGCTCACGGTGGCCTCGCCCGAGGACCCCGACGGCACCCAGATCTCGCTCGAACCGGACGAGCACCCGGCGGCGCGGCCGTTCAAGGAGGCGCTCGTCGCCGACGGCATCCCGTTCACGTCCTTCGGGGTCGACGATGTCGCGGCCGAGTACGAGCGGCTGACCGCCCTGGGTGTCCGGTTCACCCAGCCGCCGACCGACATGGGGCCCGTCACGACGGCCGTCCTCGACGACACGTGCGGCAACCTCCTGCAGATCGCGGCGATGAAGGGCTGACGTCACCGGAGGCCGGCGGCGACCTCCTCGACCGCGGCGGCCAGCCGTCGTCGCGCCTCGGGGAGGTCCGCCGGTTCGCGCGCCGCGTGCACGAACCACCAGGCGCCGGAGAACAGCTGCCGCAGCCAGACGAACGGTGCGAGCTCGGCGTCGCCCACCGGGTCGGGCATCGCGTCCAGCGCCGCCCGGCCGTCGAGGCGGCCGGTGGTGCGCAGGCTGGCCAGGTCCCAGGCCCGCGGGCCGCGGGAGGTGTCCTCCAGGTCGGTCCAGCGCAGCCCGTCGCGCGTGACCAGGAGGTTCCCGGGGTGGGTGTCGCCGTGCAGCGTCATCTCGGGACCGGCCAACCGGGGACGCAGGGCGGTCGCCAGCTCGTCCACCTCGCGGAGCAGTGCGGGGTCCGCCCCCAGTTCGCTGCCGGAGTCGACGAAGACGGCCAGGTCCGCCAGCGGCCGGTCCAGCGGTGAGCCGGTCCACAGCGGCGGCAGGGTCGCCAGCACCGCGTGCAGCTCGGCCAGCGCCCGGCCGGCCTGCTCCGCCGTCGGTCGATCCGGCGACACGTCGACATGTCGCCAGAACGACACGCTGAGCCCGTCGTGCTCGTGCGGGCCCGGCGGCAGCAGTCGAAGGACCCCGGTCTCCTCACCACTCGCAAGCTCGCGGCGAGCCTCGGACCGGGGCCGACAGGTGCCGGGCGCAGCAGCGGGGTGTGCACCGCGACCCGGGCCACCAGCGGGGCCGGGCGGAGGTGCACCACCGCGTTGACGCCCCAGGACAGCAGGGCGGGGCCCTCCACCCGGACGCCGTGCCGCCGGGCGACGGCGACCGCGGCGGCGACCGCCTGGTCCGCCGAGGCGGTCACGCCGCCGGCAGCGGCACGTTCTGCAGCCGCACCTGCCCGCGGGCGACGACCTTGCCGTCGTCGGGGCGGGTGAGCGTGACCAGCCACAGCTGCAGCGTCCGGCCCTGCTGCACCGGCTCGGCGACGACGTCCAGCCGGCCGGCGGTCATCGGCCGGAGGAAGTCGGTGCTGTTGTTCACCCCGACCGCGAACTGCCCGCGCTCGGCGACGGCGGCGCTGGCCCCGACGCTGGCCGCGCCCTCGACGATCGTGCAGTACACGCCGCCGTGCACGACGCCCCAGGGCGTGTGGTGCTCCGGGCCGAGCTCGACGTGCCCGGCGACCCGGGTGCCGGTGACCTCGGTCAGCTGGAACCCGGTGGCCGCGACGAACGCGCTGGCGGCCGTCAGGTCCGGCGTCACGCGGCGTCCCAGACCAGGCAGAACGGGTGGCCGGCCGGGTCGGCGTAGACGCGGAAGTCCCCGCCGCCGCCGGGCAGCCGCCGCGCGCCCAGCTCGAGCACCTGGGGCTCGGCGGCGTCGATGTCGGCCACCCGGACGTCGAGGTGCATCTGCTGCGGGCGGGCCGGGTCCGGCCAGTCCGGTGGCTGGAGGTCCGGTGCCTGCTGGAAGGCGAGCCGGTACCCGGCGCCGGTGACGGTGACCCAGTCGTCGCCGGGGGAGCCGTGCACCTCCATGCCGAGCAGGCCGGCGTAGAAGGTCGCCAGGGCGTGGGCGTCGGGCGCGTCGATGACCATCGAGTGCAGCTGACCGATCATGGCCGCATCCTCCCCCGGGGGTCCGGGCGGCGACATCGGCGGTCCCGCCATCGGTCGCAGCACCCCGGCCGGTCGCCGCAGCCGGCCGTGCCGCACGATCGGGGGCATGGCCGACGTCGCACCGTCCCTGGGCACGCTGAACTGGCTGCCCGCCGCCGAGCACCCCGAGCTGCTGGCCGCCCCCGTGGCCGCCGCCCTTCCGTCGCTGACCGGCCCGGCCTGGGTCGCCGCGATCGACGACGGCGCCGCCGACACCGCCGACTTCACCGACACCTACTCGGTGCCGCTGGCCGCCTCCGCCAACTGCGTCGTGGTCGCCGCCCGTCGGGCGGGCGAGACCACGCTGACCGCCTGCCTGGTGCTGGCCACGACGCGGGCCGACGTGAACGGGCTGGTCCGCCGGCACCTCGGGGCGCGCAAGGCGTCCTTCGCCCCGCAGGACGTCGCGGTCGCCGAGAGCGGCATGGCCTACGGGGGCATCACGCCCGTGGGGCTCCCGGCCGGGTGGCCGGTGCTGGTCGACGCCGCGGTGGCCGCCAGTGACCTGCTGGTGATCGGCTCGGGCACCCGGGGCAGCAAGCTCGCCGTGCCGGGTGCGGTGCTGGCCGGCCTCCCCGGCGCCGAGGTGCTCGAGGGGCTGGGGCAGCCGGTCGGTTGAGCCGCCCGCCCTACGCTCGGGGTGTGACCGGACCCGACGACCAGCCCGTCGCCCAGCCTCCGCGCCCGGCCGTGCAGCCGTCCCGGCCCGAGCGGGCGCCGGACGACAGCGACGTCGGCTGGGGTGAGCGGCTGACCGACCCCGACGACGCCGACCGCCGCTACCTGGAGGACCGCCCGCCGCACTGGGGCAGCGACTGAAGCTCAGTGGCTGTCGGGCAGCCTGGTGGTGTCGGTGCCCTGCTGCGTGCGCAGCAGGTCGCGGATCTCGGTGAGCAGCTCGACCTGGGTCGGCAGGACCGGACCGGTCTCCTCGCCACGCGCCCGCTTCTGGAAGAGCCGCTTCATCGGCAGCACCACCACGAAGTAGATGACCGCGGCGGTCAGCACGAACGTGATCACCTGGTTGACGAAGGCGCCCCAGGTGAAGTCCTGACCGTCGATCTCGACCGTGCCGCCCTGGACGCCGCCGCCACCGATCAGCCCGATCAGCGGTCGCAGGAACGACTCGGTGAACGACGTGACCACCGCGGTGAACGCGGTGCCGATCACCACCGCGACGGCCAGGTCGACGACGTTCCCACGCAGCAGGAAGTCCTTGAAGCCCCTCAGCATCGGTGCACCCCTCGGTCGGGCGGGGCGCCCGCGGCGGCCCCGCGGTCACGGCCGGCCGAGGGTAACGGTGAGCGTGCCGGTGGCCGCGGCAGCGGCGAGTCCGGCGGCCGTGTCGGGGTCGACGGCGAGCACCAGCAGCCCGGCGTCGCTCGTCAGCGGTCCGTCTCGGGCCGGGGGCGGGGTGGTGAGGACGAGCGCGTCGGCGGCGACGACCTCGACCGAGGGCTCGGCGCCGTCGTCGGCGGCGGCGGACAGCACGTCGACCCGGTCGCCGGGGCGGAGCAGGGTGGCGACCGCGAGGTCGGCGAGCCGCACCGGGGCGGCGACCTGGCCGTCGGGGGTCGCCGACCACAGGCCGGGCCCGATCAGCCGGACATCGGTGACGGGTTCCCCGGCGCGCACCGGGGACGCCAGCACCTGCCCGGTCAGCTCGTCCGGTTCAGCGGTGGCCCCGGCGGGCGCCGCGGTCTCGGGCAGCCGGGCGACGGCGAGCTCGCCGTCGGTCAGCACCGCGCCGGCCGGCAGGTCGACCGCGGCCACCACGACCGGCACGGTGACCGGGCCGGCCGGGGGCGACGGTGCCGGGCGGAGGGCCAGCACCAGCGCCAGCCCGGCGAGCGAGGCGGCGGCCACCTGACGGAGCAGGTGGACGGGGGAGCGCGGGTGGCGGAGGCGGATCACCTGCCCAGCGTCGCGCCGACTGGGCCGGGCGTCGCCGGTCGGCGCGAGACTGTGGACCGGGCGGTCCGCTGTGGACGACGGGCGGCGGGAACCGGCCCGGTCAGCTCAGCTGGCGGCCTTGCTGCCCGAACCGGAGGTGGTGGTGCTCGGCGTCGTGGAGCCGCTGGAGCTGCTGGAGGAGCTGGAGTCGCCGCTCTTCGCCGTCGAGGTGCTCGTGGAGCTGCTGCTCCCGCCGTCCTTGCCGCTGCTGCCGCTGCGGCTGTCGGTCCGGTAGAAGCCCGAGCCCTTGAACACGACGCCGACCGAGCCGTAGACCTTGCGCACCGGCGCCCCGCACTCGGGGCAGGTGCTGACCGCGGGGTCACTGAAGGACTGCACGCGCTCGAACTCGTGCTTGACCTCGGGGTTGGTGCAGACGTACTGGTAGGTGGGCACGGTGCTGTGAGCTCCTCGTCTCGTGGCCGGGCTGGCACTCGGCCCCGGCGACTGCCAATGATGCGCTGCGCGAGGCCGCTCCGTCCACGCCGGACACCCGGAGCGGGAGAGTGCGCCGCGTCACACGGGGGTCAGCGCAGGTGGCGGAGGTAGGCCTCGGGGCCGGCGAGGAACTGCCGCCAGCTCTCGGTGAGCTCCAGGTCCGACCACACCGCCGGCCGCAGCCCCCACTCGCCCACCTCCAGCAGCGTGGCGCCCGGCAGCGCGGCCACGACGGGGGAGTGGGTGGCGATGACCACCTGGGCGCCCCGGTCCACCAGTGCGAGCAGGTGGGAGACCAGCGCCAGGCTGCCGCCGAAGGACAGCCCGGCGTCCGGCTCGTCGAGCAGGTAGACGCCCTTCCCGGTCGCCCGGCTGGTGAGCACCTCGAGGAACGCCTCGCCGTGGGACAGCTCGTGGAAGGTGCGGTCCCCGCCGACCGACTCCAGGTAGCTGTACAGGCCGTGCAGCGTCTCGTCGCGCAGGAAGTAGCCCCAGCGGGAGGCGCCGGGGCTGCGCTCGACCACCAGGCCGAGGGACTCCGGCTCGCTGGCCCGGGTGCGGTGCCGGACGTTGGCCGAGCCGCCCTCCGGGTTGAGCCCCAGCGTCACGGCCAGCAGCTCCATCACCGTCGACTTGCCCGACCCGTTCTCCCCGACCAGCACCAGCGCCCCGGCGGGCAGTTCGAGCCCCTCGTCGACCAGCTGGGCCACCGCCGGCACCGTCAGCGGCCAGCGGGACCGCTGCTCGGCGGGAGGCAGCGCGGTGCGGTCGGGCTTGATCCGGCGGATCGGTCGCTGGTCCACGCGGTGATCGTGCTCCTGCGGTACGACGAACGGGCGCCGTCCCCCTGCACCAATGGGTGTCCTCCCGCACCAACGTTGGTGCGGGAGGACACCCTTTGATCAGGTCACCTGATCAAAGCCCGGCGACCGGCGTCAGCGGCCGAGGTGGCGGTACCGGCGGGTGCGGCTGCGCATCCGCTCCACGTCGTCGCGGCCCAGCAGCCCGGCGAGCTCCTCGGCGAGCACCCGACCCAGCCGGCGGCAGAACTCCTCCGGCTCGTCGGCGGCGTCCGGGCGCTCGGGCACCACCCGGTCGACGATCCCGGCGCGCCACAGGTCGGTGGCGCGCACGCCCTGCGACGCGGCCAGCTCGTCGGCCCGGTCGACGGTGCGGTGCACGATCGCCGAGGCGCCCTCGGGCGGCAGCGGCCCGAGCCAGCCGTTCGCCGTCGCCAGCACCCGGTCGGCCGGCACGAGGGCCAGCGCGCCACCGCCGGTGCCCTGGCCGAGCAGCACGGTGAGCGTGGGCGCGGAGAGCACCACCAGGTCCTGCAGGCAGCGGGCGATCTCCCCGGCCAGCCCGCCCTCCTCGGCCGCCGCGGACAGCGCCGCCCCGGGGGTGTCGATCAGGGTGAGCAGCGGCAGGCGCAGCTCGGCGGCCAGCCGCATGCCCCGCCGGGCCTCCCGCAGCGCCGCCGGCCCCAGCGGCGCGGTCAGCGACTGACCCCGCCGGTCCTGCCCGAGCACCACGCAGGGGGCGCCGCCGAAGCGGGCCAGCGCCAGCAGCAGCCCCGGGTCCTTCTCCCCGGCCCCGGTGCCCGACAGTGCGACGACGTCGGTGGCCGCGGTGCGCAGCAGCTGCCGCACGCCGGGCCGGTCGGTGCGCCGGGAGGCGGTGACCACCTGCCACGCCGTCCGGCCGTCCTCGGGGTCGTCGGCGTCGGTGCCGTCGCCGTCGACCGTGCCCTCGACGGCCGCACCGCGGTGCCAGGTCTCCCGGGCGGCCAGCACGCGCAGCGCCCGGTCGGCCACCTCGGCGACCTCCGCGTGCGGCACGACGCCGTCGATGACGCCGTGCTCGGCGAGGTTCTCCGAGGTCTGCACGCCCTCGGGGAACGGCTCGTCGTAGAGCGCGGAGAACACCCGCGGCCCGAGGAAGCCGATGGCCGCACCGGGCTCGGCGATCGTGACGTGACCCAGGGAGCCCCAGGAGGCGAGCACCCCGCCGAAGGTGGGGTCGCGCAGGTAGACCAGGTACGGCAGCCCGGCCTCCTTGTGCCGGGCGATCGCCTGGGTGATGCCGATCATCTGCAGGAAGGCGACCGTCCCCTCCTGCATCCGGGTGCCCCCGGACACCGGGGCGGCCAGCAGCGGCAGGCCCTCGGCGGTGGCCCGCTCCACGGCGGTCATCAGCCGCTCGGCGGTGGCCACGCCGATCGAGCCGGCCAGGAAGCCGAACTCGCCGGCGACGACGGCCACCCGCCGGCCGCGCAGCAGCCCCTCCCCGGTCACCACCGCCTCGTCCTGACCGGTGCGCTCGGTGGCCCGGGCCAGCTCACGGGCGTAGTCGTCGTCCACCTGCCGCGGCGGCACCGGGGTGTCCCAGCTGCGCCACGACCCGGCGTCCAGCACCAGGTCGCGCAGCGCGCGGGCGTCCAGCCGGGTCACGGCAGGCCCAGCTCCGCCCGGATCGCGTCGCCGTCGGCGCCGAGCACCGGGGGAGCCGCGTGGTCGCGCCGGGTCGTCTCGGTCTCGCCGTCCGGCCCGGGGGCGAAGAACCGCAGCGGCGGGCCGGGCAGCGTGAGCTCCCCGGCGGTCGCGTGCTCGACGGTGACCTTCAGCCCCTGGGACGCCACCTGGTCCCAGGCGTAGACCTCGTCCAGGGTGCGCACCTTCCCCGCCGGCACGCCCGCGGCGTCCAGCCGGGCCAGCAGCTCGGGCGCGGGGATCTCGGCGAACGCGCCCTCCAGCAGCTCGATCACCTGCGCGCGGTGCTCGACCCGCTCACCGTTCGTGGCCATGCGCGGCGCTGCGGGGTCCAGCCCGAACTCGTTGCACAGCCGGCGCCACAGGCCCTCGCTGCCGCAGGACAGCTGCACGCTGCCCCCGGCGCAGCGGAAGAGGCCGTACGGGGCGATCGAGGGGTGGTGGTTGCCCTGGGCGCGGGGCACCCGGCCGGCCACCGTGTGCGCCGTGCCCTGGAAGGCGTGCACCCCGACGACCGAGGCGAGCAGCGAGGTGCGCACCACCTGGCCGCGGCCGGTGCGCTCCCGCTCGTACAGCGCGGCGAGCACGCCGTAGGCGCCGTACATGCCGGCCAGCAGGTCACCGATCGGCACGCCCACCTTCTGCGGGTCGTCCGGGCCCGCGCCGGTCAGCGACATCAGCCCGGCCTCGCCCTGGGCGATCTGGTCGTAGCCGGCCCGCTGCCCCTCCGGGCCGTCGTGCCCGAAGCCGCTGATCGACAGCTGCACCAGCCGCGGGTTCAGCTCGGCGAGCACGTCGGTGCCGAAGCCGAGGCGGGCCAGCGTGCCGGGCCGGAAGTTCTCCAGCAGCACGTCGGCGCGGCGCAGCAGCTCGGTGAGCACCGCCTTGTCCGCGTCGTCCTTGAGGTCGAGGGCGATCGACTCCTTGTTCCGGTTCGCGGAGAAGAAGTAGGTGGACTCCCGCCCTTGGGCCGTCTCCACGAACGGCGGCCCCCAGCCGCGGCTGTCGTCCCCGCTGCCGGGGTTCTCCACCTTGATCACCCGGGCGCCCAGGTCGCCGAGCATCATCCCGGCGTGCGGCCCGGCCAGCGCCCGGGTCAGGTCGACGACGAGGACGCCGTCCAGTGCTCCGCTCACGGTCGTTCCTCTCTCAGGGTGGTTCACAGCCAGCCCGGCACGACGAAGACCAGCCACGCCAGCAGCGGCCCGGCGACGACGACGATCCCCGAGTAGCCCAGCATCTGCTTGTAGAACCGGTCGCGGTCGACGTCCTGCGCGTTGGCCAGCACGAGCGCGCCGTTGGTGGAGAACGGGCTGACGTCGACGATGGTCGAGGCCACCGACAGGGCGACCACCACGCCGACGGCGCCGATCTGCCCGCTCATCAGGAACGGCACGGCCAGGGCGATCGCCACCCCGATGATCGCGGTGGAGGACGCGAACGCCGAGACCACGCCGCCGATGTAGGCCAGCAGCAGCGCGACCAGCAGCGGGCTGCCCAGACCGGTCACGGCCTCCCCGACGTAGTCGATGGTGCCGGCCTCCTGCAGCACGAAGACGAAGGTCAGCACGCCGCCGATGAGCAGCACCGTCGACCAGCTGATCTGGGAGACCGCGCCCTTGTGCCGGGCGGCGGAGAACAGCGCCAGCACGGTGGCGATGGTGATGGACACGAAGCCGATGTCCAGGTCGAAGGCCAGCGCGAGGACGGCGAGGGTGACCAGCCCGATCAGGGTGAGCACCTGCTCGGGCGTGACCCGGGTGGTCGTGGCGGTGGCGGTGTCCACCGTGCTCGTGGCCACCCCGCCCGGGCTCGCGGTGTCCGGGCCGACGCCCGGCCCGGTCGCGGCACCGTGGCCGCTGACCTCGACGTCGTCCGGGTGGTCGTCGGCTGCGACACCCCGGCCCGCGTCGGTGACCCGCCGGCCGATCAGGCCGCGGCCGCCCAGCACGAAGAACAGCACCAGCGCGATCGCGATGTTGAAGAACAGGCTGCCCAGGAAGACGGTGAGCGGGCTGCTCGGCAGGTCGTTCTGCTCGACGACGCCGTTGACGGTCACCCCGTAGACGCTGATCGGGGAGAAGCCGCCACCCTGGGCGCCGTGCACGACCATCATGCCCATCAGCAGCGGGTTGATCCCGTAGCGGGAGGCGAAGCCCAGCGCGATCGGGGCGATGATCGCGACCGCGGCGGGGGAGAGCGCGCCGATCGCGGTGAGCACCGCGGTGACGGCGAACATCACCCACGGGATCAGTGCGATGTACCCGCCGACCAGGCGCACGGCACCGCGGACCAGCAGGTCGACGGTGCCGTTGTTCTGCGCGATGGCGAACAGGTAGGTGACGCCGATCAGGGTCAGCACCAGCTCGGCGGGGAAGCCGGCGACGATGTCGTCGGTGCTCATCCCCACCGCCAGGGTGCCGACCAGGAAGGCGGCCACGAAGGCCAGCGCGCCCATGTTGATGGGCAGCACGGTGGCGATCGCGAAGATCACCACCAGCGCGATGATCGAGATGATCTCGGGTGACACGTGACCTCCAGGACGTCGTCTCGCCGGTCGGACGCCCGGAGACGGAGGTCACCTTCTCTCACGTCGTTGGGTCCTGCACCTCCGGGGGGAAGGACGGCGGTGCCCGGTGCGGGTGTGCGCGGCGTCGCCTGCTGCTTCACCACCTCGGGGGAGTCGACCACCCGCGCGGGCTGGCTAGGGTGGCCCGCATGCCGAGCCAGCCTGCCGAGCGCCCGACCACGACGAAGGCCGTCATCCCGGTCGCCGGGATGGGGACCCGGTTCCTGCCCGCGACCAAGTCGGTGCCCAAGGAACTGCTCCCGGTCGTCGACCGCCCGGCGGTCCAGTACATCGTCGAGGAGGCGGCCCGCGCCGGCCTGGGCCAGGTGCTCATGGTCACCGGCCGCAACAAGGGCGCCATCGAGGACCACTTCGACCGCACCCCGGAGCTGGAGACGGCGCTGGAGGCCAAGGGCGACCAGGGCCGGCTCGACGCCGTCGCCGAGTCCACCGACGTCGCCCAGGTGTTCTTCGTCCGGCAGGGCGAGGCCCTGGGCCTGGGGCACGCCGTCCTGCAGGCCGACGGTTTCGTCGGGGACGAGCCGTTCGCCGTGCTCCTGGGTGACGACATCATCGACGCCCGCGACCACCTGCTGGAGCAGATGATCGCCGTCCAGGCCGAGCACGGCGGTGCGGTGATCGCGCTGCTCGACGTCGGCGCGGACAACATCTCCAAGTACGGCGCGGTCGCCGTCGAGGACGCGCACGTCTCCGGCGACGCCGCCGGCGACCCGGTCTTCCGGGTGACCGGCATGGTGGAGAAGCCCCCGGCCGACGAGGCGCCCAGCTCGCTGGCGATCATCGGCCGCTACGTCCTCCCGCCGGAGGTCTTCCCGGCCATCCGCGACACCCCGCCCGGCCGCGGCGGGGAGATCCAGCTGACCGACGCGCTGCTCAAGCTGGTCGACGACGGCGTGCCGGTGCACGGCGTGGTCTTCTCCGGCCGCCGCTACGACACCGGTGACAAGCTCGACTACCTGAAGGCCGTGGTCCGGCTCGCCTCCGAGCGCGAGGACCTCGGCCCCGCGTTCGGCCCCTGGCTGCGTGAGTTCGTCGCCGACCTGCCCGCCGAGGGCGCGTCGCCCGCCTGACCGGACCCTCCAGGGGGCACCATCGGGGGCCAGGTCCGTCGAACGGCGGCCCGGCCGGGCACCCCGGCCGGCGGAGATGACCGACGACGGTCGGACGACGGTGGTGGGGATGAGCGAGGACGACACCCGGGGCTGGCTGGCCACCGGGACCCGGGAAGCGAGCGGGACCGACCCGGCGGTGGTGGGCGTGCCCACCCCGCGGGACACCCAGTTGATCGACCCCGGCAGCGGTCCGCGACCGCTGGGCCGGGACACCGTGCAGGTCGACCGGTCGGCGTTCGCCTCCGACCGGGTGCCCTCCCCGGCGGTCGCCACCGGCGATCGCACCCCCGACCCGCAGGCCGACACCGGCTCGGTGGACGTCTCCGGGGTGCGGCTGCGCACCGTGGAGCACCACCTGGACGTCGTCCTCGGTGCCGTGCCGCAGCCCGACCCGATCGAGCTGGCCGTGCTCGACGCCCAGGGGCTGCTCTGCGCCGAGCTGGTGACCAGCGAACTGGCGCTGCCGGCGTTCGACCAGGCCGGCCTCGACGGGTACGCCGTGCGGTCGGTGGACGTCACCGCCGCCACCGTGGAGGAGCCGGTCGACCTCGCCGTCGTCGGGGACACCGAGGCCGGGTCGACCGGCGCGCCGGGGATCTCCGCCGGGCTCGCGGTGCGGGTCGCGGTGGGGGCCATGCTCCCCGCCGGGGCCGACGTCGTCGTCCCCGCCGCCTGGACCGACCAGGGCGTCGCCCGGGTGCGGGTCTTCGCCGCCCTGGCGCCGGGCAGCTACGTGCGCCGGGTCGGCGACGACGTCGCCCCCGGCGACGTCGCGGTCCAGGTCGGCACCCCGATCGGCCCCGCGCAGATCAGCCTGCTCGCCGCCGTCGGGCGGGAGCGGGTCGCGGTGCGGCCGCGCCCCCGGATCTCCGTGCTCTCCGCCGGTGACGAGCTGGTCGACGTGGGCACCCCGCCGGCGCCGGGCCGGGTCGTCGACGTCAACAGCTACGCCCTGGCCGCCGCGGCCCGCGACGCCGGCGCCGAGGCCTACCGGGCCGGCATCCTGCCGCCGGACCGGCGCCGGATGGTGGAGCTGATCGAGGGGCAGACCCTGCGCAGCGACGTCGTGCTGATCGCCGGCACCTTCGCCAACGCCGGCCCCGACCTGCTGCAGGAGGCGCTGGACGAGCTCGGTGGGCTCACCTTCACCCAGGTCGCGATGCACCCGGGCCCGGTGCACGCCTTCGGCAAGCTCGGCCCCAACCAGGTCCCGGTGATCTGCGTGCCGGGGGAGCCGGTGGCCGCGCTGGTCGCCTTCGAGGTGTTCGTGCGCCCGGCGATCCGGCTGATGCTGGGCAAGCGGCAGCTGTTCCGCCGCACCGTGCAGGCCGTGTCGGCGCAGCAGCTGCTCTCCCCGCTGGGCTACCGCCAGTACCTGCACGGCCAGGTGATGCGCCACCCCGACGGCGGGTACGTGGTCGAGCCGATCGGCGACGGCGACCAGGCGATGCTCGCCCGGATGGCCAAGGCCAACTGCCTGATCGTCGTCGACGAGGACGTCACCGAGGTCGCGGCCGGCGGGCTGGTCACCGTCATGCCCATGCTGCTGGGCGGCTGAGCTGGACGCGTCCCCGCACCCGGGGTGGCCGGCCCGGCTGGCGTGGGGTGCCGTCGAGCTGCACCCCCTGCAGCGCTCCGACGCGGCCGCCTGGTCCCGGTTGCGGCTGGACAACGAGCAGTGGCTGACCCCGTGGGAGCCCACCTCCGAGCTGCCGTGGTCGCAGCGGCACACCCCGGCGGCGTACCGCGCGATGCGGCGGATCTCCGACCGGCGGGCGCGGACGGGTGGCTCGCTGCCGTTCGCCATCCGCTGGCAGGGCCGGCTGGTCGGGCAGGTGACCGTCGACAACATCGTGCGCGGCGCCCTGCGGTCGGGGCACCTGGGCTACTGGGTCGACCGCTCGGTGGCCGGGCAGGGGTCACCTCGCTGGCGGTGGCGCTGGTCTGCGACCACGCGTTCGGCCCGGTGGGGCTCCACCGGCTGCAGGCGGACATCCGGCCGGAGAACCGGCCCAGCCGCCGGCTGGTGGAGCGGCTGGGCTTCCGCCAGGAGGGGCTGCTGCGCGGCTACCTGGACATCGACGGCGCCTGGCGGGACCACCTGGCCTACGCGCTGCTGGCCGAGGACTCACCCGGTGGGGTGTTCCACCGGTGGCGGGCCCGGGTCCCGGACTGAGTCGACCGACGGTGATCAACTGGGTACGGGCCGTTACCGCTCCGAGACCGGGGGAGGACGCCGACACGCCGGTGTGGACCGGCATCGCGCCGACACACCGGTGAACGTCCCCTTCATCGGCAGACCGCAGCCTTACCTTGACTCCGCGAGTGACTGATGTGACTCGTGTGGCCCCAGGGATCGGGGTCGGATCGTGGTGCCAGGGATGGATCGGGGTGTTCGTGATGGGATCAGGCGTACTGCTGGCCGCTCTCGTCGTGTTGTGGTTCGTGGTCCTGGTGCCGATGGTGGTCACCCGGGGCGACGGCTCCAGCAGGACGGCGGCTCCCGACTCGGGGCGCACTCTCCAGCGGCGGCGGACGGTGGACCCGGTGGTCCACGCCGAGACCGAGCGGGTGTCGATCGACCGCGCCCAGCTGCGCAGCAGCGGTGAGCTGCAGGTCGACGTGCACGCGGTGCGCCGGCGCACGCTGGCCGGCCTGGTCGCGCTCGCCCTGCTGGCCCTCGTCGGCGCGGTGGCCTGGCGCAGCTGGATGTGGGCCCCGCAGGTGCTGCTCGACGTCGCCGTCGTCGGCTACCTGATGGTGACCCGCGCCGCCGCCCAGCGGGAGCGCCGTGCGGCGGCCCGCCGGGCCGCCCGCGCCGCCGCCCACCGTCCGGTGCGCCGGCCCGCGCCGCGCGCCGCCGCCACCGAGCGCCCGTCCGCCCCGGCTGGGACGACGCCCGCCCGGTCGTGCCGGTCCAGGCGCCGGCGGCGCAGCACCCGAGCGTGCCGCTGGCGCCGGTGCACCCGCTGCGCCCCGGCCGCGTCGTCGCCGCCCGGACCCCCGCGCCCGCCGGCTGGCAGCACAGCGCCGTCGTGGGCCTCGACGACGACGACATCGGCTTCGCCGACGTCGACGTCTACCAGCCGCGCCGCGTCGCCAACGGCTGAGCGACCCGCCGGCGCCGCCCCCGTGGCAGCGCCGGCGGGAGCGGGCAGGTAACCTCGTTCCCGCACCACGGGGCTGTGGCGCAGACCGGTAGCGCACCTCGTTCGCATCGAGGGGGTCAGGGGTTCAAATCCCCTCAGCTCCACCACCCAGGCCGGGTCCCGTCAGGGGCCCGGCCTGTTGCGTTCCCGGGACGGGCCCGCGCGCAGTGCTCCGTCAGGACCCCGACACGCTGTGTGGCGGAGGGCGGCGGGTCGTGGGGCGCGCGCTCCGGGTCGTCGCCTCTGGTTGCCTCTGCCGGGTGGGCCGGGGAACCAGCGCAGCCGCACCACGTCGTCGCCCGCGCGCACCTGGCAGCTGCCGCGCGCACTGCTGGTGCTCGCCCTCCTGGTGACGGCCACGCTGGTGGGCAGCACCCGGGCGGGCCGTCGCCGCGCCGTCGCTGCCGGCGGGCTTCGTCGTCCGGACCTGCCCAGCG